>PTLH01000056.1 GCA_002938035.1 Alphaproteobacteria bacterium MarineAlpha3_Bin6
TAAATTAAAGACTAATTAATTAATCAATCAAAATAAAAAGTCAACAAAATGATCAATCATACATCAATAAAAATTGATAACTATTATAATTTATATTTCCTCTATACTTTAGGTTTATTAAATATAACAGAATCTAAAATATTATACTATTTAAACATTTCAAAATAGGTGAATTTTGGTGTTTCAACCAAGGCCTTTGCAAAGTGATCAAATTCGCGTTTTGGTAAATGCTATCCACTCGAAAAGTGGAGGCGGTGTTACATACCTTCGTAATGTATTGCCGTTACTTGCGAAGGATGAAGACTTTGAACTACATCTTTATTTGCATAAGGATCAACTTGAATTATTTGGAGTAATTGAGAAAGGGGTTCAGGTCCACGTACTAGATTTTTCGAATGGCTTTCTCGCAACTCTTTTGTGGGAACAGTGCGTGTTACCAATTCGGGCCAGACGTATGAGCATCGACGTGACTTTGTCGCCGGCTAATTACGGACCTCTGCTTGCACCCAGAACAATTATCATGCTGCGTAATTCCCTGGCTGTTGCCAAGCGTGAGACACGTCTGTTCAAGAGACTTTACTGGATGGGTTTAACGTTGATGACGATATTGTCTCTTATCAAATGTGAGCGTGCCATTGCCGTCTCCACCTACGCGAGGAAGGTTTTAACATTCGGAATGGAAAAGAAATTTAAGCTCAAAGTTCCAGTTGTTTACCACGGCGTTAACACAGAATTCCAACCACTGAATTACATAAAACGACAGGAATTTCTTCTTTCTGTTTCTGATATTTATATACAAAAGAATATCCATACGTTGATTTCTGCTTTTTCACTGGTTAGGGAAAAGAACCCGGGTCTGAAGTTGAAGCTCGCTGGTAAAGCTATTGATCGGGGATACCAGGCTGAAATTAATGAAGCAATTTATTCAGCTAATTTGGAGAGTGCCGTCGAACTAATCGGAGAACAAACGACTAAAAAATTAGTTCATCTTTATCAGAGTTGTGCGTTATTCATTTTTCCTTCTACCGTTGAAACTTTCGGAAATCCATTAGTCGAGGCGATGGCTTGTGGCACGCCAATAGCCAGTTCTAATACTGCAGCCATGCCAGAGATTTTGGGAGATGCTGCCACATATTTTGACCCATTGGATGTGAAGGATATGGCTAATACCATTATTTCAATACTTGAGAACAAAAATGAGCGGCAGAGATTGGGGGCCTTGGCCCTTGAACGTGCAAAATTATTTTCATGGCAGAAAACGGCATCCCAAACGGCGAGCATTATTAAATCTGTTGCATCGTCCGGTTAAGATTCCATAGGGGTAAATAGCGAAACTTAAACATATTCCAAATTAGTTTTCGGACAACCTTATGTCCCTAAAACTGTTATTTAGGTATTGATTACATTACCCAATCATGACCTCATTTTCTTTTTTGTATTAGGGCAAAACAGCTATTACCGTATGGAAAATAATATTAGAAAGTTCCCTAGGTAGTTTCCGTTTAGGTGGGTTCCACAACATTTTGTAAGTACCACTTATAGGTAGATTCCAGTCCTTCCTTAAGATGAATGCTGGGTGCCCAATCCAGTTTATTCATTCTGGTAGCGTCGAGTAGTTTACGCATCGCTCCATCAGGTTTGCTGCTGTCGAATACGAGTTCCCCATTAAAACCTACAGTATCTGCCACAGATTGAGCCAGTTCATGAATTGAAATTTCTTCGCCGGTCCCAATATTAATATGCGTCAATCCAGAGTAGGTTTTTAGTAAATGAACTAGTGCATCTGCTAAGTCGTCAACGTGCAGGAATTCTCTCATTGGTGAGCCCGTTCCCCAAATTTCAATCGAAGATTGGACAGTCGTCTTTGCCGCATGAGCTTTGACTATTAATGCCGGTATGACATGGCTAGTATCGGGGTCAAAGTTATCTCCAGCTCCATAGAGATTATTAGGCTGAGCAGAAATAAAATCACATTTATATTGTTTTCTGTACGCTTCACATAATTTTATACCGGCAATCTTTGCAACCGCATACCATTGATTAGTAGGCTCAAGGGGGCCGGTCAAAAGTGCTTCCTCTGATATTGGTTGCGAAGCGTCACGAGGGTAAATACAGGCCGACCCAAGAAATAATAGTTTCTGAACCCCTATCTCATAAGCTCCATGTATTATGTTAGTTTCAATCGCTAGGTTATCATATAAAAATTCGGCTGGTCGTGAAGAATTTGCTAGGATACCACCTACAGTTGCAGCCGTTACAACGATTACGTCGGGCTTATTTTTATTCAACCAGCTACGCACGGCTTTTTGATCCCGTAAATCAAGCTCGGGTCGTTTAACCAAAAATAATTCACAATCCTCCGAGGCGAGGCGTTTTAGAACCGCTGACCCCACCATGCCAGTTTGACCAGCCACCCAAATTGTTTTTCCGGCTAGGCAGAAGTGTGTTTTATGGCTGTTGTCCATTATATTAATTTTCTAAAATCTTTTGATCTGCCTTTACCATTTCAGTTACTAAATCACTAAACTTCCTTTTTGCGGTCCAACCAAGAACTTGTTTGGCTTTGGCTGGATCCCCCAATAATTTATCAATCTCTACTGGCCGAAAATATTTGGGGTCGATTTCAACGAGCACATCTCCTGTATTTGTATCTACTCCCCGTTCATCAACACCTTGACCAGACCAGAAGATTTTGCGTCCGGTTTCTGCGAAGGCTAATTCTACGAACTCTCGTACCGAATGACATTCGCCCGTAGCCAGCACATAATCGTCTGGCTTGTCTTGCTGTAGCATCATCCACATCCCTTCTACATAGTCACGGGCGTCGCCCCAATCACGAAGTGCATCCAAGTTACCAAGGTAGAGTTTGTTTTCCAGACCAGCTTCAATCGCAGCTACTGAGCGAGTAATTTTACGTGTTACAAATGTCTCTCCACGGGTCGGGCTTTCATGATTAAAAAGAATCCCGTTAGACGCATGCATGCCATAGGCTTCTCGGTAATTCACTGTAGTCCAAAAGGCGTATAATTTGGCGCTGCCATATGGGCTTCGTGGACGGAAGGGTGTGGTTTCGGACTGGGGGCTCTCAGTAGCGTTACCGTAAAGCTCTGACGTTGAAGCTTGATAAAATCGAGCTTTATTTTCCTTTCCTAGAATACGAATAGCTTCCAGTAATCTTAACGTTCCAAGGGCATCTGTGTTGGCGGTATATTCTGGGGTTTCGAAGCTTACTTGAACGTGGCTTTGAGCCGCTAGGTTGTATATTTCCGAAGGGTCTATGGTTTGAATAAGGCGAATTAAATTAGTGGCATCTGACATGTCACCGTAGTGCATGAAGAATTTTGCGTTATCCAAATGCGGGTCAATATAGAGATGATCTACCCGACCTGTATTTAAAGAAGAAGATCTCCGTTTTATACCGTGTACAGTATAGCCTTTGTGAAGAAGGAACTCAGCTAGGTAAGCGCCGTCTTGTCCAGTGACGCCAGTAATTAGGGCAATTTTAGCCGCCATTTGTTACCTTCGTTAAAAAAGATTTCCATACACCTCGTGTGTCAATAATAGACTTATTGGTTAGTGAATCCGAAGAAATCTGGGCAAACTCCCGATGATCTGTTAACAAGACGACAAGATCCGCAACATCTAAACAGCGATCAACAGATGAAAGTTTGATATTCTTGGAAGATTTTAAAGATTGAGGTAAGTCAGTGATATTAGGTTCACAGACATAAACATCACCCTTAAATATTTCAGCAGTTTTTATTACAATTTCGACCGCGGGGCTTTCTCGGAGATCGTCGATATTAGCCTTGTATGCCAAACCTAAAAAACTGATGGTTCTCGCATTAATTTCAACAACTCGTGACATGATTTGTTTAATGACAGTCTTGGGCTTTTGGTTGTTGACGGACCTTGCAGCCTGGATTAGAGGAGTAAGATTGGGGGCCGATGCCACTAAGAACCACGGATCTACCGCAATGCAGTGTCCCCCAACGCCGGGTCCAGGTTTAAGAATATTTACACGAGGATGACGGTTTGCAAGCTCCAGCATATTCCAAACATTGATGTTTAATTCTTCGCACAACAACGATAATTCATTCGCGAATGCAACATT
Source organism: Alphaproteobacteria bacterium MarineAlpha3_Bin6 (assembly GCA_002938035.1). GTDB lineage: Bacteria > Pseudomonadota > Alphaproteobacteria > Rhodospirillales > UBA2165. The sequence continues at coordinate 4,115 of PTLH01000056.1, forward strand.
TGTATCCCTATAGGCGTTCTCTGCGAGTTTAACAAATTCTGCAGTTTGTGCATCTGTCACATGGCATGTTCCATTTACAAATAGTTGATAAAATGATGCGGCTTTTTCGGCGCAAATTGGCGTTATCCCTCCAATTACTCGGTCATTTTCCACTAGTTCGAGCAATACGCGTCCTGGTAATACTCTTTCTGGGCTGTGAGCAATATAAACATCTTGATGGGCGGTCTTTCCTGGCATGCTTAAATCCGGTCGGAACTTTGAAAGCCAGTCCCTTATTTTTTCAGTGGTACCGACTGGGGAGGTAGATTCTATAATTATTAAGTTTCCGATTGAGAGAACAGGTGCCAAGGTTTTGACAGCGGTTTCTAAATAAGAAAGATCTGGGATATTTCCGTTTTTGAAGGGCGTTGGTACGGAAATTATAAAGACGTCTGCCGGCTCTGGTTTGAAGGCCGCTTTTAAATTTCCAGACGACACTGCGCTTCTTACTAATTTATCTAAGTCGGGCTCCACGAAGGGGGTTTCTCCGCGGGTAATTGCGGCAACGACAATTGGATCAACATCAACGCCGATAACCTGATATCCGCGGTTGGCAATCATGGCTGCAGTGGGGAGTCCTACATATCCCAAGCCTATGACAGATATTGAGTTTATTTTATTGGACAAGTCGGAGTTCTTCCAAAATCCGGATGCTTGCGTTACCGTCCCCATAGGGGTTATGCGCAACGCTCATTTCCCTATAAGCGTTTTTATCATCTAGTAGACGGGTGGCCTCGGAGACAATCTTTTCCGTATCGGTTCCAACTAGTTTTACCGTTCCGGCTTCGACAGCTTCTGGACGTTCTGTAACCTCTCTCATTACTAGCACTGGCTTACCAAGAGAAGGAGCTTCCTCCTGTATTCCGCCAGAATCGGTTATTATAATATCGGCGCGCTTCATAAGTGCAACAAATGGAAGATAATCCACGGGGGGAGTTAAAATAATGTGATCTGAATGTCCTAGCTGTTGTTCTATAGGCCCTTTTACGTTGGGGTTAAGGTGTACCGGGTAGACGATTTCAATGTCACTTCTCGAGGCTAACTGTCTGAGAGCATTGCAAACGCTAGCAAAGCCTTTACCAAAGTTTTCCCGGCGATGGCCGGTAACAAGTATAATTTTTTTTTCACTGCTCAACTTTGGAAATTTGGCATGAAATTCCTTTTCAAGATAATTTTTATTATCGAGTCGTTGGGAAATATGCAGTAGGGCATCTATCACAGTGTTTCCAGTGACAAATATACTTTCATTGGAAAACCCACTATTTATTAGGTTTAGGCGTGAAGAAGCCGTTGGGGTAAACAGCATGTCACAAATAGTGTCTGCGAGCCGGCGGTTCATTTCTTCTGGCCAAGGTGCATGTATGTTACCCGATCTCAAGCCAGCTTCTACATGACCCACTGGAATATTGGCATAAAATGCTGCAAGAGAGGCAGCAAATGTAGTTGTTGTATCTCCATGAACGAGGATCCTATCTGGATTTGCCTGTTTAAAAATTTTTGTTAACCCATTAAGTACAGCTGTTGTAATATACGTAAGATTTTGATTTGCCTTCATAACATCTAAATCAAAGTCCGGGGTTATTGAGAATAGATTTAGTACAGAATCCAACATGTCGCGGTGCTGTGCAGTTACGCAGACGAGGGAGTCAAAATAGGGGTCACTTCCAAGGGCTTGGATAACCGGCGCCATTTTTATGGCTTCTGGCCGGGTCCCAAATACTGAGAGGACTCTCATACAAATCCCCGGGTAATGCTAATGGCTGTGCTCAAAGAATTAAACCAAGTTAAGGCCAACCCTAAAATTTTAACATGTCGCTTAGCCACCCTTTCGGATTTCCGAGATAATGTTCTTAATAGATGGTAGGTCGATCGCTCCTGGGATAAATTTATCTCCTATCACAAACACCGGTGTGCCTCTAATTTCTAAAATTCGTGCCAATTCATGATTTCTCGATAGCATTTTGTTGACTTCAATGGAGTGCATTTTCTCTCGAATACGGGTTGTGTTAATCCCTTGTTTTTCAGCAATGCTAAGGATATGGAGTTCTGACAAGTTACCACGGCTCTCCATTAATGCTTTATGGAATGGAAAATATTTCTTTTTCTGGAATTTCCATACTACTAATGCAGCGCGGGCAGCCATTTCTGATTCAGGTGAAAGAATCGGCAATTCTTTAAAGACAAAGCGTAAGTTGGGATCTTGTTTCAGAAGAGTTGGTATAAAGCTGAATACCTTTTTGCAAAAACCACACCGATAATCAAAAAACTCCACTACGGTGACATCACCATTTTGGTTGCCACCGACGGGAGATCCTTCATCATGCAGTAATTTTTGGCGTGCCTTTAGAAGATTATGTTTTCTTCGGGTGTCTTCATTGTGTTTCTCACGACTACGGAGGGCCTCGATGGCTTCAACTATGATTTCAGGGTTTTCTCTAAGATAGTTAGAGATAATGCCCTCAACTTCTTGCACCTGACCAGAGCTCAAAGATGGAGATAAAGATTGAGCATTGATATTCCCAGCTTCAAAAGTGGCACATATAAATATTAAGCCTACTAAAAATCTGATTAGTGATATCATATGCTTAAAACCATATTAATTTAATACATTGACATACTGACGATTCAAGATCAGCGCTGCAATCTTAGAGTGCTAATTTGGAAAAAATTACACATAATAACAATTCTTATCGATACAGAACCACATCACCAAATTCAGCTGTCATAGGTGAACTGGTCGAAGCTGATGTAAACCCCACAAACATAATACGCGTCCTAACCAAATTATCTTTGGGCCAGATCCGCCGGTACAATCTGCTTAAATCTATATTCTCGTTGAGCCAAGTTTTGCTATCATTCGAGCCAGCGCGTGCGATGTAATACGGATTCTTGTGTTTCATTTTGATAACACCCTTAGCATCTGAGCTTGTTCCCCAAACAATCGTGATGGTTCGATCATGTGGCGGCACCCTTGTTCCTAGGTACACGAGTGGTTGCCTTCCCCAACTTCGGCTTTTGGGGTCCCCACCATAAAAACCGATGATTATACTAATGGGAACGGTTTGACCTAGTGAAGTAGTAACATTCCAAGACCACCCTAAAAATGGTGAAGCTAGCAGGTTTGCCTTTGTACGCCTCAAAAGAACAAAACTTTCTTTGGATGAGATAAGGCGAAGTATTGGTGTGTCACCTATATCGTTTATGATTAGGTTTCGTGAAAAGAGTTCTTTATAATTGCTGCCTTCGATAACCCAATCGTTTGGAATATTTTCCTTGGAGAACCCATGAGACGGTCCAAACACCTCCAAATTTCCTTCCGGGCTAATACTTGCCTCTGAGAATGAGCACCCCGAGACTATGAGCAGTATATAAGCGCTAAGAATTTTGGATCTTAAATTGATCAGCGTTTCCTTTTGATGTTTTGCGCGGCAATTATAATATCCTCTGCTCTGATCCAGCCAGGGGAGTGCTTGGGTAAATATTTTTTTGCTTTTTTTGCAAGTCTTATTGCGTCCTTACGTAGACCTTTTAGCAGGGCGGATTCAGCCAGTGCTCTGGAACTCTTTCCTATCATATTGAGTCTGCCAAAAGAAATACCGAGTTGTTTCCAAATAAAAGGCCTTTGTGGCTCTTTTTCTAAAGATATTTGGAAGTTAGTAATAGCCCTGGGTAAGATTTTGAGGTCATTTAGCTCTAGCTGAACTCGACCCAAATCTGCCCTGAATAGAGCATTACTGGGTAATAATTCAACGGCTTTCTCGTAGGATAATAGTGCTTTTTTTGCATGTCCATTCTCAAATAAAATTTGACCTTTTAACTCATGGAAGTAGGGATTGTTTGGCAATTCAGCTAAAAGTCCGTCAATAAGCGATAGGGCAGCTTTTTGATCGGGGATACGGTGATTAGCAATCGCCCTCGCATATCTCGCATTAACCGATCCATCGGAAACTGGAAACTCTCTCAATGTTTGATGAGGTGGCTGCATGAATGCTCTGATTTTTGCCCTTATACGACCGTGTATTTCTCGAAAATGTTTATTGCTGGGAACATTCGAGTAGTGTGAATTTTTGATATAATTTTGGAGAAAATTAACGCGTTGTTGGTTGGGTGGATGGGTTCTAACGTAGGGATCCTGATTGTCTACGCTCAGCAATTCCTGATTTTGTAGAAGTTCCATGAAGTTTAACATACCTTGAGCACTTTGCTTGGTAGCATCAAGGTATCGAATAGCCGCACGGTCCGCAGATAGTTCCTGATTGCGGCTAAATCGAAGTAAGTTTCTTATTCCCACGTGTTGGCCGCCACGTACAATTGCAGATCCTGCGGATGGGTTTCCAAGCAGAATGGAGGCCGCTCCGCCAAGGATTGTTCCGATCAGCGCTTCATTCGATGCTAGCTTCTGTGCCGCAGCTAATTTGGACAAGTGACCACCAGAAATGTGGCCAATTTCGTGGGCTAGAACACCAATTAATTGGGAAGCACTTCCACTTGTAGCCAGTAGTCCCGTGTGCAAAAATATATTTGGCCCACCTGCCACGAAAGCATTGAGCGTAGGATCGTTTACGATATAAATATTGACGCTGTCGTTTTCTAAGCCGGCTGATTGGAGAAGTGGTGTTATTAAAGCACGGATGCCTGATTCAGTCTCCGCGTCTCTTATAAAACTAAGTTTTCTAGCTTGTGCTTCCTGGCAAGTTAATTGGAGCGAACCTTGGATGAACAAAAAAACGATTAATTTTATGAAAAAATTCACAGGGTACACCTCTATTCAATCAGCTAAAACTAGGCTCTGGGGCTTGCGCCGTCAATTAACATGCTTATTGATTCCGTTGTTTTTTAGCGCTTGCAGTGAAAAAGATTTGCCGGAGGGTTTTGAGGGCCACGTAAAAGAATTTTATGGAGGGGTAGCTGGTGATGAACCTCGATCTGTTCTTGAGGCGCGAAAAATATTATCGGCTGGGGGATCAGCTGCCGATGCAGCGACGGCGTTGTATTTTTCTTTGGCCGTTACCCTGCCTTCATCAGCCAGTTTAGGTGGTGGAGGTTCGTGTTTGGTCTTTCGGCCAAAGCTTCAAAACCCTGGGTGGGGAAAACCCATATTCACACAGAAAATTGAAGCTCTAGAATTTTTTACCCGGTCCCCCGGCGTTATTTTTTCAACTACATCTAGGCCTAGCGCTGTTCCTGGAAATATTGCGGGTATGTTTGCACTCCATGCCAGATATGGCCGGGTGTCGTGGAGTAAATTAGTCGTCGTGGGAGAAAAGTTGGCGCGGTTTGGTATCCCGGCGTCCCGAGCCCTGTTAAGTGATTTAGAGCCCGTTGAAGGAGCTTTAAATCAAGATCCGGTGAGCAATCTGATATTTCGTGGACCTAAGGGAAACTCAATAAAAGAGGGGGATTATTTTCGGCAGATTGACCTTGCGAACACGCTGTCAAAAATTAGGGTGAATGGTCCAATAGATTTCTATCGTGGAAAGTTTGCTGAATTTTTTGTAGATAGAGTCAACGCGGCAGGGGGGGCACTTTCCCTTGAGGATTTGCAAAACTATCGGCCTCGGTGGGTGAAACCCGTCTCCATGGAATACGGCACAAGTTATTTTAATAAAAACAAAGCGTATTTCGTTCCACCACCGGCTGCGGCGGGTATTGTAGAAGCCCAAATTCTGGGAATTTTGGGTCGTGAGGGGAGCTTAAATGATGCATCCTCTAAAGCTAAATATCATTTATTGGCAGAGGCATCATTAATTGCTTATGTGCAACGTGGTCGTTGGATGCAAGAAAATCTCATGAGTAAATTCCCAGAAAAAGACCTAGTGTCTAAATCGGCACTTGATCGTTTGTTGGGTAAATTTAGTGATAAACAACATCGTCCTTCGTTATCTTTCAAGCCCAATCCATCACCGACGCCAGAAAATACCTCTGCTACAAGTTTTGTGGTTATTGATAACCAGGGAATGGCAGTATCCTGTGCTTTTACAATGAATAATTTATTTGGTATCGGAAGAATTGCGCGTGACACTGGTATCATGATTGCGGCGACGCCAAAGGGCATAGGCCGTGGCTCTATCTCATTGGGTCCTATGATGATTATTAATCCCTTTAACGATCAGTTTGTGCTTGCGGCTTCGGCCTCTGGTGGTGTGACAGGTGCCAGCGCTATTTCGTCAGTCGTAGCTCGTTCATACTTAAGCAAACAATCACTGAAAGCAGCAATTGCCGCTCCTAGGGTTCATCACGGCGGAGCTCCGGATGTCACTTATTTTGAACCAAACTTAGATAAGGATGTCGTATCTTACCTCGTAAATCTTGGACACAATGTTGCTGCTACACCTAGGATAGGATTGGTAAATATAGCTTATTGTTCGGGCGGTTTACCTGGTGGGCCGGAGACTTGCAGTATCCGGAACGATCCGCGAGGACATGGCCTAGCGTTAAACGCGGCTGATTTGGCTAACTAAAAACATGTTAAAGATTTCTAATCGGAGCTTGATCCCTCCCTTCATAGTAATGGATGTAATGAGAGCGGCTAACGAGAGAGCCGCTTCTGGCAGTGACGTGTTACATTTAGAAGTTGGACAACCCAGTAGCCCCGCGCCCAAAAAAGTTATAGAAACCGCACAGTTTGTTTTAGATGATGATAAATTGGGTTATACTGACGCTTTAGGAATATCTTTGCTCCGGGAGAAAATTTCTGGATACTATCGGGATACTTATGGAGTTAACCCCGATCCAAAGCGTATCGTTATTACCTCTGGTTCCTCTGGCGGATTATTACTTTCTTTTTTGAGTTCATTTGATGTAGGTGATTGTGTTGGTATGGCCACTCCAGGCTACCCTGCCTACAAGAATATGCTCAAGTCTTTGGGCGTTAAAGTGGTAGAAGTCCCTGTTGATTCTAAGAGCCATTTCCAATTGAAGCGGAAGGTATTGGATAAATTGTCGGAAAATCTTGACGGCCTGATAATTTCTAGTCCTTCAAATCCAACCGGGAGTATGATTTCTTCGTCTGATATGCGTGATTTGGTTGATTGGTGCGATCGTAGGGGGACCCGTTTAATTTCAGATGAAATATATCACGGTATTGTTTATGGCGAACAAGCGAGCACTGCACTGAGCTATGGCACTGATGTAATTATAATTAATAGTTTTTCAAAATACTTCTCTATGACTGGATGGCGTCTGGGATGGATGGTCATACCAGAAAGCATGATACGTTCTATAGAGTGCCTCGCCCAAAATCTATATATATCACCTCCCTCTTTGTCTCAGATGGCTGCAGTTGCAGTATTTGATTGTATGGATGAATTAAATGAAAACGTTGCCCGGTATCGAATAAATAGAGATATTCTTTTAGAGAAACTTCCCAATGCGGGATTGGAACGATTTGCGCCCGTTGACGGTGCATTTTACATTTACGCGAATGTCTCCCATCTGACTAATGATAGCAGCGAATTTTGTAAAAGGATGCTTTCCGAAATAGGGGTCGCTATGACGCCTGGTATTGATTTTGATGGAATCAATGGGAAGTCGTATGTACGTCTTTGTTTTGCAGGGGCTACTCAAGATATAAATCAAGCTGCCGCTAGATTACAAAAATGGTTAATCTAGAGTTTAGTTTACTTAGTCTGCTAGCTTTTGCCACCAGCCCCGCCTAGTATCGTCGGTGTTTTTAACCTGATCATCAGTTCCAACTATAGTGACATTGGAGTTGCCGTCAGGCCTTTTTGTAACTGGTGAATGCTTTTCTGGGTTAAGGTAGTCCGTTTCAGTAGAATTGGTTTTAACATTGTCGTTGGCTTTTGATAGGGCAGCGTCGTTCTCTGCCGCCACGGCGGGCGGTGTGCTTTCTAATTCAGAAGAGTTAACATTTTTTGTTTGATTTATGGCGGATTTTTTATGACGTACTCGACGCCGTTTTTTTGGTGTTTCATTGTTGGGTTCATTTGCTTCTACCGAATCTTTCTCGAAGGAGTTGGCGCTAATGTCTTCTGCAGGCTTAGTATTAGACAGACTAGAATCCGTAGCATCTATTCCTTTATTTCTGCGTCGAGGTCGCCGTCGTTTTCGTTTCTTAGTTTCATTACCAGCCGGTTCCCGATCCTCCTCCAACTTAGTGCCGTTTTGTTTAACTTTGTCCGTCTGATGAGGTGCAGGTGCTCCGTGCTGTACTAGAGTGAATTGAGGCGGAATAAGAGTGTTGTTTTCAGAAATAATAATCTTAAAATCGTGTTTCTTTTCGATCTCAGCTAAAGCTTCGCGCTTGTAATTAAGCATATATAATGCGACCTCTGTCGGGACGTTAACTTCGATTTCAGAGTCTTTATAACGGACCCCATCTTCCTCAATACCGCGAAGCACATGTAAAGCAGTTGATTCAGTTGACCTTCTGATTCCTGAGCCACCACAGTTGGGACAGGTATCCGTGGTTGTTTCGGTAATGCTTGGTCGCATACGTTGACGCGAAAGTTCCAAAAGCCCAAATGGACTAATACGCCCAATCTGAATTTTGGCTCTGTCTCTATGCATGCCTTCCTTAAGACGCCGTTCGACAGATGTCTGGTTCCGGTGAAAATCCATATCGATAAAATCAATTACAATCAGGCCGGCCAAATCGCGCAGGCGGATTTGGCGTGCCACTTCATTTGCTGCTTCCAAATTAGTTTTTAGCGCGGTTTCCTCTATGTTACGGCCACGTGTTGCACGCCCTGAATTAACGTCAATAGCAACCAAAGCCTCGGTTGAGTCTATTACGATATAACCACCAGATTTTAATTTGACTTCTCGTCCTATCATGGACTCAAGCTGGGTCTCTATGTGATATCGACTAAACAATGGAACGGTGCTATCCTTGTAGGGCTGTACTTTTTTTGCATGGCTGGGAATTAGTATCTTCATAAGATCTTTAGCTGCACGGTAACCCTCGTCCCCTTCTACAAGTACATCGGTAATATCCCGGGTATAAACATCTCTTAATGATCGCTTTATGATATTTGCTTCCTCTCGGATTAGGGCAGGAGCAGTTGATTCAAGTGTTAGTTCACGGATCTCATTCCAAAGCCGGATTAGATAATCATAATCCCGTTTGATTTCGGCTTTTCCCCTCTCGGCGCCGGCAGTTCGGACTATGACCGCCATACCTTCCAGAATTTCAAGGGTCGACACGACTGATTTGAGTCTTTTTCGATCAATGTTGTTTCCAATCTTTCTAGAAATACCTCCACCCTTTCCAGTATTAGGCATCAGCACACAATACCTTCCTGCAAGGGATAGATATGTTGTTAGGGCTGCACCTTTATTTCCCCTTTCCTCTTTTACAATCTGCACTAATAAGATTTGTCGGCGTTTAATAACTTCTTGTATTTTATAGTGCCGAATAGGCTTGTTAACTCGGCGATCTTCAACTTCATCAATGTCGTCGCCACCAATGGTTTCTATCGCTTTTGACGAAGGGTTAGTATCCTTAGGATCTAAGTCTTCCTCTTCCTCATCTTCATCGGTTTCTGTAACGGCGGCTCTTGCCTCTTCATCTTCGGCAATAAGTTGTTCACGGTCGGAAACCGGTATTTGATAATAATCAGGATGTATGTCGCTAAAAGCTAAAAACCCATGCCTGTTACCACCATAATCAATGAAGGCAGCTTGCAGTGATGGCTCGACCCGAGTGACAGTTGCGAGATATATATTACCTTTCAACTGACGGCGGGTAGATGATTCTACATCTAGTTCTTCAAGCTGGTTTCCATTTAAAACTGCAACCCTGGTCTCTTCCGGGTGGGCAGCATCTATTAACATTCGTTTGTGTGTCATAAATTTTATTACTCCTGTTCCTAAACGATACTCTCCTTTCGAATTCGGAGAAATCACGGAACATATTTTTATTTGAGCCAGTGGCGCCATCGAACAGAAAATTCAAAGTTGTACCAATCGCCGCTAGTGTTCTGCTGCGGTTTTTATCGATTTTATTTGTTCGGGCTGCTATCACGGGCACTGTTTATCTATTTTCTAGTATTCATTATTTCAGATAGTTAGGTGTTAAAACGAACCTTGGTCAAGACTTCCCTATCAACACCAAAATACCACGTAACCACTCAACTAATCAAAGCCGAAGGTAAAAATTTATACTACCGGCGTTAACATAACGATAGCAATTTAATTCGACAATCATTATTCATCGAATGATCATTCGATGAAAAAACTAATCTTAATTTATCTACACGTGGTAATTAAACTTAATATTTTGAATAATTTGATAATCCGTCTTAATAAAATGTATTTTCTTCGATGTATTTCTAAACGTTATTCTATTTGGCTAGGAATTTTACTTGTCGCCAAAGTAGTTGGCATTACCGCTGTTTACGCAAAACCAGTTGTTTTCGACGTACGCAGCCATGACCATGGAGACAAAACACGCTTCGTCATCGATTTATCAGAAGAGGTTGATTATAAAATCTTGCGATTGGCGAATCGCTATAGAATAGTCATTGATCTACCCGCCTTGAATTGGCAAGCCCCGCTAAAACGTGAATCTAAAAAAGAGGGACTAATTGCCAGTTTTCGTCATGGTTTATTCAATGCAGATACCTATAGGGTTGTTATAGATTTAGAGAGTCCGGCTGTCGTGAAAGATGAATTAATGTCACCTCGTGAAGAAGGTAAGCTATATCGATTGGTGGTTGACCTGATACCGTCTTCCCGAAGGGCTATGCTTTCAGGCCGCAAAATGGAACCAATAATAAACCAAATGAATACTTCTAGACCTTTCAAAACAATTAAATTCGCTGCGCCTGGGAGAAAACCTCAATTTGTTGATGTTCATAAAGATGTTAAAAAAATTGTTGTTGTTATAGACCCGGGGCATGGTGGCATTGACCCAGGCGCGACAACATCATCCGGATTATTAGAGAAAAAGATTGTCCTCCTGGCGGCAAAGTTTATAAAATCAGCTTTCGAAAGAACCGGC
>PTLH01000057.1 GCA_002938035.1 Alphaproteobacteria bacterium MarineAlpha3_Bin6
TATTTTCCAAGTAATTATGGTTTATTCATTCCAGTGGACCATTGGAAGTCCCGCAACCGGTGATTGAAAATAAGGAATATTCGTTGCCCTGAGGCTTCCCACGTAGACGGTTTTAAGATCTGCACCACCAAATGTGATGGACGCACACCACGTGGCTATGTCTCCCCCGCACTTTAAAAGTAGGTCAGCATCAACCGTACCAGCTTGAAATGCATCATCTAACATTTTTACTTCGTCAGGGTTGGAATCATCGAAAATGATTTGAAGATCACCGTTGGGTTTAATAGCGAAAATACCGTCATTCATGACATGCGTGCCCCACAGGTTCCCGTATGAATCAAAGGCAATACCGTCGATGAAGCGACCATGGTCGTTGGGTCCAAAAATCTCCTTGTTAGAGAGGTTTCCGTTATCAGCAACCTTGTAACGTGCGACATTACGTCCACAAGTTTGCACAACATAGAGATATTCTTCTTTTTCATCGAGTTTACATTCATTTGAGAAGTGCACATCCTCTGCAACGATACGGACACCTTTACCCTCCTCGAAAAGAAGGACGCGGCCGTCTGCGAGATCTTTATCGATAGCCTTTGGCCAATCGTGAAGCATCGTTGATACGGTGATCCAAATACGGTCTTTGCTGTCTCGACATACAAAGTTAACCTTACCAATTGGTTCGCCATCTATAGTATTGAACATGACTTCTGTTTCACCAGATCTGGTCATACGTTCCAGACAATCCGTTCCAAAATTTGATATCAATATGTCACCATTGCTCGCAAAAGCCAGACCGTTAGGTAGAGTTCCCTCCACAAATTTTTTGGCATCATCCTCCGTATCAGAAAAAGTATCAGCGTCATGGGATTGGGTGATAATTTGCTGACTACCATCTGGCTTGATTTTTACAACTCCACCCCTTGCATCAGCTGACCAAAGTGTTCCGTCTTTTTCAGCAAGTATGCATTCTGGTCGTTGAAGTCCGTTACCGATAAATTCAAAGTCGCCCTTTGTAAGAGTGAAGCCGTCGATCGGATTATTTGCCATTCCTTTTTCCCCCGTAAATGGTCCGATAAAAAAATTTTCACAGCCGTTCCTGTACAAGTCTAGCCAACTTGTCCAAATGACTATCCGTTAACCCGTGCTCAGTCAATTTGTCTATCGTCTGAAAGAGGTAATCACTGCAGCTTCCCATTGGCCCCTTAGAAATAGCCACGACGTCAGCAATTTTATTGATGGCTAACTTACCTGAATATCTTTTGTTTTCTCTATTGATAGCAAAGGTAATAGCTTTCAGGGGTCCTGTTTCTGTTTTAAGTCGTACGACTTTGGCAACATATGAGTTGGAAACCATCTCTCTATTCCAAATAATCCTGAGCTCGTTTTCAGCAAGTTTTCGCGCAATTCGATATGCCAACCCTTTACATGAACCGCCATAATCGAGAGCAAGCATTAACCCAGGACATTCGGGCGTTCCCCTACCCAATAAAGTTTGCAAACAAAATCTTCTATGAAAACCGAACAGGTGTCCCAGTCGAATTTCTTCGTAGGCAATGGTAGGGTTCCATAACAATGAACCATAGGCAAACAACCAAATATCCTCTGATGGATCAAAATGAGATATTGCCTTTTTTTGAGTTTGTTCCCTGTATTCAAGAGACGAACGATCTAAAAGACCGCGTTTTTCCACATCGATGAGAAATTCTTCCAACTGACCGGACTCGATGGTCTCTCGTGTGATTTCCAGTCTTTCGATCATTTCACCCTCATTATATTTCCTTAATATTGGTAGTTCAGAGAACCGGTAAATACAATTCATATGCTTAAATCTTGCGGTAATTGCACAATAAGGCGTAAATTAAAGTAGTAAGTAAATATTATTAGCCAGACAATAAATCAGAGGAGAGTGTTATGGCAGTGCAGCAGCTTCACCATGTTGCTTATCGGTGCAATGATGCGAAGGAAACAGCTGATTTTTACACAAATTTATTGGGGCTGGAATATTATGCTGCTGTATCGGAAGATACTATTCCCTCGACGGGCGAAAAGTGTCTGTACATGCACATATTTTTCGCTATGGCGGATGGCAGCTGCGTCGCATTTTTTGAGGTTCCGGAGGCACCACCTGCCATTAAAGACACCAATACTCCTGCCTGGGTACAACATTTAGCGCTGGTGGTTGAAGATGAAGATGAGCAGCTTGAAAAAAAGGCCAAGTTGGAGGCTGCGGGTGTAGATGTTATTGGTCCTACGGATCACGGATTTTGTAAATCCATTTATTTTTTTGATCCTAATGGCCATCGTCTGGAACTTACAGTACGTACAGAGACGCCTGAAATGATGGAGCGCCTGCGCTCTAGCTCCGAGCCAATGCTTGAGAAATGGACTAAGACCAAAACCGTTCAGAGGGACGCTGCATGGGTTCATGACGGTACCGCCGCTGAGGAGTCTCTATAAGAATCTGGCTGTTGTTGAGCCCCTCTCAAGTGACGGAAATCATGGAGCCTACACGCTGATTATCAGCTGTATGTTTGTAGCGAGAAAACCGGTCCCAGATTTATCATAGTTGGAGTAGTGTCCTTCAAATTAGGCTATCGTTTGATTGCCTTAACTCAATGTTTGCAGCAGTCCTATGCTGAGCCACGGATAGGCAATGATCAGGATCAGGACCAGTAACATTATAAACGCAAACGGAAAGGCTCCGTAAAAAATATGAGCCAACGTGATGGATGGATCCCTGATGGTGCTCTTGATTGTATAACAAGATATTCCCAAGGGTGGGGTCAAAAGTCCAATCTCTGCGCCGATCACGGTGACAATTCCAAACCAGACAATATCACCTCCGAGGATTTCAACTGAATTTAAAAACAGCGGTACTACGATCAATATGATTGATGCTGTTTCAATGATGGTACCAAGTAGCACCATTAGCACCACATAGATGACCATGAGGCCGGTCATCCCTAGGTTCAAGCTGGTCAGCCATTCGCTGAACAGAGTAGGTAAAGCGGCGATGCCGAGCATGCGGCTATACATTGACGCGGCGATGATGAGGAAAAGAATTGCAGCGGTGATCTGGCCAGTTTCCACCAGAACACGCCAGAACCCCTGCCAGGTTAACCGTCGCTTCAGGATACCGATAGCCAGCGCGCCTGCGGAACCTGCCGCACCGGCTTCCTCAGGGGAAAACCAGCCAGTATAGATACCACCGAGAACCAGGACGACAAGGAATAGCACTGGGGTCAGAAGTTTATTGATTTCGCCAAGCCCCATCATCGGTTCCGCATCATCATCTGACAGGACGGTCGGCCCACCGATGAATTTTGGAACAGCGTAGGAAATCACCACGATGCCGCATACAAAAGCCGTCGCAAGTAGGATGCCGGGGATAAAACCCGCGACGAACATATGGCCGACCGATTGCTCTGCTACGATCGCATATATTATCAACATTGAAGACGGCGGTATCAGCATGCCGAGGACAGAACTCCCCGCTACCACGCCCACAGAAAATTGTCTCGTATAACCAAAACGTCTCATTTCGGGTACCGCAATTCGGGTAAAGACGGAGGCAGACGCTATCGAAGAGCCGGTAATAGACGCAAACATGGCGTTTGCCGCCACTGTTGCCATCCCTAGTCCTCCACGGATCCGTCGGAAGAACTGGTGAGCAACCTTATAGATGTCTCCGCCTAACCCAATCTCAGCGGAGACAATCCCCATCAATGCAAATAAAGGTATATTTGCGAAGACCGCATGAGCAATTGTATCGTGCGTGGCTGCAGCTAATAGGCTGATTGCAATGTCAATCGAATCACGACTGATCCAAACCCCAATGAACGAGACAAGGCCAAGCGCTATCGCGACGTGGATGCCGGCATAGATAAGGAATAAAATTATGATAACGGAAGCTATACCGACTTCGACGCCACTCATCGGACAGTCTCTCTAGTCCGGCGAGTTGAGAAGGCGGCAATAATCCGCCAGAATTATTATGAACTGGACCATAGTTACAGCTACTCCGATGACGATAATTAGCGCGATTGGCCATACCGGTGCTGTGAACATGCCTTCGACCCCGATATAATAATTATTTTTCCAGGCATCAATCAAATACGGAACGCTGCCCCAGATCACGAGCCCCATAAATACAGCGCCGATAGCGTAGGTGAGTACCGCCAGTAAATAACCTGCAACAATATTTTTTTTTAACAATTGGTTGAATAAACCATCCGAACGGGTGAGGACACCGCGTCGCAACGAGTCGGCAAGTTGCAGAAAGACGATACCGATGATTGAAATTTCTATCATCTCAATGACACCGATGATCGGTTTGTTAAAGGCCGATCGGCCTATGGCTTCAACGTTAATAAGAATCATGAGGACTACTATCCAACAGGATCCCGCGGCGTTCATTCCGCCGACGAGTGATGCGAATAGGCGGAGAGGAGCGCTGGGTATCCGCTCCCCTCCATCACTTGTTCCGCTATCGGGCAAGTGTTCCTACTCCTTATCCCACTGACGTATGATTGGCTGATTTGCAGCCCTCATTTTATTCATGTAAGCGGTTAACATTTTAGTACCTGGAAGCCCTTTTTTGTCGAGCCCAGATGCCCAGTCTTTCGCTATATTTGGCATGGTATTGGCCCAGTGCACCCGGGCAGCCTGCGACATTTGAATAATGGTTCCACCTTTCTTCTTGTAACTTTCAAAAGCTTTTCCTGCTTTGCTCATAGCCGCGCTGGCGGTGTAATCACGATACTCTCGGCTGACATCATGGATGACGTTACGTACAGCTTCAGGGAGGCGTTTGTAGGCGTCCAGGTTCATAGTGAGTGCCTTGGAATTGGCCGTCCCAATGTCAGCCTTGAGCAAATATTTGGCACCCTCGACGAGTTTGAACTTAACTGCGGCGTCCGTCCACAGCATGGAGCCATCGATTGCTCCCGTCTTGAGCTTGTTGTAATAGTGGACCATGGAGCCAATGACGGGCGTTGCCCCTGTTCCGGTCAGCCAACGCATGTTGATGCCTGCACCGGCAATCTTTTTACCTTTAAAGTCCTCCACTTTTGTCACCTTTTCACGGAAGAACAGATTGTAGGAATCAATCACGGAATAGCTAGTGAGCAAAACCTGATTATACTTTAGCCAGGCCTTCTTCATCGCTGGAAATTGTTCGGCCAGCCCGTCAACGGTTCGCGACAGTAGCACTGGGTCAGCGGTGACGAATGGCGTGACATAGGCAATTGCCTGCATTGGTACCTTATCCTGATGGAACACGCTGGTTACGGTGCCGATATCACCTAAACCCTTCTGCATGCCCGTAAGTACGTGTTTCACTTTAACAATCTGCCCAGAAAAAGCTTGGTTCCAGCGGATCTTGTACTTGCCCGATTTAGCTAATCTTTTATCTACCTCAGGAATGAAAAATTCTATGAAGGTCTGAACCTGAAGTGCTTTTGGCGGATAGCCGTCAACGGCTGTTAGTTTGATGATCTCAGGCGCCGACAATGCATGCCCGCTAAAGAACAGTAATGATGTAGCGATGGCAACACCAAGAAATGACCTATGTGAGACTGACGAACAATTCATAATGTACCTCCCTGATAAATTTTGAATTTTGGTCTTATTTTGGTCTTATATAAGAGCGGGCGGATCCTAGTATTCCATCTATTCTAAGTCAATCATGAGAGGGAGCATTGGTCATCGGTGAATCTCTCAGGGAAGTCTATTTTTTTGAGCCCAACCACCCATTATCTGTAATATCGAATATTACATTGTTGGGGTCTCTATATTTAATTTCATAGAACCCCTTACCGCTACCAGTTTCACCCATCATATAAGTGCCCCCGTTAGTATTGATCCTACTTTGTGTCTTGTTAACATCATCAACCCAAAAACCCATGTGATGGATACCGATGAATTCTTTTCCGGCCCCATCACGGCTAGTTTCCTTTCCCGCTGCCATATCTGACTGGTATTCAATTAATGCTAAACTCATGACCCCATCTGATAAATAAATTACTTTGGCGTCTGGTGTCTCATTTTCAGCCATCCTATCCATTTCAAAAATCTTTTCGTAAAATTCTGCTGCCGCATAACGATCCGGCACAGACAACGCCAAATGCCTCAGTTTACCAGCCATTTTGCCAATCCATTCATAATTGTCGAAGTGTTAGGTATAACTGAATTAAGAGCTATACCCTCCGCAGTAATTCACTGTATTGTTGTCATCGTATGTTGATGGGTCAAGCCTATGTAGCGGATGACGATTGCAATTCATTGCAGACTATGATGTCAGACTGAGGGGTTCAAAAAGACTATAAATCTTTCTGTATTAGCAACGTAGGTGGTGATATTCATTTAGTCCCGTTGAGTATAAAATTTTTTTGTTACCCAAAGCTAATTTCTAATTGCTTTTTTTGTCAAGGTACTCAGCAATCGCCTGTTGACCGTCTTCAACGACGCAAAGATCCAAAAATTTGCTAGTTTGCTTCCCTGTTACATGCGAACATCGGAAGGACAAAAATCTGGGTTTTAGGCACTGCAAAGAGTTTTTTTTAAAACTTGTCTCAACACCACACAGTGATCCAAGGTCAAATCGATATTGAATAATGCTCTCACAGTAATAAATTAGGAATAGATAGAGAGCGCCGTGAATCATAAATTAAAGAATTAAAGTTTCTAAAAGTAACAATTAACATTCAGGGGCGGAAAAAAATGAAATTCGGAATTGGACAACCGGTTACTCGCAAGGAAGATCCTAAATTTCTGACGGGGCGAGGACGTTATGTGGATGATATAGAACTGCCTAATATGACCCATGGGTATGTTCTGAGATCAATACACGCAAATGCAATAATCAATTCCATTGACGTGAATTCTGCAAAAAATTCGCCGGGTGTGATCTCAGTACTGACCGGTGAGGATTATGCCGCTGATGAAATTGGCAGTATTACCTGCGATTCCATAAATCCAATGCTATCTAAGGGTGAACCGCAATTACGGCCACACCCAGCTCTGATAAAAGATGCTGTGAAATGCGTTGGTGCGCCGGTCGCGTTTGTTGTGGCGGAGACACTTGTGCAGGCAAAGGATGCAGCTGAACTAATCCAGATTGATTATGAGATACTGCCTTCAGTCACGAGCGTTTTGAGTGTGCGTGAAAAAGATACACCTATCGTCTGGGAAGGAACGGAAAACAATATTTCTTTCACGTTCGGTATAGGGAATGAGGGTGATGTAGCTGAGGCGATGAAAAATGCAAGGCATATTACCAAAGCTACAATTGTTAACAACCGAATTACGACCAATTCAATGGAGCCGCGATCTTCGATCGGTGCGTATAACAAAGGAGAAGATAAGCTCACATTATATAGTAGCAACCAAAGCCCAAACCGTGTTCGCAGCGAACTTGCCCATACGATCTTGCATATCCCGGAAAATAAACTTCAAGTGATATCTCCGGATGTTGGTGGTGGGTTTGGAATGAAAGGGGGTTTTTACGGTGAGGACGTTCTGGTTTTGTGGGCTTCAAGAAAACTTGGCCGACCCGTGAAATGGACTTCTGAACGTCTGGAGTCTTTTGTTACAGATAGCCATGCCCGAGACGTAGTAGCAGATTGTGAAATGGTCTTTGATGCTGATGGCAAGGTCACGGGTCTCCGTGTATCCGCAGACTACAGTGTTGGGGCCTACGTCGCACCTTCTGGCGGAATTTCTCCCATGTTTTTTACGTTACTGTTGTCGGGTGTTTACGCTATACCAGCAATCTCCGTAGTTACGAGATGTCAGTTTACCAACACTATTTCAACGGCACCTTACCGAGGAGCTGGAAGGCCGGAGGCAGCATTCGTGCTTGAAAGACTTATGGATATGGCTGCGCAGGAATTAGGTACAGATCCTGTCGAATTGCGGCGTAAAAATATGATCAAGTCTGATCAAATGCCCTACCAAACCGCGCTAATGCACGCTTATGACAGTGGCGAATTTGAGCAGATTATGGATGAAGCAGTTGAAAAATCTGAATGGCATAGTTTTCAAAGCAGACGGGAAAAATCTAAAATCGGTGGTAAGATACGTGGGATTGGACTTGCCAGCTATTTAGAGGGTGCAGCCCCTTTTAACGAACGAATGGAAATCCGTTTTGATCCAGGAGGTGATGTGACAATAGTTGCAGGAACACACTCCCACGGACAGGGACACGAGACCGTTTATTCTCAAATGGTGTCGGAGTTTCTTGGTGTTCCTTTCGAAAGTATACGACTTATCCAAGGTGATACTGATAAAGTTGCTATGGGAAGGGGCACGGTAGGCTCAAGATCGATGACCGTTGGAGGGTCGGCATTACACCTAGCGGCGGAGGAAATTATCGAGAAAGGCAAAAAGATAGCGGGACATTTGCTTGAGGCGGGAGAGACAGACATAGAATTTGACAGTGGCGTTTTTAGCGTTGCTGGGACAGATAAACAAATAAATATCGTTGAAGTAGCCAAGAGTTCATATACCTTAGTGATGTGGCCACCTCATCTCGGTATGGGTCTGGAAGGTATTGGCACTTTTAATCCCGGAATGGGTAATTTCCCAAATGGCTGTCAGATTGCCGAAGTTGAAATTGATCCGGAGACAGGTAAGGTAGAACTCGTAAACTTGGTCATCGTGGGCGACGTCGGAACTGTCATAAATCCGCTCCTTTTGGAAGGGCAAATCCACGGCGGTATTACCCAGGGAGTGGGGCAGGCAACACTTGAAAATATAGTTTATGAAGGGAAATCGGGACAGCTGCTTTCTGCTTCTTTTCAGGATTATACTATGCCGAGGGCCGATGACTTGCCTCTCTACGATGTCTCCTCCCATCCGGTTCCGACTACTACCAATCCACTCGGTGTTAAGGGGGCAGGGGAAACTGGTACCGTCGGTGCGCCGGCCGCCGTGTTAAACGCTATAGTAAATGCCTTATCATCTGTCGGCGTTAAAGACATCGAAATGCCCGCTACTTCGGAGAAAGTCTGGCAGGCTTTGCAGAATGCAGCTTAGTTAATAAAAGATTTTTGCATCATTGAGAAACCATTGTTCTTTGTAAGTTTTTAAATTACTCGGTCGGAGATAGGCTTTGTGGGGTTAATTCCAAGTTTTCCATTAGTACATTTTGACTTTGGTGCGATCAAAGAACTCGCACCTGAACTTGCGAATCGGAACATTTTCAAGCCACTATTTCTCACGGATCAGGGGGTGGTTGAACATGGGGTTTTAAAAAAAATAACTGATGTTTTGCCATCAGGGGTTACTTTTGCCGTTTTCGGCGAAATACCAGAGAATCCGACAATAAAAGGCATAGATCGAGCTTTGGACATTTATAAGGAGCATAAATGTGACGGTATCGTTGCTCTCGGTGGTGGATCCGTTTTGGATTCTGGAAAGGCACTTCGAGTTGTTACGACACAGGGGGGAGACGTAATAGATTATCTCAAAGACCCCGATAGGATAGGCACCAATGTTGCGCCTTATATTACAATTCCTACAACGGCTGGAACGGGTGCGGAAATTACGTTTGGGGGAGGTATTCATCCTGAGACAAATGCGCCAGCGATGAGCATAAGGAGCCCACACGTCAAACCAGACCTGGCTATTTGCGATCCTGAATTAACTATTTCATTACCACCGCACCTGACAGCCGCCACGGGGATGGATGCGGTGACCCATTGTGTAGAAGGCTACCTATCCATCAATGCCAATGCCCCCGCAGAGGCCATCGCATTAGACGGAATTCATCGTGCCTTATCATATATTGATCGTGCTGTGCGGGATGGGGCGGATAGGGAAGCCCGTTACAATATGTCTATGGCCGCTTTGGAAGGCGGCATGGCTATATATATGGGATTAGGTCCGATACATTCACTTTCCATGGCATTTGGCGATAGCCCATTGCATCATGGTACGCTCGTCACGGTCTCGATGCCGGCGGTAATGCGTTATTACGATGGGAAGATTGACGGCAAGTTAAACGCCATTGCCCATGCAATGGGTTTGGAAGGTGGATTGGGTGTTGGAGAGCGTATAGCCGTGCTAACGGAAAATATAAACTCTCGCCTTGGGCTCCCATCAGGCGTGAGGAAAATGGGGTATTCTAAAAATGATATTGAAGTTATTTCGGGAGATGCCTTAGACAGTCAGTTCAACATGACGGCGCCATTAAGACCCACCCGAGAGGAATACAGAAAAATTATTGTTGAGGCGCTTGGTTAAGAAGATTTGAACCTTTTTAGCCCGCATTGCGTCCTTAATTTGCACCCAATTAAAAGACCTTCGCCGTAAAGTACATGAGATATTATCAAAATTAACCCAAAAATTATCCGGAAATTACGGCAATCGTACGACTACGGAATGATGACAGAACGTAAAAATAAGTGAAGTTGGGAGGTTATTCAAAAGCCCCTGAGAGGCACCTGCAACCGTGTTTTAACTGTTAACGATACGGGGTAGTTGAACACCCCTATACTTAAATTCTCGACTTGATTTTAAAAATCAGGCAACGGATAAATTTGCTATCTGATACGTTGCAATACGCGACCATGTTGATTTAACCATATCCGGGCTTGTTTAGGTTTCACGCCGAACGTTCCTACAATTTGCCAAAATTCTGGACCGTGATCCATGTGTTTCAAATGGGATACCTCATGGGCAATCACATAATTGAGAACCCACTCAGGTGTCATGATCAGGCGCCAGCAAAATGATAAGTTTCCTTGACTAGAGCAAGACCCCCAACGAGATTTTGTGTCCCGTATCGATATACGGTTTATTTTACATTCCAATTGAGATGCCATGTTATGGGCCCGTGGAGTGATGATTTCTTTGGTATATTTTTTTAGCCAATCGACAATCCTTCTGTGTAGATGCTCGATTTTACCCGATGTAATCATCTCTGATCCAATCAACTGGACCCCCATTTTCAAATCCGGTCGGTGCCGTATGGTAATGAGGTGCCCCATCAGGGTTAAAGATTGGCCATCGGTCAGCGTGATTTTGGGCGGTAATCCCTTTATTTTATCAACTATCCAATCGACCTTCTCGTTAACCAGTGATAGTGCTTCTGTTTTGGATGCGTGGGGCGGTAGGGTAATTATTGCCCCTCCGGTTTCCTGGTCAACACGCAGTATGAGGCGTTTTGCCTTGGTGTTATATCTTAGGCGTAGGGGTATTTTGTGACCATTGTAGGCAATGATTCTTGGGAAGCTCATATTAATCAGTTTCAGAAGCACCGTTTGGCCACGAAACTATATGATTTTCAAGGTTCCTTGCCTTAGGTTCGTCAATGGCTCTATTACGTACGGAGATCCCAGCCTGGTGTACAGTTTCCGGATCACCCGAAACGAGTGGGTGCCACCAGTAAAGGTCTTTTCCTTCATCAATTAATCTATAGGCACAAGTCGCAGGAAGCCATGGAATATTGCATAGGTTTGCGGCCGTTAGTTTGACACAATCGTGAATTAGAAGCGTACGGTTATGATAGTTCGTGCAACGGCACTTTCCTATATCCAGCAATGAGCATGCAACCTCCGTATAGAAAATTTCTGCTGTGTCTTCATCCTCCAGTTTATGTAGGCAGCATTTTCCGCAGCCATCGCAAAGGGATTCCCATTCATCGACCGATAGTTCTTTTAAGGACTTTTGTTTCCAGAATGGCAATCCAATTTCGTCTGCATTTGAAGGTAGTTTTTCTTCTATAGGAATACCCATATACTCTAATAGCATAGGATTATATTTAGATACACTCCTGAAAACAGGAGAGACGTCTAGTATTTTTGGACAAGCATTACTGTGGTTAAATATTATTGCTGGGGATTTTCACATGGTTGGTAATTGACGATTTTTTGCTATGTGATCATTGTAATATCATGTTTCTTATGGGTCTATCGGGATTAAGTGGCGGGTTTGATCCGCTTATATTGCTCGTGGCTGGCCTGATAGTTGAGGCCATCATTGGACACTTGCCAATTGTCAGGCAATGGCAGGGAAACCCAACATATATAATGCGTCGTTATGTCCTTTGGTGTGATGACAAACTTAATCGAGAGAGCCGTTCTGGGGGGGATCGTGCTATACGGGGAGGGCTTGCCGTATTGTTTCTGATTCTTTTGTCTGGAAGTGTTGGCTGGGTGCTAGCTAGTTTATCCCAAACAATCCAGTTAATCTGGATCTTGGAGTTGTGGTTAGTCATCATCTTAATCAATCAAAGAGAAACGCACGCCAAGGTTCAAAGAATAGGCCGCGCTTTACGGCAAAATGATTTGCGAGCCGCTCAAAATAATCTTGGTCAAATTACTACGGAGGCAGTCGATCAATCAGATACATTTAAAATTGCCAGATCGGGACTGGAGGTTTGTGCAAACGCCATGGCAAGAGACGTCGTTGCGCCAGTGTTCTGGTATGTCCTTTTTGGTCTTCCTGGTCTTTTGGTTTGTACCTCGGTTTCAATAATGGCTCAGCAGATAGGCACTGGAATACAGAAGTATCAAGCCTTTGGATTTTCTGCAGCACGCTTGAATGACATTTTTCAGTTTGTCCCCGCGCGCATAGCGGGACTACTAATCGTAATTGCTTCAATTTTTGTGCCAACTGCAAAGCCGGGGAGTGCTTTCAAGATAATGATGCGTGACGCCGGCAAGTACCATTCTTTTGTCACTGGTTGGCCATTAAGCGCTATGGCAGGTGCCCTGTCGCTAGCTTTTAGGAGTACTTATAAATCTGCCGGTGAACCGGCATTTGTAACCTGGGTAGGGGATGGTAATGCAAAAATAACTGACCGGGATATTAGTCTCGGTTTATATCTGTATAGTGTTTCCTGTTTGGTCAATTTAGCAGTGGTGGCAGGGTTAACGGCATTTAGGATGATGTGAGAGAGTTAGTTTTCCAGTCAGTACCGAGTATAAGTTTAATCTTGGATCTCTAGTTATCCGTTGATAGCTTGATTTCTCGCCCTGTGTCAGGTGGGGTAGGATTATATTTTTTGGGCAGAGTGACGTTTTGAATTTTTAGCCGTCAAGATCCATTCCATTTCAAGGTTAATGATCTAAACGGGAATGATTTTGAGGGCCACGTAGCGGGTCCCTTCGAGACGGAGTTAGCCAATCCAATGATAACGGCTATTATGAAGGTCCCCTCGGTTTAGTTGGGGATCAAAAAGAGCTACTGCTATGGCTTGAAAATTCAAGGACTGCTGCTCCCCGCGCGACTGAAGAGTTTAAAACAAAGAGAAATAAATTGGTGGTTAAAACTGAAGATACCCAACGAGACGAGACAATACTACGCAAGAGATCGGTGTTAATCTCAGGACACCAGACGAGTATATCTATTGAGGACGCATTTTGGATTGAGTTAAAATCTATATGTAAACAGGAAACGAAATCCCTAAATCAGATTGCGACGGAAGTTGATGAAAGACGGTCAGGAAACCTTTCTAGTGCTTTACGCGTTTTTATTCTTAACTACAAAGCCCAAGATAGGTTGACGTGAAGAAAATTTTATCGACTCAATCCTCTTAGTATGTTTTTTAAAATATCCTCTGGTTTAAGATTTGACGGGGGTGCGTTCTGTTTTGTTTTAGGTTTCCGTTGCGGCGAACGTTTTGTACTAGGCTGTCGAGGGGATGATATGGAAGGCGAAACGGGTAAAAATTCTTGTAAGATAGACCTTACCCCTTTCTTCTTAAGTATTTGATCTATTTTTTTTCCTAATTTTCCGGGTATCCGAATGCCGCTTTTTGAAAATTTGCTCGTATCAAGTTTTACGTTTGGCTGATCCAATAAACCGCTAATGTGGAATGGGATCGTTTTTGGCCCTGCTTGCTCCATCAAGGCCTGCATTAGGACATTCTGGGAAAGGTTTAGGGTGCCCGTCGCATCTAGTCGCCAATTAGGAAAATCAATAACGCCCTTGGCTGTGCCGCTTCCTATACCTGACGTCAAGTTTATATTTTTAAATTTAGCAATACCGTTAACGACCTGGAAGAGACCATGGAGTTTAGCTTTTTCGGATCCTCCCTTACCATCAATTACTCCTGCAAATTTGTTGAGTGATGATAGTAAAATTGAAATACTGGAGAAAGCCGACCCGCGCTTGGTCCCACTTGAGATATCTACGCCATTGAAAGAAAATGAACCCGACCCGTTAAGGTGTGAAACTAGATCCGCAACACTCCGTCCCTTGGTGTGGTAATTACCAGTTAAGTCCAGTGTACCGGATTTTAAAGTTTTATCTTCGAGCGCCCGTAATGCTAGCGGTAAATTCATTCGATTAAGGGTGAATTGAGTCTGATATTGGCTGTTTTTGTTTGATGTGGTGACTTTGCCGTCGAGCTTTAGCTTCCCTTCGAATAGATTTCCTGTGGCCTCACGAATTTTTAAGCTGCCGTTCTGCAAGTTAGCCCTAAGCTTGAAACTCTTTAATTTTAACTTATTGAATTTTAGTTGTGGGGTTTCCAGTGCAAACTTTCCATCAAATTTACTTAAAAAAGAGATGTCAATCGGCGAACCCGACCATCTTCCGGAGTTTTTTTTGGCCACGTAAATAATTTCATCTGTTTTGTTTTTGTGCGTCGTGGTGTTAGACCAGGGTGTATTATAAAAAACGCGGCTTGGAGAAACGATTTTTAGTGCATATTCCCGGTTTACACCCTCAAAGAAATAAGACAGCGTTTTGCTGGGTAGAAAGTTATCAAGATTGATAGCACTTGTAGCTAGGTTTGCAATTATGGATGGTCGTGGTTTATCGATTTTGACCTTTAAATCACCCTCCAGCTTAAGGCCAAATAAATTACCGGTGATTTGACTAAGGGATAAGGATCTACCCGATGCTTCCAATTCCCCTGATAAGTTAACACGATTATTCTTACTCGTCGTGGGATTGTATGAAATGTTGAAGGTACGTAGTAATTTGGCCAGATCTGGATGGATTAATTTCATTTGTCCTGTAACTGACGGAATATTATCAAAGGGTTGAGCTTTGCCTCTCAGGTTAAAGTTTCCCTTTTGCATACTGAGATTTGCAGAGAATTTTAGGCGGTTAGGTTTTCCATTCAGAATTGCTTTAAGTCGA
>PTLH01000058.1 GCA_002938035.1 Alphaproteobacteria bacterium MarineAlpha3_Bin6
TAAGTATCCCTCGTTATCAGTCAAAAGTTCTTTGAGGTTTTCTTCTGTAGTTGGGTAATACCAAAGATAATTGTAACGACGCTTGCCAATGGTAACTGACCCATTAGAACCTGCCATGGGGTAACCGATCAAAAGGCTTTTTGGTACAAAAAGGAATGCATAATGAGAAAAGATGCTGGCCAGAAATTCTGTGGTCAAGTTTTCCTCATCGCTAACGCCGCGCCAAGCGACATAACCGCCGTAGGTCGGTTTGACGCCAGGTGCAACAAATTCCCGGACAGTTGAACTGAAGCCGTCTGCCCCGATTACAATATCAGCTTCAAAAACCTGGCCATTTGCTGATTGAACCTTGGTAATAACGTCAGTAGTTTCCATTCCAGTAAATTCAGAACCGTTATGGTAATGCTCTCTGGGAAATTTCTCGAATAAGGGTTCAAATACCCTGTTCCAGGCGCCTAAACGTTGTGGCAAACTATATTCTGCGATAATTTTACCATTCCGGTCGAAGGCTGTCCTACCGCTAACGTCAATGCCGACAGTATCATCCACCACTATACCAAGGCGTTTTAATAATTGTTCCAGTTCTAAGTGGCGGGCGATACCGGTACCGCGAGACGAGAGATCATCTTTCGCACGTTCGAGAATATCTACTTCCCAACCTTGCTGGACCAACATGTTGCCGGCAAACAAGCCGCCTATAGATCCACCCACGATAACAGCACGTCTTCCATTCATAATCTTGATTCTTAATTCTTATTTACCAGTCAATGTCCTGATGATTTTTTCCGGTTCTTCTGGTAATTGATCTCCTCGCCACGCAACAATTTGATCGGGCCTTATGAGAGCGAAATTGGATTGATAAAGTTCACGGGCTTCTTCCCCGGCGATGTTGACAACTGATAGCAAAAGTTCCGCCGATTTAGCAGCTGAAGTAAGGGGGCCCATAATATTTTTGTCCCCTCCATCGAAACATAATAGCGTAAACTCGAAACCAAATTGATCATAAAGAGATGTCGTCTTACCAGTGGTGTTTTGTAACCAGAGATGAGGTGCACGTCCACCGGGACAGGCAGTCGGTTGATACATATTGGCCCGGTCAGGTGGAGGTTCGCTTCCGTCAGAGACAATTATGGGGGAACCGTCATATCGGTTACCAAAGGTGATGCCCGGAATATTGAATTCCTCTCGCCCATGGCGGTTGAAGTAGTCACTCGCTTCTGCACGAAGTTTAGAGCCTTCAGAGGTATGCGCCTCTAACTCCGGCTTGGGCTTGAAACTACCAAGGGATTCTGCGAAGCCCCGGGCGTAATTAGTATTACGGACCGCACTGGGGTGACGTTCCATTTGATATGAGTCCAATAGACGAGATCCTCCCCATTTTTTTATGACCGCCGCTAGTTTCCAGCCAAGATTAACGGCATCTTCAATTGCGGTATTGTAGCCAAGACCACCGGTAGGTGTGAATAAATGTGCCGCGTCTCCCGCTAGAAAAATGCGGTCCACTGATAGTTTTTCGGCAACTAATGTAAATCCAGCGGTCCAGGATGAGCGGTTGATAATGTCAAAATCAACAGATTTTCCCATACATTCTGCAAACATATTTCGTGTTTGGATTTCAGAAATATTGTCTTTGTCTTCGCCCGATTTTAATTGGGTGTGAAATACAAATTCAGATTTACCGTCGATCGCCGCTAAAAAACATCGGCGACGGTGATTAACATTAACATGCATCCAGGCTGGATCCCCGTTAATTGCATCATAGAGGTGTTTTCCCTTAAGGTAGACGGCATGCATATAACCTCCAACGAAGTCCCGCTTCTTGTTGGTTTCTCCCTCCATTGTAATACCCAGGTGTTTGCGAACAGTACTGCGTGGTCCATCACAACCAATTAAATATTGGGCTGAAACAACAAACGTAAATTTGTCAGTGACGACGGTGGCCTCCACATGGTCGATGTTATCTATTACTTTGGTGACTTCGTGTTGGTAGCGTAAAGCGACAGATTTCAGTCGAGTTGCTTGCCGGTGTAGTACCTGTTCTACATACATTTGTGATACACGGTGAGGTAACTCTGCAGCGCTCCAGGATCCACTCATGTTTTTGATTAGATCTTTGGCCTCATCTGCGGAAGGCAGTTGGAAGCGTGCGAGCTCGTAACCGGAAAAAGTCGTGAAGTAAGCTATATCGGTGGGGTAATTCGGTGGAAGGCCTTGCGTTCGCACTTCGTTAGCAAAGCCCAACCGTCTGTAGTGCTCCATCGTCCTCGCTTGGGTAGCATTGGCCTGGGGATTTATAGTAGTGGAGCAGTCTTGATCAAAAAGGATGGTTCGTATCTGCCTCCTCCCAAGTTCGATGGCAAGGAGAAGACCGGCAGGTCCACCACCGACGATTATTACGTCTGTATGCAGTTGGGTCATGAACTGATGGTAGACACTAACTCTAAACGTGGCCAGCCTCAGAGTTGTAATTCCAACAACATTTTGTGTTCTCCTATAGGCCTTGTTCGTGCTTAAGTTTGCAAACTGGCCAAATGGAGAGAAAGCTAAAAATGCCGCAAATGATTAAAGACCATACCAAAGGAATGTGCGTCCCATCAGCCATTAGTCCTATCAGAAGAGATGTAATTGCACCCGCACTATGATGAACCAGTCCAATTAGTGAGGAAGCGCGTCCCGCCATCTTTGGGAAAGGTGACATTGCGCCTGCAGTCGCAGCCGGCACAAGCAGTGCGAAACCAATCATAAACCCGAGGGAGGGAATGACTATTCCTGCTGGCGTTACAATACCCATCCAAGCAAAGCCCCCAGCGGCAAGACCCGAAACCAAACATATTACACAACCGCTATAGATGAGTGGCACTCCACCAATACTTGATACCAGGCGCCCCGCAACTATTGACGCTGTAAGGTTACCAAGCATGATTAATGCAAACAAATATCCAAAGATCGTTGGGCTAACTCCCATGAATTCTATGAGGGTAGACGACAAGGCGGTTAGTATTGCAAAAAGCCCTGCGAAGGGGCCAATCCCGACATACGCATATGTTAGGAAAACCCGGGACCGAGAGATCCTCACGAAACTGCTCCAAACTAACTGAAACCTGATTGCGTCATAATCTTTCTCACCGGTTTCATCCAGCCATCTCCAAAGGGATAGGAACACCAAAACACCAATTCCCCCGATGATATAGAAATTGGGCTGCCAACCTAACCAAACTGTCACATTCCCTCCGATTATGGGCGCGGCAATAGGCATGATACTGCCGGCGACAAAAGTATAAGCCAGCATCTTTGCAGCAAGCGCTCCGTCATAAAGATCTCGGACGATGGCTCTAATTATTATCATGCCACTAGCTGCGGTTAATCCCTGGACAAATCTCAAGATGTTCAACCACTCTAAATTTGGCGCTGCAGCTGTTGCAAAGCCGGAAATTGCAAAAATAGACATGGAGACGATTATAACCCACCTGCGCCCAAATCTATCAGCGAGAGGACCGTATAGGAGTTGTCCGATTGCTGCTCCCAGGCTTAAAGATGCCAGCGTGATTTGAATGTCGCCTGTACTTACCTGAAATGATTGGGCTATAGCCGGTATGGCGGGTAGAAAAATATCAATGACGAGCGGCATGAGGATGGCCAGGCCACTCAACAGTGTAAGTACTTTCCAAAATGGCATTGCTTGGGAGCCCATTACGGCCTTTCGCTTATCGCGCTTCCCAGACGAAATGAGCGGCATTGGACAATTTGGTTAAATGCCTAATTACGCCAATTTTCTTGGTTTGTTTCTAGCCGCCAAACGCGCCTTTAGCGCCATCTAGCCATTGGTCCAGAGTGCGGGGGGGGTGTCCGGTCAATTGTTCTACCCAATCCGTTACACCGTCCATATCGCCCTTTGCTACAATTCCCATCATTCCGCTCACATGGGCTACAAGCCAGTCGGGCATACCTTTACCTTCCATGGCCTTCTCTGCAGCTTCGGGAGGGACTTGAACGTATTCAATAGATTTGCCGACAGCCTTGGATACTTCCTCGACAACCTGCCCCATGGTTATTACAGGACCAGTCAGGAAATAAGTCTGACCGGCGCGATCCTTGTTCAAGATTATTTCGGCGGCTGCTTCACCAATATCAGTAGGGTGGATCATTGAAATACCTGTTTCCTTGGGTAGGGAAGTAATTAGTTTCCCCATTTTTTTAACCGGCTCTGCCATGCTCATCAGAGTGCTCATAAAATAGTTTGGGCGACTTACTGCCCAATCTATACCACTTGATTTAATGGCCTCTTCAACATGATAATGCATTTGCATGACTTTGGAGGGGCTGTCGGGTCGAATGCCTTTCTCAGAACCTGACGCGTAGACGATATAAGAGACACCAGCTTTTTTGGCTGCTTCCAACGCATTGATCTCTAATTGCTGTAACATGGGGCTGTGACCGCACAAAATGTAAAGTGTATCAAACCCACTCATTGCAGACCCTAGACTAGATGTATCCGATAAATCTCCCCGAACAAGTTCAACATCATCTCCCAGTTTAGCCTTTGCAGCATCTGGGTCACGAACAATACACCGAAATTCTGCTGCTCTTGCCTGTAGCGCGGCGACGAGTTGACTGCCTGTGATCCCGGTTCCTCCAATAACACCAATCATAATTTACCTCTTGTTTATGGTTAATTCTGTTTTCAATCAAAAAATGAAGAGATTAACATTGCCGTACGTTAATTCCTTCGTGATACCAAACTTAAATCAACTAAAGCTATTATCATCGTTTAGTATAGCTACTCTGCAGCCAAGGCATCTTCCCTTTGTCCATTATCTTCTAAAACCATCTTAAGGGCCTCTCCCTCGGGGTCTGCGAGAGCCGCCTCCCTTGCCTCCTTGATGCTGGAAGATGCACCATCTAAGAGACCAGGATCGTTTAGAAAAGGTGTGACATATGTGTCAACGATAAGCCCGAAGTTGGAAAGACCCCGTCGATGTGTGCTGCCGTAACCCTTTATTAAGCGTGAAAGTTCTACCACTTCCCTCGCTAGTTCGATATTATTTTCAGCTGTATTTTTAACAAGGGTAAGCCAATCGTCGATTTGTTTCTGTTCTTCCGACCATCGATAGCTCCTGGGACGCCACCAGCGGAGTTTTGAGAGAAACCAGATCTTCAGGAAGCCCAGAATGCTGGTAGTCCGAACCTGCATTCCCCAGTAAAATGTATCCAGGTAACCATACCGTTCCGCCCACGACAAAACTGTTTTGGCGAGTGCTGGCGGGAGCAAATCACAAAATTCCCGTATTCCGGGTTTGAAGAAATCGGTGATGTGATACGGTTCTGTTTCCATAGCGCCAAGTTCGCGTCTGATACGATTAAAACGGTTTTCACGAACTTTGGCTTGAGCAACTCTTATAATATCTTCAAATGACATGCGAACAGCCAGGTGTCGCCCTAATTCACGGCAAAGGTCGCTATCGATCTCCGCAAATGAGGTCAAACGATCGAGATATCTCTCCGCGTAGGCGGTGTTCTGGTAGTCTGTCAAACGGTTGACGCCGAGAATAATAATATCTCTCGTTTCCGCAGGAAAATTCTGATTAACCCTGGTTTCCAGATTTAGTGCAACTTTGCCGCCTGTTTCTGAATTAATAATGTCCTGTCCGAAACGTTTGCTTCCGGCCTGAGAATTTTCAAGCCCTGCCCTGAAACCGGCGAGGTTCGGTTCAATAGATTTTCCTTCGGCTTCAATTGAAGCTGTATATGCATCGGGTTCGAAGGGGAGAGCCCCTGTTCCTGCCAAAGCTCCTAATAACACGGCATTTATGATGGTATTGTGCTGGGCTGCAACCTCGGAGGCATCGAACATAACCGACTTTTTGGCGCTTCGTTTAAGTGCCGCATATAGTTTTTTATCGTCTAATCGACCGTCCCCCATTGCCATCTTCTCTAGAGTTAAAAACACCCGATGAGTTGAAGAAATCAAGGTTGTGCGGTTCGGAGTAATAAACCCGTTACCAAGCGCCCGCGCACCTTCAGCGAGTTCAGTGGCAATCATAATATCGATCTCTCCAATTGCCGGGCTTAAAGAGAAAATCGGTCGTTTGCTCGCGTCGTCATCTAATCTTTCCGGCCATATCTCGATATAATATGTTGTAGCCCCTGTTCTCTGGGCAACGCCGGGTATCGATGTAGCCTGGACCGGAAGGCCAGCTGCTATCGCAGTCTTTACGATCCAGTCCATTAAAACACCACCGCCCTCACCACCCATGGCGGCGATGAGGATATTAAGTGAAGAAGTAATTTCCTTGTTCGTCATACTATAGATTTTTCATTTGTCATGAGACCAATGATGGTTTGCCTGATCCTGTGGATGACTTTTTCTATTTGTCCAGGATTTTGGATGCGCTCGGCTTTGTAAAATGAGGGACATAGTACGGCAGCATGGGCAATTTCACCACAAAGCCCGCATCCTACACAACTATTGATGACGTGCGCGACTGGATCCGTTCGCAATGGATCGGGGCTAGGTTTTATGGTCAACGACGGACACCCTGAGAGCCGGATACAGGAATGATCACCGGTACAGATTTCATCATCTACGCCGAAGCGTGGCGTGACTACTTTTAAGCCGGCCTCTATTTTCCGTCTATTATCCGTTTTCAGACGCCGCTGACGGGCTAACATGCATTCACCATCAGCTATAATGACTTTAAGGCCATCAAAACTTGTGGTCATCGCTTCCCGAAGAGTTTTAACCATTACATCGACACTGTAGGTGCGGATAGTCTTAAGCCATTTAACACCTAAAGCATTAAGCGTCTTTTCAATGTCAATGGATATGGGTTTTTGGTTATCAAGTTTTACGCTTGAGGGTATGTATTGTTGCCCAGTCGCAGAGGCATATCCATTCTGCATGATGATCAGTATGGCATCCCCCTCGTTAAAGAGCGTCGATAGGACACCAGTTTGCAGACCATTATGCCAAAAACCGCCATCCCCCATAATACTGATTGTACGTTTTTTCTGAATCTGTCGGACGCCGGCAGCACTTGCTAGGCTCATTCCATAGCCCAGGATAGAATTACCCATGCTAAACGGCTCAAATGTAGCAAATGCATGACATCCAATATCCGCTGCAATATGGATGTCTCCAATCTCTTCTTTGAGGAGTTTGATGGCGGAGAATACAGGACGTTCTGGACAACCTGTGCAGAAACCGGGCGGACGCGGTGGCAGGCTCTCATCAAGGGAACCTTGTGCGGATATTTTTATATTTGTTAAATTTGCGGCTTCATCTCTCAGAATTTCGACATTTACGCCGTCGGGTTCGTTCTGGCTAAGAAACTCTACAAGGCCTTTCGTGACAACCTCTGCCGAATACTCGCCTGCCTGGGGAAGTATGTCTTTTCCATGAAGGCGTGTCTGTATGTCAGCGCGCCGGAGAATTTGTCCAATTTGTTGCTCTATGAACTCTGGATTACCTTCCTCCATAACCAATACCGACTCTCTTGCTAAACAGAATTCCTGTATTTGTTCAGGTACGAGAGGATGCGTCACGTTTAGGACAAGAATGGGAATTCGGCTGTTACCGAAGGCGTCTGCCAAATGCAGGTTACTTAGACGGCGCATCAGCGTATTAAAAAGACCCCCTTGCACGATGATCCCGTGGGAAGAAATATCCCCCGAAATAACCTCATTCAATTGGTTTTCTAGAATAAATTTTTGTGCAGCGGGAAGTCGATGTTCCAATTTCTGTTTTTCTTGGGTGAAGGTCACTGGTGGGTGGCTAAGTCGTGCATAAAGAAAGGAAGCTGGCTCTTCTTCTTTGTTAATTGAACTAACCTTGGCAACTACATTATCCTTAGCTTTGAATGATCCCTGAACATGGCACGCCCGAATTCGCAACTCCATCATAACCGGGGAATTACTCACTTCTGATAATTCAAAACTTTTTTCCACCATATGGGCGATCGTTTCGAGGTTTGGTCTCGGGTCTACCATCCAGATTGTAGACTTCAGAGCGAAGGCGTGGGTGCGTTCCTGTATGATGCTGGCACCTTCACCATAATCTTCACCGGAAATAATGAGCGCCCCGCCTTTCACGCCAGCCGAGGAAAGATTGGAAAGCGCGTCAGCAGCTACATTTGTTCCAACTACGGACTTCCAGGTAACCGCTCCCCGAACCGGGTAGTTAATAGATGCCGCCAACATAGCTGCAGCTGAAGCTTCACTAGTGTTGGCTTCTACGTTGATACCGAGTTCACCCATCAGATCCTTTGCCTGAACCAGAACGTCTAGCAGGTGGGATACAGGTGCTCCCTGATAACCGCCGACATAAGATACTCCTGACTGTAAAAGAGCCTTTGTAACGGCAAGAATACCTTCCCCGTGGAAAGTCTCACCTTTGCCAAGTCTTAATAGCTCAATTTCCTTAGCGAAAGATCTCTCCATGACCGATTTTCTCCCTCATATCCTGTATTGGTTAGTATATGAACCTCTTTCGAACAAGTCTAATGAACAGAGGTATTAGCGGCACTCTATCCAACTGCGAATTAACGAGATAAAACGGACTTATGGATGACCCAGTCAAATTTTTAAAATCCCTATTTGAGGTTGCCGTAAAGGCGGCACTACCACAGGAGTGTCTTCCTGCTCATTTGCCTAAACCGTCAGAGGGTCGTTCGATTGTAATCGGAGCAGGGAAGGCCTCAGCTGCAATGGCAGAAGTAGTTGAACGCCACTGGACTAAACCAATGGAAGGTTTAGTCATAACCCGTTACGGTTTTCGTAGGCCATGCGATTACATAGAAGTTGTCGAGGCGTCTCACCCTATTCCGGATGAAGCGGGGTTAACGGCAGCTGGCAGAATGCTGGGATACCTTGAAGGTTTAAACGAAGATGATTTGGTGTTGTGTTTGATTTCAGGTGGTGGATCAGCACTTCTGACTTTACCAGCGGATAACATCGCGTTTAAAGACAAGCAAATGGTAAATGAAATGTTGGTTAAATGCGGTGCTCCAATTTCTGAAATAAATACGGTACGCAAGCATCTATCCGCAGTAAAGGGTGGTCGTCTCGGTCAATCTTGTATGCCCGCTCGCCTCCATACATTAATTATTTCCGATGTACCGGGAGATGATCCGTCCCTCGTGGCTTCTGGGCCGACGATCCCCGACACGTCAAAGGTCTCAGACGCCTTAGCAATCCTCGAGAAGTACGATTTAAGCATTCCCTCATCCGTGTTGGAACATCTAAAAGGTAAAGTGGAGGAAAAAGAAGGTGTATCATTTTTTGGTACGCATTCCATCATTGGATCTTCAAAAACCTCCCTAGAAGCGGCCAAATCTCATGCAAGAAACCATGGTATCGAGGTTACTGTTTTGGGCGACGCTATAGAAGGTGAATCCAGGGTTGTTGGCCAAAACGTAGCCCAGCTGGTATTGCGAGAAAATAAACAAAAACACGTTTATCTTTCGGGGGGTGAAACGACAGTAACCGTTAATGGACGGGGTAGGGGGGGGCCAAATACGGAGTTTCTGCTTGGTCTTGCACTAAAACTGGACGGCGCCAAAAATGTATATGCACTAGCCTGTGATACCGACGGAATTGATGGCAGCGAAGATAACGCTGGAGCTATTGTAAAGCCTGATACGCTCCACCGGGCGCACAAATCTGGACTTGATGCTAAAAAGTATCTCGAAAATAATGATGTCTACACGTTTTTTGAGGGATTAGGTGATTTAGTCATAACAGGACCCACATATACTAACGTGAACGATTTTCGAGCAATTCTGGTTTTATAACTTCATATCTTCTTATTCTTTAAGGTCGCCGGCAGATTTGCGAACTCCACTCGCCAGGGGAATGGATTATTTTCATCAAATGCCTCTATCTTTGTTAACGACAGGTTTGAGACACTCATATAAAGCGCAGAATTCAAGGGTAAGTTGAGAGCGAGGGTTAAGGCGGCACGGATCGTACCTGCGTGAGCTACTACGATCAAATCTCGTCCAATATTTTCGGCGGTCATACACTTAATTTTTGTGGTTGCCCGGTTTACGAGCTCGCGGAAACTTTCTCCTTCCGGTGCTTTTTGGTCACTATAGTTTGTCCAGAAATTATCCATCTCCTTTTTTGGTAGCTCTTTCCCTTTCTGGCCATTCCACTGGCCAAAATTCTGCTCGGCAAATTCCGGTATTTCAGTCGGTGTAACCCCCCCCCGGAAATCTCTTTCGCAGTCTCTATGGTGCGTCGAAGATTGCTGGAAAACCAGAGCCCGTCTTTTGGAAGCCTCTTACCCAACCGCCTGATGGCGCCCGTATCTGAGAGGTTCGCATTAACGTTGTCTTGGCCATGAATAATACCTTGATCGCCCATACTCGGTGCATGCCGAACCCACCACCAGCGCGTAATTGTGCTCAATCGCCACCCAATGCGGCAATGGTAAGAATAATACAGATTTCAGAAAGCTGCTGAAGTGCTCCAAGCGCATGTATTGTTTTGCCGCCAAAAAGGCTTGTCACCAACCATGAGGCCAAGCCGGTAACGATGGTAAGCACAATGATAATGGCGATCGTAATCCAAAACCCGACGGCGAAGAAAGATACCAGCAGAGCCAGAATGGCTGAAACGGTAGACCTGTCGAACTCAGGTTGTTCCAACCATTTGGAGTGGTCATCTTCCTCTGATGGAGCCAAATAGCGCATAAAAATAGGAAGCCCGCCCCTCGAGATGACAGCCATTAAAAACAGGCCAACCAATGCCCATCCTAGGGAAAACGTCGCAAGAGCAGCCCATTTGACTGCAACGGCAAATATGAGGGCTAGTATCCCAACAACACCAACGTGACTATCCCGAAAGACTTCTAGGCGCTGCTCTTTATTTTCAACACGTCTAGAGATGGCGTCGGCAGTGCGTGCAAAGCCATCTTCATGTAGTGCTCCTGTAATTAATATCATAGAGAGTAGAGCAATAAGAATGCAGACCTCAAAGGGTAGTCCTAAAATATCTGCAATTGTTGCCACTATGACACCGACGAGCCCAATCAGAGAACCTATAATTGGAAAAAAGCGAGTAGCTTGGGCGACCGATGGATTGCTGATAACGAGGCCGCCAGGTATGGGAATACGGGTAAGAAAGGTAAGGCAGATTTGGAGGTCATCCATCCAATCCTGTTTTACCTCTAAAGTCGGCTGCTCCTCGACTACTTCAACCACTTTCCCTTTTGATGTTTTCTTCGCCATTTATGACTAATCGTATTACTTCGTTGCGGATGGTTTACATATATTACATTTCATACTCTCTCCAACAATAACCATCAGTGCTTAATGTCGTTTAGACCGCAGTCAAAATATTGGAGTTTGAGGGAGCTATTACAGATTTCGTAGAGAAACATTCGACATTGGCAATGCAGCCTATTAACGTAATTTAAACTGAATCGGTACTTGAACGTAAGAAAGTACTGATATACCAGCCAGTTTTGCGGGAGTGAATTGCCATTGGCGGACTGCTTTAATGGCAGCCTGATCCAAAACCCAATGACCACTACTTATAGCGGTCTTTAAAATTCCCGCATCTCCAGAGGGTAAAACTTCTACGTTTAAAACAACCCGCCCCTGCAACCCCTTACGTACTGCTCGCACAGGATAAAGTGGTTTTGGATTGCCCGCTATCGGAGAGGCGTCGGCGTTTTCTCTCTCCGAGCCTATTGATTTTGTTATTCCTTCGTCAAGTTTACGATTTCTAGATCTTGGAGATACTATTGCTGCAATCTGTCCCCTAAAACTACTGGTTTCTATATTGCTAACCTTTTTGGGTAGCTCCTTGCTGAAAGTAATGTCATTTATTCTGTCGATTTCGATAGAATGGTTTGTGTCAAAACTTTGATTAAAACCTTCTGTAATAGAAGCCACCTGAGGTGAAGGATCGGGTATTTGATTTGAATCACGTGTGAGAGAAAGCGGAGTATTTCTTTCATTCAGAAGAATCTCTTTTGTTTGTGGCGGGACCGAAACACCAGCAATTGCAGGCAAATCGTGGCTGACAGTGAAATCAACTGACTTCAAAGGTTTGAATGAAGAAGAGTTAGCAATTTCTGCAGTTTTCTCATCCATTATCGGTGCTTTAGGTTTTTTGGTAGGCGCCCAATTCGGTCGATTTGGAGTAGGAACCGTCGTTGAATACTGCGGCCCAGAAGAAGGCTGTTTTTCATTCGGGATATTAATTCGTTCTGTTTTTAAAGGGATTAATTTGGAGCGCTTGGTAAGATTTTCTGACGTTATAGTTTGATCAAGTTTCTGATTGACCTCGATGGGGGGCATCGGATTAGTCCTGGGTTCCAGATCGATCGATCTGGGTTTGCTCACCACCTCTAAATTGTTTTCCGGCTTATCAACTTCCTGATGGGATTTTGTGCTGTTGGATCGGATCAAATCTGACGAAACAAGTTCAACAGAGATTAGATTGTCCACATCTTTGGGGATGGGTGTGTCAAATAACAGAATGGCAAGAATAGCAGCGTGACATGTAATAGATGTTGTTATGGAGAGTGCTGATGCGCCAGATATCCATCGGCAACAGTGCCTAAACCAGGCATCTTCTGTGACGGGCGCCTCCAGTGACAGAATTTTTGTGGAGAACTTAGGTGCGTATGATAGCTCCAAGGTTTAAATCCTAATGTCTTTGCACACAACCAACGCCTGCCCATCGATTTCCCTTAAACTGGCATCAATACCATAAACATCCGAGAGATTTTTCGGTGTAAGGACTGACGTAGGATCCCCCTCTGCTGTAACGCGGCCTTCATGTATGAGAATGAGCCGTGTACAGTAACGTGCCGCAAGACTTAGATCGTGTAGTACCATCACAACCCCTGTGTTTTTGGTAACACTACTAAGTAAGGTTTGAATGACCTTAATCTGGTGACGTGGATCGAGACCTGTCACGGGTTCATCTGCTAGTAATATCTCAGCCCGACCAGCGAGGCATCGAGCAATCATAACTAGTGTCCTCTCACCGCCGGATAAGGAGGTAACAATGCGATCGCGAAGGTGAGATATCCCAGTTAATCGCAGGGCATTCTCGACTATTTTCCGATCCTCAGCATCAATCCCCCATAGTGGTAGTGAATGAGGTGAGCAACCAATCTCGACAATTCTCTCAACAGTCATTGGCCAGTGACATGGTGCACCCTGAGCGAGGTAACCGATACGTTTTGCTATATCTATTCTGCCCCATGATCCAAGAGTTTTTCCATCCAGGGTAATGTCACCACTCGACGGTTTTAAAAGGCCAAGAAGGCTCTTCAATAGTGTTGTCTTACCCGCACCATTTGGCCCAATTACACCCACTAGTTCTTCGGGGCCAAAAGTCACTGAAACTTCATTCAGAATGGAAACATTGTTGCCTTGTACGGAGAGATTTTTTGAACTCAGTCTGGCCATTATCCCTCTCTCCTGATCTTTAAGACCAATCCGAGAAAAAAGGGTGCTCCAATGAGAGCAGTCAGAACTCCCAGGTGGAGTTCCGGCCCATTGGTTAGAAAACGAACCGCAGTATCAGCAGCTAATGTTAACGCCGCCCCACCTGGTGCACTAACGATTAAGAGACGGGAGGGGCTTTGTCCGACAGCGTGTCTTAAAAGGTGTGGTACTACCAATCCAACAAAACCGATGACACCAGCCACAGAAACCGAGGCACCAACTGCTAAAGCAGTGCCTATTATTACCCGGGCTTGAAGACCAGAAAGTCGCACACCGAGGCTTTGAGCAACGTCTTCCCCAAGTGTCAGAGCATCCAAACTGGGTCCGGTTGTCATCAGTAATACTATACCTACAGTGATAAAGGGGACTGCCAAAGCTACGTGATTTAAGCTTCTATCCGCCAGGGAACCCATTAACCAAAAAAAGATCTCAAATGCCGCGTAGGGGTTGGGCGAAAGATTTAATGCTAGGGTTGTCAAGGCTCCTGCAAGGGCGCTTATTGCGACCCCTGCTAAAATAAGGGTTAACACGCTAGGGTCACGACCTGCTAACATATAGAGGAGTACCACAGATATCAGCGCACCGATCATGCCCCCCGCAGGTAGGGCAAAGGGAAAAGTCACCGAAAGTCCGCTGTAAAAGGCAATAACTGCCCCTAATGCCGCTGTTCCCGAGACGCCGATCAATCCGGGTTCAGCGAGTGGGTTCCTGAGAAGTCCCTGGAGTGCGGCTCCTGCTACACCAAGTCCTGCCCCTATCGCCATAGCAAGTATGGCCCGAGGAAGGCGTAATTCGCGGATAATCACACCATAGGCAGTATCGAACTCGGCAAAGGCCTCATGTATGACCCCGACCGGGATCATTACCTTGCCGATTAACACCGAGAATAAAAAAAAGATAACAACCAAGATGCACAAGGTACCAAGCAGTAACGGGAAAGAAGTTTTCCTTGTCTGCGCCGCGTTGAGCGACGGTTTCAACGGTTTTCTCTTAGGTCTAGAGCCGCTGCCCTGGCTTTTGCCAAAATGGACACGGCTTTGGCTACTTGCGGTCCCCCGCAATTCCAAAGGTTTGCCGGTAAGGTCACCCGAGGGGGAACCCGTCCTTGTTTATCAAGTATCGCGCGATAGGCGGGATGGCGCATTGCAAAGTGCCCCAAAGATGGCCAGCTTGGGTCTACATCAGAAATAATTAGCTCAGGTTGAGCCCAGATAACTTGGTCCAATGTCAACCAACCAATGCCCAA
>PTLH01000059.1 GCA_002938035.1 Alphaproteobacteria bacterium MarineAlpha3_Bin6
CATATGAACTTTTTTACGAAGAACCCCTTCACCAACGACTTTACCGTAAAGAACGGATTTATCACTTTACCTGATGTTTCAGGACACGGTGTTGAATTTTGTAAATTGGCGCGAAAGATTTTCACTATTTAACTAACTTTGTAACTGACGATAAACAAGCGGGTTAATTATTTAGTCATCTCTATACTTCTAACCGCTCAAATGCATTGGAGAAAAGACCCGGCTAGATCCAAAAATAGCAATTTGACCGACAAAGGGACGGCTAGTTACCATGAGCCGTCTACGTTGTTTTTTTATTCTTGTGGAAAAACAAATAGCGTTCACCCTTTCATAAATATAATTATTATTTAAATCGCTTTTTCCTATTTGTTGCAAAGCCGAAAATAACTACCGCGGTAAATGGAATCACTTGAGATTTGCAAAAAAGTTGTGCATTCTCGCGCGCTTCCGTGCCTGCTGGTGCTTAAACAATTACAATTCACGTTGTATGGGCAGAAACTCCGAATGAAAAATAATCGCATTTATTTATTTGATAGCACACTTCGCGATGGTGCCCAGACCCAAGGTGTCGACTTTAGTCCTTTAGATAAAGCTAATATTGCATGCGATTTGGATAGCCTAGGTATTGACTATGTGGAAGGTGGTTGGCCTGGTGCAAATCCAACAGACGACACATTTTTTGCTGATCCGCCATATCTGAAACATGCCAAACTGACTTCATTTGGCATGACAAGGCGCTCTGGCCGCAGCACAGAAAACGATCCCGGGCTCAGAGCCCTGATCGATTCAGGAACACCCGCCGTCTGCATTGTAGGTAAAACATGGGACTTTCAAGTCAAGGTAGCCTTAGGAATAGATGTCGAAGAAAACATCAATATGATCAAAGATTCCATAAACCATTTAGGAAACGCGGTTGAGGAAGTAATTTTTGATGCTGAGCACTTCTTTGACGGATATAAGGCCAATGCTGACTATTCGTTGAATTGTTTAAGGGGTGCTTTGGATGCTGGCGCACGTTGGATTGTACTTTGCGATACTAATGGCGGAACACTCCCCCACGAGATTGGGGATATAATTGAAGAGATCACCCCACACATTCCTGTTAGCAGGTTAGGAATTCACTGCCATGACGATACCGGCAACGCTGTCGCTAACAGCCTAACAGCGGTCCGTGTTGGGGTTCGCCACCTACAAGGAACTTTGAATGGCCTAGGCGAGCGCTGCGGCAACGCCAACTTGGTCTCGCTACTTCCGACCTTAATCCTGAAAATGGGATTTGATACCGGCGTTACAGTCGAAGGATTAGCCCAATTGAAACGGATTTCTCTTACACTTGACGAACGTTTAAATGCACCTCCCAACCGGGGTGCTCCATATGTCGGTGATAGGGCTTTCACTCATAAAGGAGGTCTCCATGTATCTGCGGTGGAAAAAGACCCAAAATGCTACGAACATATAGACCCGGAAGCGGTAGGTAATCACCGCCATATCGTTGTTTCGGATCAGTCTGGAAGGTCCAATATATTGGCAATGTTCCGGACTATCGGAATTGATGTTAATCCTAAGGATCCTAAGGTTGAACGCCTCGTCGAAAATGTAAAGGAACGCGAATTTAAAGGTTATGCCTACGACGGCGCTGAAGCGAGCTTTGAACTGCTTGCAAGACGCACTCTAGGGAATATTCCCGATTACTACCGACTTAATAGTTTTCGGGTAATCGATGAACGCCGATGGAACGCCCGAAACGAGCTTATCACTATTTCTGAGGCCACTATCAAAGCGGTTGTTGGCGGCAACGAATTCATGACGGTGGCAGAAGGAAATGGTCCGGTAAATGCGTTGGATAGAGCACTTAGGGAAGTGCTAGTTCCCTTCTACCCGGAATTGGTCGATCTAAAGTTAATAGATTACAAAGTACGCATTTTAACCCCTTCAGACGCTACAGGTGCCGTTACTCGGGTTATGATCGAAAGTGCGGACATTAGGAACGACACTTGGTGTACTGTAGGGGTATCGTCAAATATTATTGACGCTTCGTACGCCGCATTACGAGATTCAATTATTTATAAACTTTATCGGGACGGTGCAACCGTAGCTACACAGCGCGAAACCAATACCTATGCGTGATCAGGGGAGTTTTGTGACAGGTAAAGATGCCGAAATTTCTGGTCCAGCAATTATCCTAATTGATCCCCAATTAGGGGAAAATATCGGGATGGTGGCTCGCGCCATGCTCAACTGCGGTCTCACAGATCTTCGTCTTGTGCGACCTCGCGATGGTTGGCCCAGCGAGAAAGCTGCAAAAGCTTCGTCAGGTGCCGATTTAGTTATAGAAAAGGCTCGTTTATTCAATAACACCAGCGAAGCAATAGGGAACCTAAGCTTGGTATTTGCGGCTACCAAACGTGAACGTGACATGACTAAAAATGCCGTAACCCTTGAAAAAGCAGCAAAGGAAATTACGGACGTTGGAGGAATAGGGTGTGGCGTATTATTCGGAGGTGAGGCTAACGGACTAACTAATGATGACGTATCTCTTGCCAATAGTGTTTTGACTATATCACTTAATCCGGGATTTTCATCTTTAAACCTATCTCAAGCGGTCCTCCTAATTGCATACGAAATATTCAAGATTAAAGGTGGTACAGCATCGACACAATTAGCCATACAAACTAACTGCAAAGCGAATAAAAAGGAAATGTTGGGACTTTTTAATCACCTAGAAAATGCCCTTGACGATAGTGGTTTTTTCCACGTTCGAGAAAAACGTCCGATAGTGGTTCGCAATTTGAGAAATCTTATCCAGCGGGCAGACCCAACCGAACAGGAAGTGCGCACGCTAAGAGGCGTCATTAGCAGTCTAAAGAAAGGGGTTCCTTGCAAAATCTAAGATTGAACCTTCTTTACCCCGTCGCGCGCTAAAGCATCCGCCCGTTCATTCTCGGGATGGCCGGCATGGCCTCTTATCCACTGGCAATCAATTTTATGGGCCTGGGAGAGTGCATCCAACTCTCTCCATAAATCATGATTGATCCGATAACCACCGCCTTTCACCTTAAAACCTTTGGCCTTCCAGTCTAATAGCCACTCGGTCATACCCTTTTGAACATACTGACTATCAGTATAGATTGTAACCAAGCTACTCTTCTTAAGGGCGGTCAATCCCTCAATCACTGCCGTCAATTCCATTCGGTTATTTGTGGTAGAGGGGTTGCCCCCGAAAAGCTCCCGCTCTTCGCCACGCCAACGCAAGATTGCACCCCACCCGCCGGGACCGGGATTTCCACTACACGCACCGTCGGTAAAAATCTCTACCCTAGAATCCTTTTTTTTCATGTTTATCCTTATACCCAAAGCGCGGAGCCTCTATGAAACGAGGTTCAAACAAGCGTTCGCAGATTAACCATTATATTTAATTAAAAGGCTAATTCGATAATAAAATCCACTCAAAATTATTTCCAAGGACAGCCCTAATTAACTGCCTAGGTTTCATAACGCTTCCTTAAATTGTTCAAGGCCATCAGTTCTCTAAATAAATACCTAAAGAAAATCGAGCCAGTTGAAATGCAAACACAACAATACCGATGACGAGTAATTTCCCTTTATACTTTTCACCATATACTTTGCTAATACTACCTGACTTTCCGACCCCAACCGCCTAAACTAGAGTCCTTTAACATTTTGGAGAGACCAAATGACAGATCCGGTTGTAGCACAAACCAGCCCATATAAAGTCCTATTAAAAGCAGGCCAAAATTATGCTTGGTGCA
The DNA here is from genome assembly GCA_002938035.1 of Alphaproteobacteria bacterium MarineAlpha3_Bin6. Classification (GTDB taxonomy): domain Bacteria; phylum Pseudomonadota; class Alphaproteobacteria; order Rhodospirillales; family UBA2165. The sequence goes on from PTLH01000059.1 coordinate 3,771, forward strand.
GTTGTGGCTTGAGCGCCAAACAACCATTCTGCGATGGTACCCACAAGCAAACAGAAAACTTAAAGCCGATTGTATTCGCGGCAGAAAATGATGAAACAGTATACCTCTGCGGCTGCAAACAGACGAAAAATAGTCCGCGCTGTGACGGCACACACAACACGCTTTAACGATTTGTCTATATTTGACACTACGGCACTATAAATTATGATAGTTAAGTCAATTAGCTACCTGACAGTCGTAGGCCTCTTCATGGCTGTGTTGACGGCGTGCGAGTCCGTTGACAATTTTAATCCCTTCAGTGACACAAAATCAGGGCCTCCAATGTGTCCTACTATTAAATTCTTAAAAGATGCAGATGAGATTACAGTCTATAAATCTGGCGCAGGAAAGGATCTCAGGGACATCATATTTGAAGCTGAACTCACAGGCTTTAAAGGAGAATGTGAATATGTTGGCAATAACGGCATTCATACTAAGGTCGTTCTAACCCTTCAACTTGGCTTAGATATCACTCGGGGGCCTGCCGAAAAGACCCGTAGTGTAAAGCTTAGCTATTTTGTTGCAATTCCCGATTTTTTCCCAAAACCAGAAGGTAAGGTGTTTTTTAATCGCGTTGTAATATTTCCCCAAGAGAGAAATTCAATAACTTTATTAGATGAAGCGATAAAAATTGTGATTCCACTGAACAAAAACCGTCGTGGACCGCAAACAAAAATATTAGTTGGATTTGAACTGACTAAAAGCCAATTAGAATTTAATAGGCAAAGAATTAGAAATCGCGGCCTCAGGAAATAAAAACTAGGAGCAGACTAGTAAACGAGCGATGTTTCAAAATGAGTGATAAGACAAAAACTAATTCATCCCTTTTTTCAAAACCAAATTTGGAGGATCATGCCACATCCGCTGCCTCACCTCCTACCGGTCAGGTTGATGATCAAGGGAGATTTCAATGTGGTGATCTCAATATCCGCATCGACCGCGAAGGCACTTGGTTTTATAACGGCACCCCGATTGGGCGGATGGAATTAGTACAACTTTTCTCAAGTGTTCTCCATAAGGATCACGATGATCGTTATTGGCTGGTGACCCCTGCCGAAAAGGGCAAGATTATCGTGGAAGATGCCCCCTTTATGGCAGTAGAACTTTCTGTTACGGGACATGGTGAGAAGCAAAGTTTAAATTTTCGCACAAATATTGACGAGATTGTTCAGGCCAGTTTGACCCATCCCCTCAGGTTCTTAGTGAATCCGGAAACGGGAGAGCCCTCCCCCTATATTCTCGTTCGCGAAAATCTTGAAGCTAAGCTTACCCGGTCTGTTTTCTACCAACTTGTGGATCTCGGAGTGGAACAGTGGGTGTTAAATAAGCACAAATTTGGTGTTTGGAGTAATGAAAAATTTTTTGAAATTGGTCAATTAAATCAATGACTTGGTCCAAAGGAAGCGTGTTAAAGAAATTGGCAGCTCACAATGACTATCCTAGGCATGACGCTAACCGGAACGACAAATCAATTTCAACTAAAAAACACTTCGTACCCTCTCAGAAACGATCCAATAAATCACTCATACCGGCGGCTGTGTTAGTTCCCCTGGTAAATCGGAAGGACGAAATAACCGTGTTGCTGACCAAAAGAACCGACCATCTGAATAATCACGCGGGGCAAATTAGTTTTCCTGGTGGGCAAATGGATCAGAACGACCGCAGTCCTGAGCACACTGCACTGCGCGAAACGGAGGAAGAAATCGGGCTCACTGGACAACTTGTTGAGGTGGTCGACCATCTCAATGATTATGTCGTGGGTACCGGCTTCTTGGTAAGTCCTATCATTGGTTTTATTGAACCACCCTTCCTTTTGAACCCACATGAAAATGAGGTAGCAGAGGTATTTGAGGCACCTCTCTACTTTATTACTCATCCTGATAATTTTGAACACCATACGCGCAAAATAAATCGGATTGAGCGCAGTTTCGTTGCCATTCAATGGAACGACCGATTAATTTGGGGCGCTACCGCAGGCATATTGCGTGATCTATCTCATCGCCTTTGGAGCGATGTCCAATAGCCCTGCATAAAATGAAAAATTAAAGGTCCATTTCGGAGAAACTATATGAGAATCTTACTACAAGTCGTATTACCGCTAGCAGCGCCTATCATAATTTATTCTATTTGGTCTTATTGGGAGGCAAAGCGGCAGGGAAAGGGTATGCCAAGCTGGGAAGAAGGAAATTGGTTCTGGGCTGCCTTGATTGGCGTCTTTCTCTCCGTGGCAACACTTATATATGTTGCAACTACTGGCGCCAGCACGAATACAGAATACAGATCACCGCGCTTGGAAAACGGCCAAATAATACCTGGTCAGCATAACTAGCACTTTAGACTACCGATACTTATCAATCTTTTTCTCCATTTTGACATGCTAAATAACCGATTTGCCGCTGAGGTAATTTGTTTAAACCAATCGTACCAACTAATCGCTTGCAGATTAATCCGTGATAAAGGATAGGAGAATATAGTTGTCCAATAGAGGCACAGAAGTAGGTAATCTGCTTCCCGTTAAGACGTGGATGAAAAATGCCTCTATAAAAGCAGTACTTAATGCTCTTGCCGCCGGGGGCAAAGAAGCGCGGTTTATTGGTGGATGTGTGCGAGACGAGTTACTAAAGCTGCCAGTTAACGAAGTGGACCTTGCTACTCCCGAGCGACCTGAGCGGGTAATCGAACTACTTGAGAAAGCTGAAATTAAGGCCGTACCAACTGGCATCAAATACGGCACCGTAACTGCGGTGATCCGGAATAATACATATCAAATTACAAGCCTCCGAAAAGATATCACGACCAACGGGCGACATCCTGTAGTGGAGTTTACAGATGATTGGCGAGAAGATGCGAAGCGGCGGGATTTCACTTTTAACGCACTTAGCGCAACACCCGACGGCGTCGTCTACGATTATTTGAATGGTCTTCAAGATCTTGCGGATCGACGCATCAAGTTCGTTGGCTTTGCTGAGGAAAGAATTAACGAAGATCACCTACGCATCTTACGCTATTTTCGCTTTATGGCCTCTACCGGTTTTATCAATGATGACCAAATGGCCCATCAAATTTGTATAGATAACGCCTATTTACTTTCCCATTTGTCTGGGGAACGGATCCGCGAAGAATTTTTCAAAATATTGATATCTGAAAATTACAATGATGTACTCGAAGTGATGGTGAAAAGTGGCGTAACGCAGTTCTTTCTCCCCGAAGCAATGCAGACAAATTTAACAAAGCACCTGATAAAAGTGGAAAATTTTGTAAACGAACATATCAACATAATCATTGATCCTATACGCCGGCTAGCAAGCCTAATCAGTACTGATAGGTCTAATGTAGATGCCATAGCGCAAAGGTTAAAGTTTTCGAACGATCAGTATAAAAAATTAAAAGGACTTTTGGTGCCAGAGTGGCAGGCAACATGGAACATGGACGATGTCAGCCTCCGTGCTGGTTTGTACCGCTTTGGCGCCGACCATATCATAGATTTAAGTCTTCAACAGTGGTCGCAAATGTTGGCAAATACTGATCCATTGCCCCAAGAACAAAACGATGCCTGGCTAAGGATAATTAACACTGCAAACAGTTGGAAGGATCGAACTTTTCCGATCAAAGGCCAAGATGTGGTCAACCTAGGCATCGCAGAGGGACCAAAAATTTCCCACATACTTAAAAAACTCGAGAATTGGTGGATAAACACTGGCTGTACAGCTAACCGGGAAACCTGCATCAAGAAACTTAGACAGGTGTCGCTGGACGAATAAAACAATGTAATTGTTGCATATTAGGTTGGAATGACAAAATCGATTTCAATCACTTTTGTTATCTGTTGAATTACTTCAGCAATAATTTTAAATCACAAAATTGTAGAAAGTGACCTATGGCCAACTTGCGAGGGGTGGCAAGGACATCAGTATCGCCTCGGTGTTTCCGCCAGTCATTAGCCCGAACTTTGTGCCCCTATCGTGAATTAGATTAAATTCTACATAACGCCCTCTCTTGATCAACTGGGCGCGACGCTCTTTTTCCGTCCAATTTTTATTCACATTGCGACGCAAAATTTTTGGATATATGTCAAGAAATGCCCTACCCACATCTTGGGTAAAAGAAAAATCAGCATCCCAATCACCCGTATCTAAGTAATCGTAAAATATCCCCCCAACACCCCGCATTTCCGTCCGGTGCGGGAGAAAAAAATACTCATCACACCATTTTTTAAATTTAGGATGATAGCCTTCTGAAAAATGACCCGTATCATGATCATCACATACAGCCTTTAACGCGCCGTGAAAATCCGCTTTGTCTTGATCATTTTGGAAAATCGGCGTCAAGTCAGCACCGCCGCCAAACCAATTCTTAGTAGTGACAATCATACGCGTATTCATATGTGCGATTGGCACGTGTGGTGAACGAGGATGAGAAACTATTGAAATTCCGGACGCCCAGAACCGGGGGTCTTTCTCGGCACCCTGAATTTGCGATCGGAATTTCTCGGAGAACGAGCCATAAACAGTAGAGACATTTACACCCACCTTCTCAAACACCCTGCCGCGCATAACAGAGGTTACACCCCCACCTCCTTCTGTACCATCCTCATTTTTTGGCCGTTTCCAAGTAGAACGTTCAAAGGAACCTTTGGCTGATGCATCCATTGTGTTGGCACCAGAAACTTCGTCCTCGCAGGCTTCGAAGCTACTGCAAATATCATCCCGCAACCGCTCAAACCAAGTTTGGGCTAATTTTTTCTTCTGTTCAAGTGAACCTAACATAACGAATATCTATCAGAAAAATTGTCGCCGACAAATGGAATGTATCCGATTAATATTCCTTGGTGCCAGAGGAAATCTTTATTTGCCTCAAAGCCTCGCCCAAAACCATGGATGTTGACAGTGCAACATTTATTGACCGCATGCCCTGCATCATTGGAATGGTCAGCCGTTCATCAACTGCTTTATGCACTTTATTTGGAACACCCGCACTCTCTCGCCCGAATAACAGGGTATCCTGGTCATGATAGTCAAATGACGTATAAGCCAATTTGGACTTTGTTGTAAGCAGCAGGAGCCGTCCACTGGATCTCACGCGCGAATCGTAAAAATCCTCCCAGGATTGATGTAACTTAAAGTCCACATGTTCCAAGTAATCCATACCCGAACGTCTGAGCCGTTGTTTGGAAAAGGTAAAACCGCAGGGTTCAATGATATCCACACCAACCCCGAGACAGGCTGCCAAACGCAGGATAGCGCCCGTATTCTGGGGAATATCAGGTTCAAATAGTGCTACTCGCAATTGAGGTTCCATTTCGCAAAATCAAGTTGAAGGAACATTTTCATTGGATCCATACAAGGTTTTAAGGGATTTATTCTTTTCTAGCCTGTGATTTTGGATTATACCTTGCCGTCTGAAATAACTTATTTGCATGTTCTATTTTGAATTAAGGATTGAAAAATGTTGAAGTAACCGCTCAAAAATATGTAGTCAAATTCAGTGGTAGGGCATTGTAATATTTGGTAAATTATTTTGGTTAATTTAAAGATAGTTTTTCGTTTGAGATTATTAGGCTGCGGTTTTACAAAAATTACTAAAGGAAATAGGGATGGCTGACTCAGCAGTTACCTCAGAAGATGGGCAAGACGGTGAAGAAACTCGGCGGGATTTCCTGCTAATTTCGACAGTTTCCGTTGGCGCGGTAGGAGCAGCACTGGCTGCCTGGCCATTCATTGACCTCATGAACCCGTCCAAGGACGTTCTCGCCTTAGCGTCTACAGAACTCGATTTGTCTGGGATTGAAGTAGGTCAGGCGATTACGGCTATTTGGCGCGGGAAACCAATTTTTATAAGAAGGCGCACTGCGAGCGAAGTTGATGCCGCTAAGAACGTCAAATTAGCTGAGTTGAAGGACCCCCAAAGTGACGCGGATCGGGTGCAAAAACCCGAATGGTTGGTCCTAATAGGGATCTGCACTCACTTGGGTTGCATTCCTGTAGGAAATAAATCTGGCCAGACTAAGGGCGAGTTTGGTGGTTGGTTCTGCCCCTGCCACGGTTCGCACTACGACACCTCTGGTCGCATCCGCAAAGGACCAGCTCCGCGGAATTTCGAGATACCACCCTATAAATTCCTCTCAGACACAACTCTTTTCATAGGTTAGGAAGCTAAACATGGCAACACCAACCTGGAACAACCCCGTGATTAAATGGGTTGATGACCGTCTTCCAATCTTCACCTTTGTGCAACATAGCGCTATAGATTATCCAACACCCAAGAACTTAAACTACTGGTGGAATTTTGGTTCTCTAGCCGGCGTAATTCTGGTCATAATGATCGCGACAGGGATATTCCTATCCTTTAATTATACTGCCCACGTAGATATGGCTTTCGACAGCGTGGAACGCATAATGCGTGATGTCAATTACGGATGGATGTTCAGATATATCCATATGAACGGTGGAACCATGTTCTTCCTGATCATCTATATCCATATTTTTCGGGGTATGTATTATGGCTCCTACAAGGCGCCCCGTGAACTGCTCTGGATTATTGGCGTATTTATATTCTTGGCGATGATGGCGACGGCGTTTGTAGGGTATGTTTTGCCCTGGGGTCAGATGAGTTTCTGGGGTGCAACAGTCATAACCAACCTGTTCTCTGTAATCCCGTTTGTCGGCAATGATATTGTTACTTGGCTATGGGGCGGCTTTTCCGTTGACAACCCTACCCTCAACCGTTTTTTCTCCCTCCATTACCTGCTGCCCTTTATTATTTTTGCACTTGTGTTCTTGCACCTATGGGCCTTGCACACCCACAAGTCCAATAACCCGTTGGGCATTGAAGTGAAGGGTGACCAAGATGAACTACCCTTCCACCCCTATTACACCATAAAAGACCTTTATGGGTTGGGGGTCTTTATGATTTTTTTCATGGGTGTGACCTTCTTTGCCCCCAATTTTTTTGGTGAACCAGAAAACTATCTTCCCGCTAATCCAATGGTTACCCCGGCTGCGATTGTACCTGAATGGTATTTCTTGCCATATTACGCCATATTGCGCGCGACCCCCGACAACTTTGTCGATGCGTGGGGCATCTTACCGGTGATCATCGACGCCAAAACCTCCGGCGTCATTTTGATGTTTGCCTCTATACTTCTTTTGTGTTTACTGCCGTGGCTCGATCGTTCCAAGGTTAGAAGCGCTACATTCCGCCCTATATACAAGCAGTTGTATTGGATTTTTTTAGCCGATTGTTTGGTACTAGGCTGGATTGGTGCCAATCCTCCGGAAGGAATGATGCTACTCATCGGCCGCATTGCAACATTCTGGTATTTCTTTCATCTTCTTATCCTCTTGCCTCTCGTTCCATATTGGGAGAAAACCAAGGAGCTTCCAGAAAGTATTAGCGCAGCCGTTACGGCGAATGGTGAAGGTTCGAAGGAGACCTCATCATGAAAAAACAAACGTTCATCGCGTGGATTACCGCTGGTTTATTGCTGGCTTTCTCTTTCAACTCTGCTCTGGCGGCGGGTGGTGCAACTCCCCCACCAAAACTTAAATGGTCTTTCCATGGACCCTTCGGTACCTTTGATAGGGCGCAGATGAAACGAGGCTGGCAAGTCTATAAGGAGGTTTGCGCGGGATGTCATTCTCTTCACCAGATTTACTATAGAAATCTTCAAGATATCGGTTTCTCCGCGGGCGAGGTAAAAAAGATAGCTGCCGAGGATGAGGTTGCTGCTGGTCCCAATGAAGACGGCGAAACCCATGACGGCGGCGAATTACTCGTGCGACCAGGCAAACCCTTCGACAAGTTGATAAAACCATTCGCCAATGACGCGGCAGCTAGAGCGGCAAATAACGGAGCGCTCCCGCCTGACTTGTCCCTTACTAGCAAAGCTCACGCTACCGGGGTTGATTATATAGCGGCAGTGCTGACAGGTTACAAAGATCCTCCCTCCGGTTTCAAGATGAATGAAGGCATGGCTTACAACACTTATTTTGCGGGTAACCAGATAGCCATGCCCGCGCCGTTAAGTGCCGACGCTGTTGAATATGCAGATGGAACCAAAGCGACCGTAGAACAAATGGCTTTAGATGTTTCCACCTTTCTCGCTTGGGCCGCCGAACCCGAAATGGAAGAACGCAAACGGCTGGGAATTAAAGTAATTCTTTTCTTGATTGTATTAACGGCGTTGTTATATGCGTTAAAACGACGGATTTGGGCGAAGGTACACTAACCAAACTATAGTACTGTCAATATTGTACTTGGCGAGCATGTGACCTGCCCTCATTACGCGTTTGGATAAGTGAATTCCCAGATGCCTATATTTCTTTTCTATTTTGTTGAATGACTTACGGAGTAGCCGATGACGCGCTTGATCGGGATTTTAATATCTCTTTTAATCACAATAGAAATAGCAGGATTTGCTATGGCCGCCGAGAAACCAATAGTCACATTTAAAACCAACGTGGGGGATTTCACCGTCCAGTTGGAGCCCGAAAAAACACCCCTAACGGTAGCCAACTTTCTGCAGTACGTTCGAGATGGCGATTACGATGGCACTATTTTCCATCGCGTAATAGCAAAATTCATGGTTCAGGGTGGTGGCTTCACTAAGGACTTTGAAAAAAAAGCCTCGCGTGATGCAATCCAGAATGAAGCAGATAAGGGCCTGAACCACGAGCGTGGTACCATCGCCATGGCACGTACTGGTAACCCACACTCTGCCACCAATCAATTTTTTATCAACGTAGTTTATAATAAATTCCTTGACCATACAGGCAAAAATGATCAGGGGTGGGGATACACTGCCTTCGGCCGGATCATTGATGGTATGAATATCGTCGGTCGTATGGCTAGAACTAAAACGGAGAATGTAGGGCCCCACAGTGATGTGCCCGAGGAGGCTATCGTCATCGAAAAAGCGATAATTACGTCAGAATAGGAACAATAAGCACTAACAGGAAAACTAAATATGACTGAACATGGAACACCGCCTGTCATCGGCGTGATTGGAGGCAGTGGCTTATATGAAATTGATGGTCTCTCCGATGTGCACTGGAAAAAGGTCGAGAGCCCCTTCGGTGCCACCTCAGATGAGTTTCTCTTTGGTGAGTTAGATGATCAGAAACTCGTCTTTCTTCCTCGCCATGGCCGGGGTCACAAAATCCCTCCGAGTGAATTAAATTTCCGAGCAAATATTGACGCCCTCAAGCGTGCAGGTGTAACTGAAATTATATCTCTTTCCGCCTGTGGTTCTTTTAAGGAAAAACTGGAGCCTGGAACCTTTGTAATAATAGACCAGTTTATCGACCGCACCTTTGCCAGAGAGAAAAGTTTCTTTGGCACTGGCCTTGTAGCACACGTAGCCTTTGGTCATCCGGTTTGCGGGAGATTGGGTGATGCGCTGGAGGAAAGTTGTAACAAACTTGGCTTCAGGAATGTACGAGGTGGGACTTACCTCACCATGGAAGGCCCACAATTTTCAACACTAGCTGAGTCCAACCTCTACCGCTCCTGGGACTGCGATGTTATCGGCATGACAAACATGCCCGAAGCTAAACTTGCCCGGGAAGCTGAGATTTGCTACGCCACTGTAGCTATGGTCACAGATTATGACTGCTGGCATCCTGACCACGACCAAGTCACAGTTGACGCAATTATTAAAGTCCTCTTAGGTAATGCAGATAATGCCCGAGCTTTGGTCAAAGATGTAGTTCCCAAGCTCCGTGCACGTGCAAAAACTTGTAATCAGGGTTGCCAAACATCTCTTGATAATGCCGTGATTACAGCACCTGATGCTCGAGATCCGAATATGATCAAAGCCCTCGGATCTGTCGCTGGTCGGGTGCTAAACCTCTAAAGCAATAAAATATGAATGTTGGCGGTATACCATTTCGCACTATTTGGCTGGCAGACGATAACCGGGCGGTTCACGTCATAGACCAGAGGAAACTACCCCATCAATTTGCCACCGCCCGGCTAGAATCTGTGAAAGACGCCGCAACAGCGATCAAAGATATGTGGGTGCGTGGAGCACCCCTCATAGGAGCAACAGCCGCATACGGGATGGCATTGGCAATGCACGCCGACCCCTCCGATAAAAATCTTGTTATTGCTTACGATCATCTATTTGCAACCCGACCAACGGCAGTAAATTTGCGCTGGGCATTGGAAGATATGAGAGAACTATTGGGTCAGTTGTCCCCCGATCTTCGGGCAGACGAGGCCTACCGTCATGCAGCAGAAATTTGCGATGAAGACGTGAATATTTGTTCCGCAATTGGCGAAAATGGTTTGGATCTCATTGAAAGAATATGGTATAAAAAAGGCCAACCTGAAGCTATCAACATACTCACTCACTGTAACGCCGGATGGCTTGCAACCGTCGATTGGGGTACTGCACTTTCCCCGATTTACAAAGCGTATAATGCCGGTATTCCTGTTCATGTTTGGGTAGATGAAACCAGGCCACGCAATCAGGGATCAAGCCTGACAGCTTGGGAACTGGGCCAGCAGGGTGTGAAGCACACTATTATCGTCGACAATGCGGGTGGTCACCTAATGCAACACGGTCTTGTAGATCTTTGTATTACAGGTACGGACCGCACAACGTACTCAGGCGATGTCTGCAACAAGATCGGCACCTACCTCAAAGCGCTCGCTGCACACGATAATAACGTACCTTTCTATGTAGGATTGCCTTCTCCAACCATCGATTGGACAGTCTATGACGGATTAAGTGGCATTCCTATCGAAGAACGGGATGGCTCGGAAGTGTCTATTGTATCTGGCTGTACAACTGACGGCACCGTTACCGACGTCAGACTGACGCCTGAAGGCAGCGACGTTGCCAACTACGCTTTTGATGTCACCCCAAGACGGCTAATCACCGGGT
>PTLH01000006.1 GCA_002938035.1 Alphaproteobacteria bacterium MarineAlpha3_Bin6
CACCGATCTGATCGATCTAGCCGGGGCAGGCCTTAGCGGTATTTCAGTGGAAGGCACAACCGTTACCATTGGAGCGATGACACGGCATGTGGATGTAGCATCATCAAAGGAAGTTGTGAATGCTATACCGGCTCTGTCTGGCTTGGCCAGCAGCATTGGAGACCCACAAGTTCGTAACCGGGGGACCATTGGAGGATCTGTTGCAAATAATGATCCAGCCGCCGATTATCCCGCGGCATGCTTAGGGTTGGGAGCAATGATTAAAACAAACGATAGAGAAATCTCTGCAGATGATTTTTTTACGGGCTTATTTACAACGGCGTTAAAAGAAGGGGAAGTAATTACCTCGGTCGGTTTTCCGATACCGGAAAGGGCTGCCTACGTTAAATTTCCCAACCCGGCAAGTCGTTATGCGTTGGTGGGTGTGTTTGTTTCCGACGGTCCTATGGGAATCCGTGTCGCAGTGACCGGAGCAGGCATTAGTGGTGTTTATAGAGAATCCAGTTTCGAAAGCGCTTTATCAGGAGCTTGGGAATCAGCCACATTGGATGGTGTTAAAGCCGATGAAAGTTCAATGGCGTCAGATATTCACGCGGCAGCAGACTATAGAGCGCACTTGGTTGGTGAAATCGCTCGTCGGGCGGTTGCCGCTAGCGTATAGTTAACTCAAATAGTTTTTTCCTTTAATTTCCCCTCCTGTCCAAAATTATGGACAGGAGGGGAAGTGTTTTCTATGCTTTTCATAATTCTCAATAAACGAAAAAGGGATAAATATGACTGAGCTCCCCCAATCGGTGGACGCTACATCGGATTTGTTGCGTTCTGGTGACTATCTCGCCAATCGTAGTCTGGCTACCGCGCTCTACTTGTCTCTTTCCCTCGGACGTCCGTTGTTTCTAGAAGGAGAAGCAGGGGTAGGTAAAACAGAAATAGCGAAGGTGTTATCTGAAACATTAGGCCGAAAATTATTACGTTTGCAATGCTATGAAGGTCTTGATGTTACGACAGCAGTTTATGAATGGAATTATTCTCGCCAAATGGTGGAAATCCGAATGGCAGAAGCTGCGGGAGAACGAGATAGGGATAAACTTGAAGCTGATCTCTTCGGCGACGCATTTTTGATTAAACGACCGCTTTTACAGGCATTGGAAGTACAGCCATCGGGACCGCCAGTTTTGTTGATTGACGAACTCGATCGTACCGACGAGCCTTTTGAAGCCTATTTGTTAGAGGTTCTTTCTGATTTTCAGGTTACCATACCCGAACTTGGTACCATAACGGCTAAGGACCCTCCGCTGGTTGTGATTACTTCCAATCGAACTCGCGAGATTCATGATGCTTTGAAACGCCGTTGTTTCTACCATTGGGTGGATTATCCGAGTGCCAACCGCGAATTAGAAATCATAAAGATAAAAGCTCCGGGAGCATCGGAAACATTGTCGGCAGAAGTTGTGGGCTTTGTTCAGCAGTTACGTGGGATGGATTTGTTTAAGCAACCGGGAGTGGCCGAAACTATAGACTGGGCTCACGCTCTTACCCAACTTGACTGCATGGCACTCGATCCAGAAATGGTTAACGATACTTTGGGCACTTTATTGAAATATCAAGACGATATCGTCAAAATAGAAGGTAGCGAAGCCAGTCGTATCCTCAAGGAAGTAAAAATGGAAATCGCAACGGCAGGTGCCTGATCCATGACTGTCAGGTCCTTTGAGGATGATGGTCGTAAGGATAATAACCGCGGTTTGCCGCGTATCGGTTTAGGTGGTCGCCTTTCAGAAAATATTATGCATTTTGGTCGGGTTTTACGCCGTGCCGGTCTTCCCATTGGCCCGGGTCAGATAATAGGTGCTATCAATGCTGTGACCCAAGTTGGTCTTGGAAACCGAGGGGACTTTTATTGGGTTCTTCATTCTGTATTTGTAAACCGACAAGACCAGCGTGATATCTTTGACCAGGCATTTCATATATTTTGGCGCAATCCCGAAATCTTGGAAAAGATGATGCAAATGATTTTACCGGACATCGGATCCCCAGAGGCTATGGCGAATAGAGATGAGATCTCTCGACGAGTTTCTGAAGCCTTGTCCCAGAGCCAGAAGGAGGCATCTGGAGAAGAGCAGCAGGAGGAAAAGGAGTTTGATGCGGCTTTGACGTGGAGTGCTGGAGAAGTACTAAGTCAGAAAGATTTTGAAAAAATGTCTTCAGATGAAATGAGGGAGGCAAAAGAGGCTATTAAACGTTTGCGTCTGCCGATCATGGAAGTGCCAACGCGACGATTTCGTTCATATTCTTCAGGTCCACGCGTAGACATGCGCCGAACACTTCGGGCCGCTTTACGATCGTGTAACGGCTACATACCACTGATGCGTAGAGAAAGGCGAACCCGCCGCCCACCTTTGGTCATAATTTGCGATATTTCAGGCTCTATGGAGCGCTATTCCCGGATGATTCTCCACTTCATGCACACCGTAATTAATGATCGGGATCGAGTATATACCTTCGTTTTTGGAACGCGATTAACAAATGTAACACGTTATTTGCGCTACAAAGACGTAGATATGGCTTTATCTAGCATAGGTGAAGAAGTAGTGGATTGGTCAGGGGGTACGAGGATAGGCAGGTGCTTACACGATTTTAACCAAAATTGGTCACGGCGAGTTTTGGCACAGGGAGCGGTGGCCATCATCATCTCAGACGGCCTTGACCGTGATGAGGGAACGGGTCTGGAGTTGGAGATGATACGTCTACATAAGTCCTGTCGAAGACTTATATGGCTAAATCCACTTCTCAGGTACGAAGGTTTCCAACCAAAGGTTATTGGAATTAGAGCTATGCTCCCTCATGTGGATGAATTTCGGACGGTTCATAATTTAGAAAGTTTGCAAGATCTTACTCGCGTTCTGGGAGATGAACCGGTTAGCCATTTGAATAGCACTCAATCGGTGATGATCAGTTAATTCGATTTCTGGGAGTTTTTAATAAAGACGATAATGTTCATATAGAATAGGGCTATTATTGTAATTTAAAGTCGGATTTGGGAGTTAATTCTATTTATAGGGGTTGTTTCCTTGTCTTACGAGCAACCGGATTGGAATACCCGGTAGCTCGAAACTTTCTCTAATTCCGTTAACTAAATATCGGCGGTAATCTTCTGGGAGGGAATTTCCTCGGCTTGAAAATACAACAAAAGTTGGTGGACGCGTCTTCGCTTGGGTCATATAGCGTAGACGTATGCGATGGCCGCTGACTAATGGGGGAGGGTGCCTTTCTAACATTACTTCAAGCCACCGATTGAGTTGGCCTGTTGGTATACGCTGGTTCCAAATATCGAAATACTTGAACGACTCGGGTAATAGCTTCTGTACTCCTTTTCCCGTCAAGGCTGAGAGTATCACTACAGGTACACCGCGTATCTGGGGTAGTGACGTTTGTAGGCGGTATTCTAGATCTTTTAGTGACGATGCACGGTTTTTGACACTATCCCATTTGTTAACAGCTACAACCAGGATGCGGCCCTCGTCAATAACCTCTCTGGCTATAGTCAAGTCTTGTTTTTCCAGCATTGTATTTGCGTCTAAAACTAAAACCACTACTTGAGCAAACTGGATAGCACGATGGGTATCAGATGTTGATAAACTCTCAACCTTGTCAGTTACTTTGGACTTGCGTCTCAGTCCTGCCGTGTCTATCAGCCGGATTGGCCGGCCCTCATAGTCCCACTGAACGGTGATGGCATCACGAGTGATACCAGCCTCAGGCCCCACGAGTAAGCGTTCTTCACCAATGATTTGATTGGCAAGGGTTGATTTTCCAACGTTTGGTCGCCCCACAATTGCCATATGGAGGGGTGATTCCGCAATTTTATCTGGCAATATTTCACCAAACTTAATGTCGTCTTCGAAGTCACCGCCATCCAACTGGGTGTAATCCTCGATAAATGGTGCGAGCGAATCATATAAGCTTCCCATACCCTCGCCATGCTCTGCAGAGATCGCAATCGGTTCGCCTAAACCAAGTCTCAAGGTCTCAGATAAAGCATATTTATTAATAGATCCCTCGCATTTGTTAGCAACCAAGATGATGGGAATCTCTTGCCTGCGAAGCCAATTGGCAAAATATTCATCGAACGGCGTGATGCCCGTCCGGGCATCAACCAAAAAAAGGGCCACATCTGCTTGTTCGACAGCTTGATTGGTCTGTTTGCGCATTCGAGCTTCAAGACTATCATCATTATAGTCTTCAAACCCGGCAGTATCTATCAAAGTTAAATCTAAATCACCCAATTTTCCTTTAGCTTCACGCCGATCTCTCGTAACGCCTGAAGTTCGATCAACGATGGCTAATTTTTTTCCAGCTAGGCGATTAAACAAAGTAGATTTTCCGACGTTGGGACGCCCGACAATTGCGAGGCTTAAACTCATGAGTTAAGGGATACTGGAACTATCAGCGATAGGCAATGAGGTCTGCATCGTCACTGAGAAAATATATTGTATCTCGCGCTACTATAGGTCCGATAGTAATACCATCTGGCATTTCTATCTTACCAAGAGTTTGACCGCTATAGGGTGAAATTGAAAGGGCTTCGCCGGTCGATCCTGCTACAATCAGTCGATCACTGGTAAGGACTGGACCAGTCCAGATAATTCTGCCAGTTTTGTCCTCTGGATCTTCCCATTTTGCAAGATTATTGACCCAGTAAATATTTCCTTTTTGCCGCGAAAGCGCTACAAGTTCGGAATTGTTAGTTAAAACAAAAATAAAATCACCTGCTACCCATGGGCTTTCTATCCCACCGATACTTCGTTCCCAAATACGTTTTCCTGTTCGTAGATTTATTGCTGTCAATCGACCATTGTTGCTGATGACAAAGACTAAGCCCCTGTCAATTATGGGGCGACCACGAATAGTTGTAAATGTTGTTGCCGAGTTTGTCTTTCTCGCACCAGCTAAAGAGTCCGTCCATAATTCTTTTCCATTTTCAACCTTGAGAGCGGCCACCTCACCAGAAGAGTAAGTTACAACAACAACGCCAGCGTCGACAGCGGGATTAGCACCGCCAATTAAATTTGTGGGTTCTTCAATGCCCGAGTGGGTCCATATAGTTTGACCGTTAGATCCATAAACAGCATATAGTTTATTAGCCAAGGTCACTGCATATACCCGGTTGTTACGAACGGTTGGTGCCGTCCTAAACGGGTTATCCATCTTGCGGCGCCATATAATTTTACCCGTGTTAGCATCCAGACATATCAGTTCCGCAAATCCTGTGGCAACAAATATCCTACCAGCTTCGAAAGCTAATCCACCTCCGATGTAGCCCTCTTCTTCATCTTCAGGAGCTAACTCCAAGCGCCATATCTCGTCCCCTGAGATGGCATTAAACGCGGCTATTACTGTTTCGGCATCCATGGTGTACACGCGACCATCGGCCATGATCGGTTGGGCGATCAGCCAGTCAGTATCATTTGTACCCGATCCAATATCGATGCTCCAAGATTCTTTAATATTGGGGCTAATTTTGATGTGGTGCATAGCATGGTTGGCGTATCCGCCCGCTTGTGGCCATTCATTGTTGGAAGTTGGGGCAGGCAAGAGGATTTTTTTTCCGGTTGTAATGGAATCGGCTTGTAATGTCTGTTCTTGCGCCAAAATTGAAATTCGTTTTCCGGGAAGTGGGGGTTTTTCGGTAGTACCAAGAAAAGGTAACGAACCGCATCCAGAGACCAAAAGAATGCCCGCAAAGATTATGAATGGTCGTATAAAGAAAAAAATCACTAATTATATTCCCTAGTTGCTCAAAATGGCCGACACCTCCGCAGCGCGAGCCCGAATACCTGCCGGGGCTGTAACATCATCTGCTAACTCTTTATATAATTGGACTGCCTGCTTAATATTTCCGGACTTTTTTGCAAGGAGTGCCACCAGTTCCCTAGCGGTATGTCGCCATGGGTTAGAGGGTAAAATCAGGTGCTGGATCTGGTTGGTTAATTCAACTGGATCACCATTATCCAAATTATGCATCGTCGATAGAATAAGTGCCAAGTCACGGAAAATTTCATTTATTTTGGTGTCATTTGCAATAGACAAGTAGGCTGTAGCGGCCCCAGTGGCGTCGCCAGAGCGGGCAATCAATCCCGCTTGATTAAGCTGAGCAAGAATTGAATATCCTGTAGTACCGTCCTTAGTAAGGCGAGCTAAAGCTGAAGTAGCGTCATTCGTTTTGTTTTGGCTTATTGCATTTAAAGCAGAGGCATATAGTGCACTGTCATTGCTACGTCTACTTAGATCATACCCTTTCCAACCCTGGTATGCGGCAACGGAAGCAACAAAAATAACCGCAATACCAATCAAGTATTTACCATACTTTTTCCAGAGTTTGGCATAACTTTCTTGTCGCAGTTCTTCATCTATCTCTTTAAAGAAACTATCTTTTTCCGGATTTTGGTCCGCCATCATCATACCTTATGTGCAGACAAGTAGACGGTTGAAAAATATAAGGGTTAATGCGACTGGATTTTAGTGGACGTATAAATAACTTGCAAACGTTGATAACGCAAACCCTGGACCAAAACAAGCTAGGTTGTTTTGATAAGAATAATAGTTAGGCACTTAAGTTGTCACTTAGGTTGCAATAATGTTTTGAGAGATTAAAGGTTCTTTAAGTTTGCGATATGTATAACAAAGTTTAAACGGGTATACTGTTACTGATGGCTTGCTAGAATGAAACAAAACCTTTTAATGCCTGCTATTCTGATTGCAACGGTGGTTGGTGTCTCCGGTTGTACAGAGACTGCTGCGACAGCACCCTCATTTTTCCCTTTTCCCCAAGCGATGGGTTTAGAGGGGGCGGCAGTTTTGAGTACGGGAAAAACAATTAGTGACCACATTGTATCATTTTCAACTGGTAAAAATTGTTCTACCGTCCGAAAAAACATAGGACTTCACTACTGTGAAGAGGATGAAGTGCAGAACCCGGATGAAGTTTTTTGTTACAATACGCTAGGTAATGTAAGCTGTTACGCGTCACCGGCGCCCCATGGCGAAACCCAACGTCATCTTGGGCAAACAAACGCCACGCGGTAAAGAATTGTCACGTTAATTTTCTCCTTTCCTCATTTTTTTGTCTCTGAAACTGTTAAGAAACTAAAGCACCGTATCGGCCTGTTTTGATGGCCAGTAGAGGCTTCAGGTAGTTACCAAAGTCAACTTTACTAATCTTGGTCTGAAGGTGTTATGGTGGCGTTGGTGTTCGCGAATGATATTAAAAACTTTTACAATTGGAATACTTATTTAGGTGGAGTTATAATTTTGAGATGCAAATACTACAGTCGATGATACTGTTCTGGTTCTTTCTATGCGTAGAAACACTTGCCTTAAGTTAGTCAAACCAAAGTTTGTTAGCATTCTCTAATTTACCAATATAAAGACTTGCTGGGAATATTGCCTAAGCTTCAACTAAAGCTTCTTGGCGTTTACCTGATTTTTCAATCAAGCCCAAAGTAAAAGACATGATTGGCGGAACAAGTGCCATGGTCAGTACGGCGGATAGGGATAAGCCTCCGAGTACTACAGATCCTAAACCGCGGTATAGCTCAGAACCAGAACCTGGGAAAATTACTAGTGGCAACATACCGAATACTGAGGTTAAAGTTGACATAAATATTGGTCGAATTCTATTGCGAGTAGCTTCTTCAATGGCTTCAGAAGCCTGCTTACCCTCTTCACGGATGTGATATAACGTCTGGTGTACAAGTAGGATCGCGTTATTGACCACAATGCCAACTAAAATGATGAAACCCATCATAGTAAGCATGTCCAAGGATTGGTCGACGAACATATTAAGTATTGCTAAACCCATAAGGCCACCCGCTGCGGCGACCGGAACGGAGAGCATCACAATTAAGGGGTAAATAAAACTCTCAAACAGCACCGCCATTACCAAATAGACGATAACTATTGCCAATAATAGGTCGAATGTTATTTCTTGCCACGTTTCGGTCAGCTTGTCAGCGCTTCCTGAAATACGCAAACGAACACCGTCAGGTAGTCCCTTTTTAATCATTGGTTGGACAACGCCGTCTCGTATTGTGTCAATTGCTTCCTGCAGCGGAATATTATCACGCGGGCTCAACTGTATTGTGACGGTTCGATACCGATCTATTCTTCGAATTTGAGTAGGACCATTAGTAACGATAATATCACTCAAACTTTCCACCGGCATTATGCGTCCATCACGGGTTACAATGGGTAGTTCATTGATGCGTTGCGTATGTTCTTTCCCTTCCCTTGGTCCCATCAACGTTAAGTCAATGCGTTTTCCCTCGAACGTTACTTCGGTAACGCGCAGGCCGTCGTTGAAGGCGTCTATCGTTTGACCGAGTTCTCCGGCTGAAACGCCATTATCCATTAACTTAAGTCGGTCAGGTATTACGCGAATTTCCGGTTCTCCAAGCGCGAGGCCCGGTTTTGGTCTAATTCGATTTCCTTGAGATGGAGGGAACTTACCTAGAAGTCGGAAGAATATCGACCGAGCAACTGTGTAATTGGTTTCTAAGTCTGGTCCCGATACATCTAAATTAATTCCTCTACCCGAGCCAATAGATCGGCCCCACAATGTGGGTTGAAAGACAAAGGCGAGTACACCGGGCTCTTCTCTCGCAGGATTTTGCAGGAGTGGGATAAGTTCGTGGGCCTTGCTAGGATCGACATGTGATGCTGCCATGAACGCTCTACCGCGGAGGGATACTACAAAAAATCGATCGATCTTCCTTTCAATATCGTTAGCTACTTTATTTACAGAATTGCCTGCATTTTCTAGGGTTGTAGACCATAATTTGCGAGTTTTCTCCTGGACCCGTGTCATGATGGCATCCATTGTGTCCAGATTGTAACCGGCAGGTGGTTGCACAAAACCGATAACGAGGTTGCGGTTGCCAGTCGGCAAGTAGTCAATCTTGGGCATTGCAACCCAAGAAAAAATAGTTGCAGCTAACGTTATTACAAACACGATCACTCCAGCTTGGATCTTATTTTTAACAACATAGATAGCGAACCTACTCCAAAATGCGGCAAAGCCCACGGCAAATGGGTCCAGTAAGGGTATCCTGGTCCTTAGTTTTGAGCCGAAAGATTCAGATTGAAAGATCCGGTTAGAGAGCGCTGGTATTAAGGTTACAGAAATTAGCAAAGACAATGTTACAGATACTGAAATCGCCACGCCGATATCACGAAAAAGCTGCCCAGCTTCTAATTCCATATAAAGGATTGGAATAAACACCATAACCGTGGTCAGAGAGGAGACCAATACTGCCGGCCATACTTGAGCAGTGCCTTTATACGCTGCTTCGCCTGCCGACATACCACTTTGCCGTAGTCGAAATATATTTTCTAGAACAACAATAGCGGCGTCAACGACCATACCTACAGCAAATGCGATCCCAGCGAGGCTAACTACGTTCAAAGAACGACCGAGGATAGCCATGGCAACAAATGTGCCAATAACTGAAACTGGAATAGCAGCGGCTATCACAATTGTCGGGCGCCAGGAGCGAAGAAACAACAAAAGTATGATAATTGCTAGTGCGCCGCCATAATAAATATTTTGGGTCACTAGGGAGATAGATGAATTGATATACTCTGTCTCGTCATAAATCTGGCGTAAAATCAAACCGGCTTGCTTGATTGGGCCTTCAGCAAGTTCTTTAGTGACCGAACGAATTTCTTTCATTGTTTCCAATACGTTGGCACCTTGTTCCCGGGTCAGATTAAAACCTAGTGCCGGCACACCAAGTTGACGAGCGCGAGCAAAGCGTTCCTTATATGCGACATGTACGGTAGCTATGTCGCCGACGGTTACTCGGCCAAAGCCTCCTTCAAACCTCTCAGATCTTTCACTGCCCGACCTTGTTGATTTTTCGCTCCGAAGCAAAATGTTACGCACATCACTAGGAGTATTCAATTCTCCATCAGTGCGCACTACGTAGCGTCTTTTCCCTTCATTGACATCACCTCCTGTTACGGCAGTATTCTCTGCTCGTAACCGTTGAATGACCTCCGGGATGGTTAAACGATAAAATGCCAGTTTTGCAGGATCTATGATTACCTGTAATTCACGCTCGTTGTCACCGTAAAGGTTAACCCCGCCGACCCCATTTATCCGCTCATAACGTCCTTCTATCACGTCTCTTAAAAAGTCGCCGTAGGTACCCATTGGGCGTTCGTTATCTTTGGTGCGGGTAAGCGTAAACCATGCAATAGCGTTATCGTCGGTTCCGGATGTGCTGATGGTTGGTTCATCCGCCTCTTCGGGGTAACCTGTCACTCTATCAAGGCGATTGGCTGTAAGGAGAAGTGTCCGGTTGAAGTCAAGTCCAGGGTTAAACTCTAAGGTTACAACACCTTGGTTGTGTTTGGCTTCACTTACAATGCGTTTTACGCCTTCCAGTCCCTTAAGTTCTTCCTCCTGTTTTGTCACGATCTCTCGTTCTACTTCCGATGGTGCCGCACCGCGCCAGTTGGTTTTTATTATGATAACTGGTTGGCGTACATCAGGAGCCATTTGGATTGGGACCTTTTGGAGGGATACCCAACCAAACAGCACAATCATCAAAACCATTGCTACAACGGCTGTTGGTCTTTCAATGGAGAGACGGATTAAATTCATCTTTGTTAACCAATCAAAATGACGACAAACTGATTTTAAGTAGGTTTATCGAACAACTCTAACTTTACCCCCACCTCCGAGACGTTCATTGCCTCGTACTACTACTTTCTCACCGGCTTTAAGGCCACTTAATATTTGGAAACGATCCCCAATCCCCCGTCCTATACGAACACTTCTCATTGAAGCGGTAGCTCCTTTTACCACATAGACAACATTACCATTTGCCCGGCGAATTACCGCATCTTTGGAGACAGTGAGAATGGGCCGATCAGAAGTCAGTGATAATTCAACAAGGACGGCCTGATTGTCAGCGAGTGGTTTAGTGGTGGGCTTCACTTCGGGTCTCAAACGAACCGGTCGTGTGCGGGTTCGCAAATCTTCTCTGGGGATTATAGCCCGCACAACCGCTGATACCCTGTCACCATCATCAAGTATTACACTTGCCAGGGTATTCGTTTTCAATGTGTTGATGCGGGCACTTGGGACGTCGATCTCTATTTCTAATAAGCGGTCGTTTATAAGAGTTACAATAGGTGCTCCGGTGTTTACATAGGTCCCCACCTCGACGTGTTTCTGAATAATAATACCTTCAAAAGGCGCTCGAATTGTTGCGTCACGAATATCTATATCTATGCGCTCGAGTGACGCCGAAGCCTCCGCAACCTGGGCATTCTTCTCTAAAACCTGTGCCGTCTTTTCTGATACAAGTCCCTCAAGATCTTCAAAACGCGCACGCGAAAAAGCAGCTGACTTAAGTAAACTCTCCATTCTGCTGAATTCCCGTTTTGCATTTTTAAGCGCAGTTTTTTGGACCCGGAGTACAGCATTCTGGCGGTTTAACAAAGCTACCGCTCTTTTGCGCTCTATGATCAGTCGACCAGCTGCTAATGTTGCTACCATTGAACCTTTTTTTACTCGTTCTCCGACAGCAACAGAGACGAGGTTAATGGTACCACTTATCCGAGCGGATAATACTCCTGATTGGAGGGCTACAACTCTGCCGACGATTTGATAGGTTTCACTGCTAAGCTTAGACACCACATCACCAAGCTTGACTGCTTGAGGTGGTCTACCCCGAGGAGCAGGTTTTTTACCCTGCGACGTTATTTTTTTTGCCGTTTTCAACTTGTCTGGGTCTTTAATCGCCTTTTCTGGGCATCCAGAACCAGAGAAAAAGCCTTTAATTTCGGCACCATCCAGGCCGCCATTTTTATCGCAATCCATGTCGTCAAAATTGGCCGCAAGTGGCCCCCGGGCCTCACTCTCCTGGATTAGTCCGTCTTTATTCGTATCAGAAGCCTTACTCCGCTCCGAAAGAGGGGGGAATTTTGACTTAGCGAGGGTTGTAGTGGAGGCGGCGGCCGGTTGTTCCTTTGGGCATCCAGACCCGCTGAAGAAACCGCTAATTTCGGCACCATCCAGGCCGCCATTTTTATCGCAATCCATGTCGTCGAAATTAGCTGCAAGTGGCCCCCGGGCCTCACTCTCCTGGATCAGTCCATCTTTATTCGTATCTGCCGCCTTCCCCCGCTCTGAAAGTTCTTTTCCTTGAGCATTAACTGGCTTTGGGGTCATAACTAACATCGATGTTCCGAAAAACAACGTCAATAAAATCACAAAACTAGAATGCAAAGTTTTCGTTATTTCCACCGTAATTCCCATACTTCAACTTTCTAGGAGTTGGTTCGTTAAAGATATTCCATTAGATTTTCAAGGTTGCGCCGATTATTCGTACGTTAGATTTGAATTTACAGATCACCTTTGAAATTCTTACACTGCTAATTTTTAAAACTTGGTTCTATTGACTAGCTACGTACGAAAAGCTTCGGAGTTTAAGCATACTAGGTTTCAACAGTAAAACCCTGGATTGCCTATTTTGGGTTGACCGCCGTTACTATTTCTCCATTAACCGCATATGAAGGGAGGGTCATCTTAACAATTTGATCAGCAATATGTTCCGGCGTTTTTAGTGTCATAGGGTCTTCTCCCGGAAAGGCTTCTGCGCGCATACGTGTGCGAGTGCCACCAGGATTAAATAAATTGACGTTTATATTAGTTTTTTCCACTTCATGTGCGTAAGTTTTAACCAGCATTTCTAAGCCTGCCTTGCTGACAGCATAGACACCCCAATAGGCACGGGAACGATGACCTGCTGTTGATGTAATAAAAACAGCTCGACCCGAACTAGATTGACGGAGTAAAGGGTCAAGGCTTCTGATCAGCCACCAGTTGGCGGTAAGATTGACGTCCATTGTTTGCTGCCAGACTTTAGGGTCAATATGGTTAATAGGCCCAAGAGTGCCTAAAAGGCCTGCATTTCCGATTAAAATATCCAGTTTTTTATAGCGCTCAAATAGAGCAGAACCTAATTGGTTAATTTTAACCCCTTGAGACAAGTCCAGTGGGGTCAAAGTCGCGGTACCTCCGATCGAGCGGATTTTGTCATCGACTTCTTCGAGGCCAGCTTTAGTGCGGGCGACAAGTATTAAGTGTGCGCCAAGTTCAGCAAGCCGGACGGAGACGGCTGCCCCAATCCCCCGCGAAGCCCCTGTCACTAGCGCGACGCGGTCTTTCAATGGTTTGCTGTTTTCTGTCATACTTGTTCGGTTAAAAGCGAGAGTTGAGCAGGTAAGGGGCCACCGTTTCGGTCAGTCAATTCTATAGGATATTCACCAGAGAAACAGGCGTCACAGTATTGTGGATTTTCAGGGTTTCTATCAGTTTCTCCGATGGCTCTATAAAGCCCCCGCATTGAAATGAAAGCAAGGCTATCGACACCGAAATGTTTTGCCATTAAATCGATATCCATTCTTGATGCTAAAAGCTGTTCAGGCTCTGGAGTATCAATACCGTAATAGCATGAGTGGGTTGTTGGTGGACTTGAGATTCGCATATGGATTTCTTTTGCGCCTGCGGCTCGAACCATTGCTACGATTTTTTCTGATGTAGTTCCCCTCACGATAGAATCATCCACTAAGATGACACGCTTTCCTTCGATGTACCCGCGGTTTGCATTGTGTTTTAGACGTACACCGAGATGTCGGATTTGGTCCGTTGGTTCAATAAAAGTGCGGCCCACATAATGATTCCGTGTAATGCCAAGTTCGAAATTGATGTTGCTTTGTTCTGCATATCCGAGTGCTGCAGGGACCCCGGAATCTGGCACTGGAACGATTATATCTGCGTCCACATGGCTCTCTTTTGCTAGTTCTGCGCCAATACATTTTCGCACGTCGTAAACGTTGCGGCCTTCAACCTGGCTGTCAGGCCGGGCAAAATAAATATATTCGAATATGCAGAAACGCTTATTTTTCTTGTTAAATGGCTTTATACTGCGTATGCCCTTTGCCGAAATGACAACAATTTCGCCGGGTTCTACGTCACGTATGTATTCGGCTCCGATAATATCTAGTGCACAGGTCTCAGAACAAAGGATATTAGCACGATCTATCCGGCCCAGAACCAACGGGCGAACACCTAGCGGGTCCCTCAAACCGATCAACGCATCTTCCGTCATTGCGACTAAAGAATATGCTCCCTGTATTTGATTTAAAGCATCTATCATCCTGTCTAAAACGTCGGAGAATTGGCTAATCGCGATTTGATGAACAATAATCTCTGTATCTAAGGTGGACTGGAAAATGCAACCGCGTTTCACTAATACTTTGCGGAGAGCGCGGGCGTTAGTAATGTTTCCATTATGTCCAATAGCGAGACCGCCAAAATCAAATTCAGCAAATAACGGTTGAACATTTCGTAGAGTAGTTTCACCTGTTGTAGAGTATCTGTTATGTCCGATTGCTACCTCGCCGGGTAAGCGTTCCATCACTTTCTCGGAACTAAAGTTGTCCCCAACTAGTCCCAGTGATCTGTGCGCGTTGAAGTGCGTACCATCATAACTAACTATTCCAGCAGATTCCTGACCACGGTGTTGGAGGGCATGAAGGCCCAGGGCGGTGTGTGCGGCGGCATCCTTATGGCCGAAAACACCAAAAACACCGCATTCATCGTGAAACTTATCTTCTTCCAAATCATTTGGATGTAATGGATGTGTTGTAATCATAAAACGTGTAATTTCACTGTGATCTATTATTGAAAAGGTCAATAGCACGTTCCAAATTATTGCGCTCTTTTTTATCATACCCGGCGCGATCTTCATTCAAGGAGTTTAAAGGATCTGGACGGACCAGACGGTCATAGACACCTTTTTCTAAAACCTTCTTCGCTTGGTCGGCGGTTCGTTCAATAGATCCAGTGCCAAGATGTTCAAGGTTTTTTGGTAGTGCTTCGCTTAAAAAACGAGCACTAGCGATAACGATGGGCAAAGATTTTGCCTCCTTAACAATCTCCAGTCTTTTGTCTCCCGGCAATATGTTTTCCATAATCAAAAACGCACCAGTTAGCAAGAATACGGAAGTTGCTGTACCAGCCACCATGCCTAGGGACCGGTCGAGAGCATTTAAACGACTATCTCTTACCCATCCACCGACTAATGAACTTAGTAAAAATAGTGCAATTAGTGTCAAAAGGAAAATAGTTACCCCAGTGCATAAGTCTGCGAAAAACTTATCTTCTATATGTTGCCTAGCGAAGTACCGAACTGACGGTAGACCAAACAGGGTAGCAAGACCGGCTCCCGACCAGGAAGCAACGAAAAGTCCGGCTCTGACGAAGCCTAGAGCCAGACCAATCAAGCTTCCCATTAAGAGAACAATTAGTGCACCAATGTCCAAGAGGTTTATCGATAGATTTTCAAGCATAATAAATTTACAGTTGTTTATCCACTGTTTGGAGGTTTGATATGGAAGGTTTAGGGCGTAATAGATCCAAGAGCTCATTTAAAGTAGACAATTCTATAACCTTAATTCCTTTTTTAATCGAAGTAGCGGAATTCCTACTGCCGTCATTATAAGGGAGGCTTGGCGTAATTGCTCGGGCAAACCCCAGTTTTGCTGCTTCCTTTAGGCGCGATTCATACCGGCTAACGGCCCGTATTTCGCCGGAAAGCCCAATTTCTCCAAAAATTATTGCATCATGTAGGAAGGGAACATTGCTCAGTGAGGATACCAAAGCAGCCGCGACAGCGAGGTCGGCGGCAGGTTCTGTTATTCGTAAGCCTCCTGCCACATTAAGGTAAACGTCCTGTGTGCTAAAAGAGAGATCACAACGTGCTTCAAAAACGGCTAGGATCATGTTTAGGCGACCAGTATCCCAACCGACTACAGCACGTCTAGGCGTTCCAAACGACGTCGGTGCCGTTAGAGCCTGAATTTCTAACAGCATGGGTCGGCTTCCTTCGTTTCCAGCAAAAACACATGAGCCACTGATTTCTCGGCCGCGGTCTGACAAAAACAGGGCTGACGGGTTCGAGACTTCAGCAAGTCCTGTATCCATCATTTCAAAAATACCATTTTCATCTACTGCACCAAAACGATTTTTAACCGCCCTTAAGATCCGAAACTTATGGCCTCGCTCACCTTCAAAATATAAAACCGTATCTACCATATGCTCCAAGATTTTTGGTCCAGCAATCATTCCTTCTTTAGTGATATGGCCGATTAGAAATAATGTGAACCCTTTGCGTTTGGCAAGGCGGATTAATTCTTGGGCTGACGCCCTAACTTGGGCAACCGAGCCGGGCGCAGAATCTAAGTTGTCAACATATAGGGTTTGGATAGAGTCGACTACTACTACTTGGGCATTCTGTGTGCCTTCGAGTGTGGTGGAAATATCACGAACATTAGTGGCGGTAGCCAGTTCCACTGTGGCATCAGATAATCCCAAGCGGTGCGCCCGCAGACGCACCTGATCGATGGCTTCCTCGCCTGAAATATATATAGAGCGGGCTGTTCGATCTTTATTTGCGAAGGCGGCTGCTACTTGCAATAGTAAGGTTGATTTGCCTATTCCAGGATCCCCGCCAACTAACAACGTCGCACCGGGAACTAGCCCCCCTCCGCAAACCCTATCAAATTCAGTGATACCAGTTGGAATTCGGTATGTCTTTTTCTCTGACCCTTTTAAGCCAACAAATTCTATCTTTTGACCATTACCCTGGCTCAATCCTTTTGGACTTCGTTCATTCGTATGTTCTTCAATGAGAGTATTCCATGCTCCGCATTTATCACACTGCCCTGCCCACTTGGATTGGGTAATACCACATTCTCGGCAGATAAATTGGGAACTGTTCATTGCCATCAGTTTCGCAAATTCATCTGTCCGCGACCACCACTGCATCTATGAATGTATTGATCCACCTGACCACTCCCATTATTGGCAATGTAAACGGACGAGGGAAATATCCATTTCAATAATTTTCCAGACGTCAATCTGATGGCGATATAGCGGCATTACTGCCTGCAACATAGTTCGGGATGCAAAATTAGTAATCCGATTAATATCGGCAGGAACTGCAAATGAGATAGAGCCAATTGGTCTTATAAAGATCAAGTGCTTAATGACCTCCGATATATTCACGGTGAAACCGTTGGCCAAGACGTGTCAGAAACTCGTAGTCGATCGTACCTGCAGAAAGGGCAATTTGATCGATAGTTTGACTAGGGCCAATGAAGTCCACAAACGCACCAACCTGGGTTAGATGAGTAGGCACTGAAGTGACATCCACGGTAGTTAAATCCATCGATATGCGCCCTACCACCTGGATCTCATAGGTCTCGATCCAAGCCTTCCCAGTGTTGCTTAGGGAGCGCAGGTAACCATCCCCATACCCAATTGCTACGGTCGCAATGCGCATCTTTCCGGGTACCTTGTAGGTGGCACCATAGCCAACGACCTGTGGAGTGTCAACGGAACGAACTTGCAGTATTTTTGCTCGTAAGCGTATGACTTGCGCCATAGGATTGGGCTTGCCCGGCAATGGATTCCCGCCATATAAAGCAATCCCAGGGCGTACTAACTCAAAATGGTAATTAGTCCCCAAAAATATTCCTGAAGATGCCGCCAGACTGAAGCGTTTTGACTTGAAGAGTTTTGTGATTGCTTGAAACTTATTTAACTGCTCTAGGTTCATCTGATGGTCAGAGTTGTCGGCGTTAGAAAGGTGGCTTAACACCAAATCCAGCTTAATTGTATTTGAATAAAGAGGCGTCTGTAAAAATTTTTCAACCTCATTGGGGGGTAATCCCAGTCTTGACATGCCCGTATCAATGTGGAGGTCAGCGACAAGAGTTGTTTGCATGTTTTGCGCATGTTTATGCCAAAGGTTGACTTGTTCGAGACTATTGAGAACTGGACGTAATCTATGTTCGATCATTACCTTAGGCCAACCAGGTAGAATACCATTAAAAACGTGAATTTCAGCATGTGGTAGAATTGAACGCAATTGGACCGCTTCATCTAACGTTGCGACGAAAAAAATATTACAACCTGAATTTTGAAGTAATGGAGCAATCTTATCGGCTCCTAATCCGTACGCATTTGCTTTTACAACAGCTGCGACTTTGGTTGGATTGGCTGTCTCTCTAAGTATCCGATAGTTGTCCGCTATGGCGTCGAGATCGATAGTCAGAATGGAGCCACGTAAGCAATTTTGGAATGCCATGTTAGTTTATTATATCTAATTCTCAGAATTTCACGTGTCATTATAGCGATATTTGGAAAATAAGCAGCAAACGAGGCTACTAAATATCAATTTAAAGACGTTAAAAAAGTGCTATTTTACATTTGACGTCTCACGCGATTAGCAGATACGAATAATGGAAAAGGTATAAGGTAGACTTTAGAGCCGATACGTAAAAGAAGCTAAATTTTTGAAGAAGTTTTTCAGATAGGGAGAACCAAACGTACTGAAGCGCTAAAGATGGTGAGTATGCTGTATAAGAAATTTGGCTTCACGACAGGAAGGTTGAGAGAGGTTTTGGCTGATAAAAGATTGAACAAGATCATTTCTCATGGCAAGAAAAGTATAAGTTTAATGTTTTTTCTTCGATTGCAAAATCAAGCATTTGCGCGAGGATTCAATTGGCTGCGCGTTGCGGCTGAAATGGGCCAATTCAAATTGACCGAGGCTAAGGGTTTGATTGGGAGGGGGTTGGTTTGATCAATATTACTTTTTTCTATAATCGGTCAGGCAGCTATCCCGTCCTGGCGTCTGAAATTGGACGTCACTTCTCTGGGAAAAGTTCACATAAAAAGGGCTGGTACTGTTGTTCTCCTAGCTGATCAAATTTGCTTAAAGAGGTAACTCCATGACGTCTCGTTGCGTGCAGGCCTATGACACTCTGGTGCTCCATAATCCAAAATCAATTCTGGTTGTGCTGCTCTTAATTGCGGTTTTCTTCGGTTATCACACAAAAGATTTTAAGTTGGATGCATCGGCCGATTCCTTGCTGTTAGAAGGTGACATCGATCTCAAGGTGTTCAGGAAAATACACGAGCGATATCCGAGTAGCGACTTACTCATTGTGACGTATACCCCAGATAAAGATCTCTTCTCTGACCAGGCATTAAAGCCTCTGAAGCAACTCCGGGGAGAGCTCAAGAAAGTTGCTAGCGTGGAGACAGTGTTCACGATACTCGATGCCCCCCTAGTCAAAAGTTCGGACGTGCCACTGACGGAAATGATCCACGACATACCTAACCTGGAGAAACCCGGTATTGATCGGGCCAAAGCTAAGGACGAGTTACTCAATAGCCCTATTTACCGCGAACTTATAGTTAGTGCAGATGGTCGAACCACTGCTCTACTATTGGGACTAGTCGAAGATCTACAGTACAACAAGTTACGCCAAACTCGCAGTAAATTGCGTGCCAAACAAAGAAATAGAGATCTCTCCCAAAAAGAAAGGCAATCTTTAGAACGCATTGAAACCGAATATGATCAGGCGCATGAAGCGATAAACAATCAACGCCGTTTAGATATTGCACACATCAGAGATATCATCGAACCTTACCGGCGGCATGGCGTTCTATACCTCGGTGGCGTGCCGATGATTGCTGACGACATGGTGTCATTTGTGCGTAAGGACCTGGTTATCTTTGGTAGCGTTGTTCTTATATTCCTTATTATCGTTCTCACTGCTATTTTCCGCGAATTGCGTTGGATCGTTCTCCCTTTACTCAGCTGTTTTTATGCCGGATTAATCATGCTGGGTGTTCTGGGATTGATTGGTTGGAAGGTTACAGTCATTTCATCCAATTTTCTCGCCCTTATGTTGATCATCACTATTTCAATGAATATCCATCTGATTGTCCGTTACCGGCAACTCAATCGAGATAATAGTGGTGATGACCAGTTGTCTCTTGTTAGAGCCACTATGCATAAGATGGTGAAACCCTGTTTATATACGGTTCTGACTACCATTATGGGTTTTAGCTCTCTGGCCGTTAGCGAAATCAAGCCGGTAATGGACTTTGGGTGGATGATGAGTGCGGGTTTGGCGGTGGCATTTGTTACATCGTTCGTACTATTTCCCGCGTTGTTGATGGTCACGGGGAAATCTGGATCTAAACCCATTTCCGATAATGACCGCTTTACTTTACCGGCATATTTAGCCCGTCTGACCGAGAGCCAGGGCAACAAGGTCTTAGTGTTGGCGGTGATATTGACTGTCGTGAGTGTAGCGGGAATTACCCAGTTGCGTGTCGAGAATAGTTTCATCAATTACTTCAGTGAAGACACGGAGATATTTCAAGGTCTCAAGCTAATTGATGAACAGCTCGGGGGCACTACTCCACTAGAAATTGTCGTAAAAATTGATGATGACTTTGACGACGTTCCGGATCCTGAGGACCTTAAGGGGTTAACCGAGGAGGAGATAGAAATGGAGCGGGAGTTTGCTGAAGAACAGGCTAATTCACCGCAGTATTGGTTTACACCCGACAAAATCCAACGCATTAAAGAAGTACACGACTATCTAGATGGATTACCTGAAATTGGCAAAGTTCTCTCTCTTGCTTCGACAGTGCGGGTCGCTGAAGACTACGCCGAAGAGGTGTTGGACGGAATGCAACTGGCACTGTTGTATACTAAGCTACCACCCAAAGTAAGAGAGGACCTCATCGATCCTTATGTCTCTATCGATAATAATGAGGCACGGTTCCTTGCACGCGTGTTGGATTCAAAACATGATTTACGACGCGATGAGTTGTTGAAAACGGTTCGCAGTGACCTTGTGAAGAAGCTCGGATTTGAGAAAGAGAACGTGATCGTGAGTGGGCTTCTGGTTCTCTACAATAATATGCTGCAGAGCTTGTTCAGGTCACAGATTAAAACCATAGGTGTAGTGATGCTGGGAATTGCGATCATGTTCCTCGTGTTGTTTCGTTCAATAAAATTGTCGATTATCGGCATTCTGCCAAACCTGCTAGGCGCCGGGGTGGTTTTGGGGGTAATGGGATGGGCGGGTATACCAATGGATATGATGACAATCACGATTGCGGCCATTACCATTGGTATAGCAGTAGACAATGGTATTCACTATATCTACCGTTTCAGAGAAGAGTATGCACTTAATCACAGTTATGTGGAAACCTTGCACGTTTGCCATTCCAATATAGGTAGAGCTGTGTTCTACACGACTATGACCATAATTTTCGGTTTTTCCATCTTGGTGTTTTCCAACTTTATCCCTACAATTTATTTTGGAGTGTTAACGGCAGCGGCGATGCTAATCGCCCTTTTAGCGGCACTCACGGTACTGCCAAAGTTAATTTTACTTTGGAAACCATTCGCCCGATACGAGGGATCAAATTAGATTTACCTAGAGTTGGGTAACACTTAAAAAAAAGTTTTACCGAAAATAACCAATCCACCTCCTCTCGTTACCCTAAAACAGGGGAGTGAATTTCATATTTTTCTAAAAGCTCCGCTTACAAACCAGTACACATTTAAATTACATCAGTGTGCTGGGTGTCTAAGTTACCAAATCGGGTAAACATACCATCGAAATAGAGTTTAACCGTACCCGTCGGACCGTGACGCTGCTTGGCGATAATCAATTCTGCGTGATGGCGAACATCGTTAAGATGTGTTTCCCAGCGATGAAGGCGCTCTCCATGCTTATCAGCGGACTCGTCTTGGCGCAGTATTGGTTCAGCACGTTCTAAATAATACGCTTCACGGAATATGAACGTAACAACATCTGCATCCTGCTCTATTGCACCAGATTCACGTAAATCGCTGAGTTGGGGTCGTCGATCTTCTCGCTGCTCTACGGCGCGAGAAAGCTGAGAAAGGGCAAGAACAGGCACATCGAGTTCTTTGGCCAATGTCTTTAGGCCTCTGGTGATCTCCGCGATTTCTTGAACCCTATTCTCCGTTCTTTTGGAACTTTCCATTAACTGAAGATAATCAACAATGACCAAACCTAGGCCGTGTTCCCGTTTTAACCTCCGTGCGCGAGTGCGTAGCATACTAACAGATAAGGCTGGCGTATCATCAATGTAGATGGGAAGGTTATGCAGTTGTTGGCTAGCGACAACCAGCCTGTCAAACTCATCGTTTGTAAGTTTCCCTTTCCTCATCTTGTCTGAAGCGATTTCCGTTTGTTCAGATAGGATGCGGGCCGCAAGTTGCTCAGCTGACATTTCGAGGGAGAAAAATCCTACCACAGCGCCATCGATAATCTTCTTTCGTCCCTCGCTATCTGTTTCGTTTTTATAGTCATAAGCGGCATTGAATGCGATATTAGTTGCCAATGCCGTTTTACCCATGGAGGGTCGAGCAGCTAGAATAACTAAATCCGAGGGATGAAGCCCTCCGAGAATTGTATCTATATCCCTTAGACCCGTGGCTACGCCGGCAACTTTTCCATCACGTTTATGAGCAGCTTCCGCCATTTCGATAGCTGAAACGATAGAAGACTTAAATTCTTTAAAACCTCCCTCAAATTCACCCGTGGTAGCCAGGTCGTAAAGGGTCTGCTCCGCTTTTTCAATTTGGGTAATTGCCAAATCGTCCACATCACGTGAGTAAGCGCTGTTGACTACATTCTCACCTAATTCAATAAGTTGTCGTTTTAGGTGAAGGTCATAAATTGTCCGGCCGTATTCAGCAGCATTAATCACGTTGACCATGGATGCAGCTATTTCGACAAGATACTGGGCACCACCGATATCAGTTAGCGCACTATCTTGTTCAAAAAAGCTTTTTAATGTGATTGGATCAGCGATTTGGCCGCGTTCAATTAACTTTGATGAGGATTCATATATACGTCCGTGAATGGGATCAGCAAAGTGGGTCGGTCGGAGAAAGTCGGCAACACGATCGTAGGCGTTGTTGTTTGCGAAAATTGCACCGAGAAGAGCTTTTTCAGCTTCAAAATTGTGCGGAGGCATACGTAATGAAGATAGATTATTTTCATTTTCTGGTAACGCCGAAATCGAGGTGGAATTTGGTTGGGGAGTTATCATGGTGAATAAAATACTCCCATTAGTGAGGCGGGTGAAGCCATAATCGATTCACAGCCCTGAGGATATCGGGGATAAGTTTATTCCATTAAGCTTTTTTGAACGGGAGATGATTAAGGCGCCAAATTCTTGCGAGTGGGGATCCGGTAATGGCCAGAGTTATTCTAATTGGCTCTTTTTAACACCCGAGAATTACATTTCATTTTCTAGTTTTTCGATATAGTCCCGTTTTAAGGGAAGCAATCGGCTTTTCTTAACCATCTGAATTTGGAAGACTGTCATCCCAAGAAAGCGGAAGGAGACTTCACTACTGGCAAGGTAGAATTCCCACATCCTACAAAAACGCTCGTCATAAATCGTTTTGATCGTGTCCCTGTTAGTGTTGAAGCGGGTTCGCCAATGGCGAATTGTTTCGGCATAATGTGCGTGCAAAATTTCTACATCAGTGACGATCAATCCAGTTTTTTCGATGGCTGGGAGTACTTCCGATAGGGCCGGAATATAGCCCCCAGGGAAAATGTATTTGCGAACCCACGGATCTGTGACACTTGGTGGACTGCTCCGGCCTATGGTATGCAGAAGTGCGATCCCATTATCTGCTAACAAATTTTTGTATGTCATAAAAAAATTTGGGAAATGGCCAATGCCCACATGCTCAAACATTCCTACCGATACAATCCGCTCGAAGGTACCTGCCTGGTCCCTGTAATCTCGTAAATAGAAATCGATTAGATCGGTAAGGCCTTCATTTTTTGCTTTCTTATGAGATTCTTCTAATTGATTTTCTGATAAAGTAATGCCGGTTACCCTGGCTCCAATCGTCTTAGCAAGAAATATGGCGAGACCACCCCATCCAGATCCTATATCTAGGACACTTTGACCAGGCGATATCATTAATTTAGCAGCAATATGGCGCTTCTTGTTTTCTTGTGCGGTTTCTAGATCTGTCTCCGGAGATTCGAAATATGCACAAGAATATTGTAGGTCTGGGTCCAGAAACAACTCATATAGTTTCTGTGAAAGGTCATAATGATGTGCCACATTTTTTTTTGACAGTAGTTGCGGGTTAAATTGCTGGAATCGTTTAAATAATCTGCTCACCATTTCAACCATTAAGTGAAAAGGGTGTTGTCCGTGGGTTTCGATATTTTGTCCTAGAAGCGATAGAAAATCATAGATTGTTCCATCTTCAACCGTCAGATGGCCCTCCATATAGCCTTCTCCTATGGCCATGGTTGGAGTTATTACCATACGCCATGGAATAAATTTATTATGAAGGTGGACTTTAACGGTGGACCCACTTCGGCCCGAGAATATATGGAGCCGACCACTTGCATCAACAATGGTTAGCGTCCCAACTCTTATTAATTTTTTCAGGATTGTTTTAAGAACCAACAATTCTGAATTCTCCGAATTCCTAAATAATAGGGTGCCTAATTTTTTTTATAATTATTAAGAGCGCAGGCAAAAAATAAAAAACAGATCCAGAGGAGGTAAACTTTTTTGATTTCAAATGGATGCATAAAATTTTGCCTTCTTTAACTTCAGAATATTAATTTTCTAGCGTGATATCAATATCAGTCGTTTCTTCCGACTTTTCTTCCAAATCTTCCTCAGGGTCTTTTTGCTCATCTTGTGGGTTCTGTTTTTGCATAGTTTCCCGTGCATCTGCTTCTGCAAGTACTGCCGTAACCAAGTTCTCCGTCTCTGATTCAGCGGCAATTATTGCTTCGCCTGTCTTTTCCTGAAGTTTGGCTTCATCCTCTGAGCGGGCTACATTTGCCGTGACGGTAACCACTACTTCTGGATGGAGGGCTACTTTGATTGGGTGCAATCCAACTGTCTTGATTGGTCGCTCAAGACTTATCTGGATTCGGTTAACGTTGAAACCTATCTCTACTAACCCGTCAGCAACATCTCTAGCGTTCACTGAGCCATAAAGATTACCATTCTCACCTGCCTGGCGGACCATGGTTACGAGATTCCCATCTAATTTTTTCCCAATATTTTCTGCTTCATTTTTTGTTTCGAGGTTTGTAGCTTCATACTCGTTCCGTTTATTTTCAAACTGTTCTTTGTTTGTTGCAGTTGCAGAAATTGCTTTATTTTTTGGCAGCAAATAGTTGCGGGCATACCCTGGCTTGACATTTACTACGTCACCCATCAGGCCAAGCTTTTCAACCCGTTCTAAAAGTATTACTTCCATTTTTTCTCCTCCTGGGCGTCAGTGTTTTGACAATCGTAACGTCTTTGCAGTTTAGTCCATGGTTCAAAAAACCCAAGGCCTGCCACAGCTAATATAGGCCAACCTAAAATTATCACAAAAATATAGAAAGCCGTCAAAGCCAAATTCGGCGATGCAATTCTCCTAACCATCCCATGTATTATTCCCAATCCAATGTAAAAAAAGGTTGCGGCAAAAACAATAGCCAGATTCCGACCAACGTATTCGTAGGGCCCTTTACCTATTAGGGCGATTGTTGCTGAAGCGACTAGTGCCCAATATAGCCACTCAGGTGCTGTAAGGTTGGAATAGGAGGGAGTTGGGCGCAACTCCACGCCTTTCCAAGTTAATATAGCCTGAGCGAAAACGGAATTTAGGGACAAAATTAAAAGCCAAACTACAACTGCGATGCTTGGGAAAAAGGATACTATTTGATACTTCAGGTCAGAAACATTCAGTTGGCCACCTATTGTTAACCGTCTTTCAAATATGTCGGCAATTAACTTATCAATGACGCCTCTGAATCCATTTTCCGTGTCAAAACTTACTGTTGCCGCTAGGATAAGGACCATAGCACCGTAACCAACTAAGTTGGACAAAATGTAGCCCACAGGATACCAATCGGTATATCCTTGCGCTAATTTGCGGTTCAGTAGAGCATGACGTACTACAAACCAGCATGGAAAAGCTATAGTAATTCCATATAAACAGCCGCTAAAAATATCGGTAATTGATATCACTGTAAAAACGCCGCATAACGCTGCGATAGAAGCATTTCGCGTCCCGTAACCTAAACCGACTGTGATTATGGGAAGCATAGCAAAATGGGCAAAAACAATAACAATTGCGGTATTTGATTGTCCAGCTGCTGATAGAACACCGCTGCTGATCCCACACGCTAAAGCTAACAAACTAATCATAATCATTATTTCGCCCACAATCGCAGAAGTAAAAGGGGCTGCAATTGGATATGATTAATGCGATCCGTAGGGTAGGAGGGCTAAGAAACGAGCACGTTTTATTGCTTTGGCCAGTTCCCTTTGTTTTTTACCTGATACAGCCGTGATCCGGCTTGGTACTATTTTCCCACGTTCCGAAATATAACGTGAGAGCGTTCTAACGTCCTTATAATCAATCTTGGGTGCATTTCTTCCCGAGAATGGGCACGTCTTACGTCTGCGAAAAAAGGGACGTCGTCCCCCTCCGTCTGATCGTTTTTGGCGGTTTTCATCTTGCTTTTGTCCATAATCATTCGGTGGGGTCATTTTTTCCACTTTCTTGTTCTGTAGTGTTATTCAGAATGTCTGGGTCAGACGAAGGCTGGTCCGTCCCAATCGATTCTGGATCGATAATAGGACCGCTGTCACTCTTCTCGATTGACAAGTCTTCAGCCGGTTCGTCAGGAGCTTGTTTCTCCGGAACCCGTGCTTTGAATTCACCGCTATCCCGATCTTCATGAGAGCGGTTTGTTTTAACTTGGGCTTGCACAGACGGTTCATCAGATAATTCGTCTAGGCGGATGGTTAGATGCCGCAGCACATCTTCATTTAGGCCCATTTGCCGTTCCATTTCATGGACAACGTCAGCCGGAGCATCAATATTGAAGAGAATGTAATGGGCCTTGCGACTTTTCTTAATCTTGTAAGCTAAGGTTTTGAGACCCCAATTCTCCCGTTTGGTGATCTTGCCGCCACCATCTTTTATTATTTCAGAAAAGACGTCCGCAATTGCATCTACTTGTTGTGTCGATATTTCCTGACGCGCAATGAATACATTTTCGTAATACGGCATCCAAAATCCCCTTTCGGATTATCTCAACTCACTGAATAATGTATCTTTTCAGGAGCATAGCCAATCAAGATAAAGGCTTGAAAGGCAAGGAGTTAAAGACACGGGAATATACACATAACACCTCATGGTGCAAGTAGTAGAAATGAAGTGGATGAAAAATTGCAAAAATACGATTTTTTATACAATTTCAGATGTACTACTTTGGTTTTGTATTGCGTCAAAGAAGTTAACTCCGTCTGGCTTGACACTTTAGGTGTAAACGCTATCAGTAATTATACCTGAACGAGAGTGGGCGAGGCATGACTAGGGCATTTATTTTCCCGGGGCAAGGTACCCAAGTGGTGGGGATGGGTAAGGAAATTACAAAGGCTTTTCCTGCAGCGAAGCACGTATTTGAAGAAGTGGATGAAGCCTTAAAGCAAAAATTGTCAAAGGTAATATTCGAAGGTCCCGAGAAAGAACTTTTACTAACTGAAAATGCCCAACCTGCGGTAATGGCGGTTAGCATGGCGCTCATTAGAATTCTCCAATCGGAGGCAAGTTTTAATATTGTGAAAGATTGTAAGTTTGTAGCAGGGCACTCTCTAGGTGAGTACTCGGCTCTTACGGCTGTGCAGGCGATTGAATTGCAGGATACGGCCCGAGTATTGAAAGCTAGGGGGCGTGCAATGCAGGATGCCGTTCCCCAGGGAGTAGGAGCAATGGCGGCTTTAATCGGTATAGACCTTGACTTAGCGAAGGAGATAGCTTCGGAAGCAGCTAAAGGTGAGGTGTGTGTGGCGGCTAATGATAATGCACCTGGGCAAATCGTTTTGAGTGGGCATGTTGGTGCAGTGCAGCGTGCAGTCGAAATTGGAAAGAAAAAAGGCGCTAAACGTAGCATATTGTTAGCTGTTAGTGCGCCCTTTCATTGCTCCCTGATGGCCCCAGCGGCAGATATAATGGCTGGCGTTTTGGCTGAGGTACAGTTAAATGTACCGATGATTCCAATAGTTGCGAATGTTACCGCTGCGCCTGAGGTGGAACCCCTACAAATTCGAAGACTTCTAGTAGAACAGGTCACCTCACCGGTACGTTGGAGAGAGAGTATTATGAAAATGAAGAAACTTGGGGTACGTACATTTGTTGAGGTAGGGGTGGGAAAAGTACTGACTGGAATGGTTAAACGTATTGATCGTGAATTGAAAGGCTTCTCGATTCAGTCGGCTGACGATATCGATGAATTCTTAAATTCTACATGAAACCGTATTTTTTTTTGGGAATTGAAAGATGTTTGATTTTTCAGGCAAGCGGGCGCTGATTACCGGTGCTTCTGGAGGTATAGGGAGCAAAATTGCCGAGTCTCTTCACTTAAAGGGTGCAACAGTCACACTTTCTGGTACTCGTGAACGGGCATTGGATGCATTAGCCTCTAAATTGGGAGAACGGGTGCATGTGGTCGTTGGCGATCTGTCATCGGTTAAAGATTCTCAGTATTTGTTGGATGCTACGAATAATTCAATGGGGGAAATTAATATACTGGTAAATAATGCAGGTATTACAAAAGATAAGCTTGCAATGCGTATGACGGATGAAGATTGGCAGCTCGTGTTAGAAGTGAATTTGGGCGCTGTGTTTCGTTTATCCCGGGGGTGTCTGCGAAGTATGATTAAGAGACGATGGGGACGTATTGTAAACATTACCTCGGTTGTTGGTGCTTCAGGAAACTCTGGCCAGGCCAATTATGCTGCGGCTAAGGCGGGTACGACAGGAATGACTAAAGCCATAGCAGCTGAAGTGGCATCCAGAGGAATTACTGTGAATTGTGTGGCCCCAGGTTATATAGTGACGCCGATGACTGACAGCCTCGATAATTCGCAAAAAGAATCTTTGCTTACTATGATCCCAATAGGACGGTTAGGGAAGCCCAAAGACGTTGCAGCTTGCGTATCTTTTTTGGCCAGCGATGAGGCTGCTTACGTTACAGGCCAAACTCTCCATGTAAACGGTGGTATGCTGATGATTTAGAACCATTTGTTGTCAAATCTTTATGTCCAGATGTAAGCTGGCCATTGGAAATAAAGTGTGTT
Organism: Alphaproteobacteria bacterium MarineAlpha3_Bin6; assembly: GCA_002938035.1. Classification (GTDB taxonomy): domain Bacteria; phylum Pseudomonadota; class Alphaproteobacteria; order Rhodospirillales; family UBA2165. Next base: position 29,120 of record PTLH01000006.1, read on the forward strand.
AGGAAACGCCGAACATGTAAACCCTAAGAAAAATACATTTTTGATTAAGGGTGTCAGTAATAATTATTTGAGTTGGGGATTTAGAGAATGAGCGACGTTGCCGAGCGAGTTAAAGCTATAATTGTCGAACACCTTGGTGTTGGTGAAGATAAGGTGACAAACACCGCAAGTTTTATAGATGATTTGGGTGCAGATAGCCTTGATACCGTTGAGCTTGTGATGGCATTTGAAGAGGCGTTCGATTGCGAAATTCCTGATGATGCTGCAGAAAAGATTCTCACTGTTAAAGATGCAGTTGATTTTTTGGCAAGCAAGACTTAGCCGACGCACTTAATTTGTAGCTAGAATCTTGGAAGAACATTTCGAGTGTAGTACTAGTCAATTTACTAGCGAAGTATTTATAGCAAAGTATCGCAATTTATCATGAGACGAGTGGTTGTCACAGGAATTGGTCTTGTAACGCCGTTGGCTTGTGGTGTCGAGGAGTCCTGGAGCAGGCTAATAAGCGGAAAATCGGGTCTCAATGCGATTACTGATTTCGACGTTTCCGATATTCCCTCCAAAATTGCGGGGCAGGTGCCCCGGTCGGAGGACCCAAATGCGAGTGCACTAGGGGCTTTTAATCCAGACGAATGGATAACTCCTAAAGAGCAACGCCGCATGGATACTTTCATACAATATGGTCTAGTAGCGGCAAGTTACGCTGTTGAAGATTCCGGATGGAAACCTATAGACGAAGAAAGCTTTACGCGTACCGGAGTAATGATTGGTTCGGGTATTGGTGGTTTGCCAGAGATTGAAAAAAGCGCACGGGTTGTGCTTGAAGGAAATATAAGGCGGTTAAGCCCCTATTTTATTCCGGCAAGTTTGATTAATTTAGTATCAGGGCAAGTGGCAATTAAATATGGCTTTAAAGGTCCTAACCATGCTGTTGTTACTGCCTGCGCGTCAGGTGCCCACGCTATCGGCGATGCGGCACGGTTGATTGAGTTTGACGATGCTGATGTAATGATAGCCGGCGGAGCGGAGGCGGCAATCTGTCGTTTGGGCATAGCCGGATTTGCGGCAACTCGTGCATTATCTACAAACTTCAATGATATGCCTGAAAAAGCGTCCCGACCTTGGGATACGCGCCGAGACGGCTTTGTTGTGGGTGAGGGTGCCGGAATTGTTGTACTTGAAGAACTAGAGCACGCTAAGAAACGAGGTGCAAATATTTATGCGGAAGTTTTGGGTTATGGCATGTCTGGAGATGCCTATCATATTACTGCTCCTGCCGAAGACGGTGACGGCGGTTATAGGTCCATGAGGGCCGCATTGAAGCGAGCCAGATTAAACCCCGAAAGTATTGATTATATAAATGCCCACGGAACTTCAACACCGTTAGGAGACGAAATAGAGCACGCAGCTGTCAAGCGTCTGTTTGGTAACGCTGCATACAAGCTCGCGATGTCATCAACAAAATCAGCGATTGGTCATTTGTTGGGAGCAGCTGGATCTGTTGAGGCAATTTTTTCTATCTTGGCTATTAATAATGGGATGGTACCCCCTACACTCAATTTGGAGAAACCTTCTGATGGGTGCGATTTAAATTTGGTACCCCATACTGCCCAGGAAAGAAACATTAACGTTATTTTATCAAACTCCTTTGGATTTGGGGGCACTAATGCGAGCTTGGTACTTGGCGCCCTAAGTTAACTTTAAATGAATCGCAAAAACAGCTGGGTAACTGCTCTAATATTGATTACTTTTGCTGCAGTCGGTGGCGGCGGTCTATTTGGCTATATGAATTTTACCCAACGTGGATCCCTTAAAAGTGATTTGATTATCATTATTCCAAAAGGAAGCGGAATTGATTTTATTTCCAGACTACTGGAGCGCAAGGGCGCGATATCGCAACCAATTCTTTTTAAATTAACAGTACTCATCTTGAGATTAGAAAAGGTTATGCGGGCAGGGGAATTTTCTATACCGAAAGAGTCAAGTCCAAGAGACATTCTATCAATCTTACGATCTGGTAAAATGGTAATTCGTCGGTTCGTAGCAGTGGAAGGGCTTTATACCGCTGAAATACTTGGTCATTTAAGGAGAACCGACGGGTTGACGGGAATTGTGACGGAAACTCCAAAAGAGGGGGAGTTGTTGCCAGAGACATATCATTATAATTTTGGTGATAACCGCAACGATTTAGTTAGACGAATGAAAGTTGCTATGAAAAACGTGTCTGAGGAGTTGTGGTTGCTACGTGAGGTCGGACTACCCATAAAAACTCCTTTGGAAGCCATAATACTCGCTTCTATAGTAGAAAAAGAGACTGGACTTGTTGAGGAGCGTCGTAGGGTAGCTAGTGTATTTATTAACCGATTAAGGCTTGGTATGCGGCTTCAATCCGACCCTACAGTTATTTATGGTTTGACCAATGGCAATCGTAGGCTGAGCCGTCCTCTAAAACGGAAGGATTTAAAAAGCCTAAATCCCTATAACACTTACCTTAATAAAGGGCTACCACCTGGACCCATCGCAAATCCGGGTCGAGCCTCGATCAAAGCCGTTCTCAACCCTATTGAAAGCACGGATCTTTATTTTGTTGCTGATGGGAAAGGAGGCCACGCATTTTCTACAACCTTAAGCGAACATAATAAAAATGTTAAAGTTTTGAGAAAACTGGAGAGGGAAAAAATGCAAACACGATAATATTATTGTGGTATTTGTATCAGTGTTGCGCATTTAACAAATTAAAAAAAGTTCAAGTTGCCAAAAAGATGCATAAAGTAAAATGCGATACTTTCATGGTTTGTTTGAATTTAAGTTATTTTCACTGATCTATATTGCCAGCGATTCTATCAAGTTCTGAACCTTGAGTGTATTAAATATTGTGAATGGTTTTTTTAGAAACCTGGACAGGTTGAGTTCACGCCAATGTGGAATTGATAATGGTATCCTCTCTAGACTTCCCCATTTGTTCTCAAAAAATAATTATTACAAATTTTGAGTTTTGCCAGAGTTGTTGATTTAAAAAAGAGAATCACATATCCATTGAAAATGTCTACTATGCCCAAAATATTCAGTATGACAGGATTTGGGAGATCAGCGGGGAGCTTTGGTAAATTTAGCTGGAACTGGGAAACGAAAAGTGTCAACGGGAAGGGCCTCGATATTAAGTGTCGGCTACCGCACGGGTTAGAGAATTTGGATCTGAAGGCTAGAAAGATAGCCGGTCAAAAATTTAGCCGGGGCAATATAAATCTTACTCTTACAATAAAGGAAAACGGCAATCCACCCAGTTACAGAGTAAACCGAGAACTCCTTGATGAGCTTATTAAGACAGCTAGGGAAATGTTTGAAGGCACAGACAGTTTTGGCCCTCTAAGACCAGATAGTTTTTTAGCGGTTAAAGGTGTTATTGAACCTGTTGAAGAGGAGCCAGATGTTGATGTAATCCAGGAGAGAGATAATTTAATAATTGCGGACCTTGAGAAAGCGCTTTCCGAGTTGTCATTGGCGAGAAAGGTTGAAGGGACAAACATTTCCCAAACATTGGAATTGCAGCTTGCTGAAATTCAAGCATTAATTGAGCGTGCGGGTCGTAATTCCGAATCCCAGCCCCAGGCTATTCGTGAGCAATTGAAACAGCAAATGGAGATTCTTCTTGACGCAACACCAGCTTTGCCAGAGGAGCGAATTACTCAGGAAGCGGTAATGCTTATGATTAAGGTGGATGTGCGTGAAGAACTCGATCGACTAAGGGCTCACACCTCGACAGCCAGAAAACTCCTCATTGATGGCAGGGTTATTGGCCGTAAGCTTGATTTCCTGTGTCAGGAACTTAACAGAGAAGTTAATACTCTTTGTTCAAAGGCGAATAATATTGAGCTTTCTAATATTGGGTTAGATTTAAAGGCACTGATTGAACAATTTCGAGAGCAGGTGCAAAATATTGAATAATCACGCTAATTCTAATGTCTATGCGCGGCGCGGGTTGATGCTGGTTCTCTCATCACCGTCTGGTGCGGGAAAAACAACCCTCGCCAAGGCACTTTTGGCTCGCGAAGAAAACCTCCGAATGTCCATCTCCTTTACCACTAGGTTGAGACGGGCAAAGGAAGTGGATGGAGAAGACTATAATTTTGTTAATAAAACTAAGTTTAAGAAGATGGCAGAAGCGGGGGAATTTCTTGAATATGCTCAGGTATTCGGTAACTATTATGGAACACCTAAAATACCTATTGAGAAAGCGCTCGCCTCAGGTTCAGATATTCTATTTGACATTGATTGGCAGGGAACACAGCAATTGGAAGGAGATAAGACTGCCGGAAAAGATCTTGTAAGTGTATTTATATTGCCGCCAGATAATGATGAGCTTGAAACTCGTCTCAGGACACGGGCGCAAGATACTGATGAAGAGGTTAAAATCCGCATGGCTAAAGCGGCTGATGAATTGAGCCATTACCGTGAGTACGATTATATTATTGTAAATCGGTATGTAGAAGAGAGTGTTCAAATGTTACAGAAGATACTCGGAGCGGAACGGCTTCGGGCAAATCGTCAGTCAGGGTTACATAAATTTGTCCAAATATTAAGGGGCGAAACTTAATCCCTAATACTGCGAGCTAACTGGCAAAACTGCTCAACGGTTAAATTTTCAGCCCGCAAGGTCGGATTTATACCCAATGATGGGAAGTCTAAATTGAATTTTTTCAGAGAAGATCGTAGCATTTTTCGTCGTTGATTAAACGCCGCAAAAGTGACCTTTTCCAATTTGAGCCAGTCCGCGGGTGCGCTTGGCTTGTCTCGTGGTAACAAAGTAACAACGCTAGAGACAACCTTGGGAGGAGGTACAAAGGCTAGGCTGTCAATATTAAACTGAATATTCACGTTACAAAGCCATTGGGTTATGACGGATAACCTGCCATATGCTTTGGTCGATGGTGAAGCGACTAACCTGTCCGCTACTTCCTTTTGAAATGTTAAAGTCATTTGGCTGATGGATTTGATCTTCTGGAGCCAACCGATCAGTAAAGGGATAGATATATTATAAGGTAGGTTTGCGACAATGTTAAACGGTTTTGAACTAATTTGGGAAAGATCTATATTCATAGCATCTGCCTCTACGATAATAAGGCTTTCGGAATAAAAGCTCTGCAGTTCAAGTAAAGCCGCTAGACATCTTGGGTCTTTTTCAATTGCGATTATTTTTTTTGCACCATTCATTAACAAGGAACGGGTTAGTCCTCCTGGGCCCGGTCCGATTTCAATTACAGTTGAGCCCTTTACATTTGCAATCCTAGCAATTTTGTCAGTTAAATTAGTATCTAATAGAAAATGTTGACCTAGAGATCTTTTTGCATAAATCTCGTGCTTCGACATTACCTTGCGAAGTGTTGGAAGAAAATCTTGATCAGAGGAATTCTGATACTCACGCACTAATTTACGACCTTGTAATGTTTTTCCGAACGATTTTTCAGCATTTGACTGGCTAGTTGGATAGCTGCAACTAGGCTAGTCTCCTGTGCGGTACCGGTACCTGAAATATCCAAAGCAGTGCCATGATCGGGAGAAGTTCGAATAAAAGGAAGACCCAATGTTACATTAACAGCCCTTTCAAAGTCTAAAGTCTTTATGGGTATCAAGGCCTGATCATGGTACATGCATAACACCGCGTCATACTTATTTCTCGCTTCGGAATGAAATAGAGTATCTGCAGGAAGAGGACCATAGGTATCATATCCCATAATATTTAGTGTTTTGACAGCCGGTTCTATGATCATATTTTCTTCCTGGCCCATTGTTCCATCCTCACCGGCGTGGGGATTAAGACCTGCGATTGCCAGCTTAGGACGACTTATCCCAAAATCCTTTTTAAGAGCGGATAGTGTGGTTTCGGCCGTTTCAATGATCAATTTCGGAGAAAGCAGCCTAACTGCCTCCATCAAACTAACATGCCTAGTAACGGGTACTACTCTCAATTTTTCCGAATACAGCATCATAATTGGCTTAGAATTAACATTTGCAAGATGGGCTAAATATTCAGTGTGCCCGGGGAACGAAAATCCCATACTGTAAAGAACAGATTTTTGGATAGGATTGGTTACTACCGCACCAACTTTTCCAGAGAGGGCTAAGGTTGCAGCCTTTGTTATGGAACTGATGACTGCTGTTCCATTAGCCGGATCGGGTTGTGTTATAGTCGATCTTACTCTTTTTCCTAATGGTAAAACCGGCAAACATTTTGAGAAGTAATTGAATGTCTCGTCAGGTTTATCAATTACAGCAATATCAATTTTCCAACCCAAAGAGAGGGAAATTTCTCGTATGCGTTCGGGGTCATCGATGACAAAAAACGGCTGAAGCCGGCCATGGTGATCCCGCCATGCCTTAAGTGTAATTTCTGCGCTAATTCCGGCTGGTTCGCCCATAGTCAGAGCTATAGGGGATGAGCAGGTTTTCATTCGCGTGTTTCGATAAATGCCGACCGCCTTAAATCTAGCAACTCACGGCGGGAAATCAATTCAGCTCGCCGTTGGGAAATATATTGGGCAACCCTACGACGTGCCTTTTCTTCGTCTTCATCAAACGTTCTGCTGCAGACCATTAATATTAGAATTCCTGCTTTGCTCCGGATTGGATTACTTGCCTTGCCAATATCTAAATTCTGAGTTGCCTTCCTAATACTGGGTAACAAGTTCGATAACTTGACCCCTAGGATCTTACCCGTTTTAGGTATTCCAATCTCTTTTTCCAAGGCTTCCATATCTTTACAATTTTGTACACTTCTTGAAATCGATTGTGCGAGTGTTAGCTGGGCCTGCACCTCTGATTTTGCCGCATTGTTTTTAAGAGGTAGTAATATCTGCTGTATTGAAACCGAAGTTTCACCCAAAATAAGACCGTGCGCTAGTCTCTTGTTTTTTAGTAGGAGTATATAATATCCATCAGGGGCCTTGACCGGAACTGATAGTTCATCTCGTTGTAAATTTGATATAATCTTTGCCAGGTTTGGATCTAGCTGATCTTCACGAATCCAACCTAAATTTCCATTTCGCGCTGCAGAAGCACTTTCGGAAAATGACCTAGCGACCTGACCAAATGGTGTTCCGTCTTTGATTTGTTGATAAAGTCGGTTCACCAGTTGTTGCTCTTTAAGGTCTGATCTTCCCGCATCAAAAGAAATAAATATTTCGGCTACTAAGTACTCAGGCCTTCCTTTATAATTTCGTATCAAGCGGATCTGGGCATTGATGTTTTCTTCATCTAACTCGCCAGATTTTGCCAATTTATTCCGAATAATTTGACCCCAAGCAATTTTAGCTTCAACCTGTCGCTCGTAAGTGAGTGTATCCATATTATTCTTGTTCAGTAGTTTTGCCATGTTCCCTTTCAACATTCCGTTTTGCTTTTCCACTTGACCAATAAACTCACCTATTTGTTTGCGGGAAACATTAATTTTTTTCTGCTTAGCTTGTTGAAGCATCAATTTTTGGTTGATGAGGTTATTTAGAATTCTGTATCGAATACGCTTTCTCTCGTTAGGGTTATTAGGTAATCCAGATGAGAATAATATAAAATCTATCCTAGACTGAAGGTCATAATCTGAGATTATTTCGTCATTGACGATAGCGACGATATTTAGAGACGACTGTCCGATTGCGGAAAATGCGAATGTAAGGCTTAGAAGAACCAAGGCGCAACTGACTATAAGATTTGTTTTAATTTTTGTACAAACACATGAAGAAGATATCTTCATTCCTAATAATCCAAATTTAGATTTCCATTTAGCCGTCTTTTGAAACACCAAATTTAGACTCCCCCAGCGTTTTAAAAGTTAGCTGAAAAAGTATTGTATCGCTTGGCTTCAGATCCCTATCAACGAAAAAATCTCGTTTTAATGTAGTGCTGAACGTGAAACATTCGCACTCAAAGGTGGCATTGAGGGCAATAGCCTGAAGATTACCTTCCTCCTGCAAGTTGTATCGGCCAGAGAGGCTGCCCCTCCATAGTCGGTTCAGTTGGGACTTAATTGAACCTGACAATTCATCCCTGCCGCCGAACTCAGAGTTTGGTTGAGACTCGAAAAATACATAGTTGGTTGTGGCTCTAAGTGCCGGTGGTCCAGCCGCCAATTGAACCTCATTCTTGCTGGGAGAAAGATCTTCATGGGATAATCTTGTTCTGTAATTTAAATCAAAGTATTTACCAGGCGAGATATTTATTCTACTCACTATATCTGAGAAATTATCTTCCAGCCCGGAGCCTGGGCCGAAGGTGTCGTCGGATTTGATACGATAACTCTGCCCCACAAAAAGGGAACTGCTGCCACCATTTTGCCCATAAGCTCCCCACTTGATACCGTAGCCAAGTCTTGGTCCTCCCTCAACGCGATCAAGACCGGTAAAGCGGTTCTCACTAAATACGTTGGTGTCATCAAATTCGAAGTCTACACTATCTTCATTTGGAATATCATTGGGGTTTCCACCATATGGGCTAATAATAAGTGAAGCCAAAGGTTCAAGTGTTTGGGTTACGCGACCGCGAGAATTTGACATTGGGTATCCCCAATTAACCGATGCTTGCGGATGAATTCGGCCACTAATGCCTTTGTTAGAACCCTGTCCGTTTGAATTGACCAAATTTGTAACATGGTACATGTCGCCGCGAATAGATAGATTTACATCAAGAACTTCACCTAGTGAGCCAATTCGAGGCAGGTGCCAGCCATAACCAAGTGATAGCCGTTTAGTGTCGTTACCGTCAGTACGGGTAAGCGCTAACGCGTTAGCTGTAATTGAGTTTGTAGCGCCTAACCTATTTGGTCTGCTAATATGGCTGAAATCTAGCATTGGCAGGACGATGGGTATTTCTCCTGGGTCATCTGTCTCCTGCAATCCTTGAAAATAGTACGAGTCAATTTTTAAATAATCGCGGCCTTTAAATGCCTCCCCAAAGGCCCTTGTCGTCATATCTGGCCTTGATGAAATCTTATAACGTCTCATATACGTGTCATCAATTGCTCTTTGTATATCAATTCCCATTCGCCAGACATCGTTAACATTCTTCCGATATTTGGTGTCAATGTGGCCAAATAGATCGTCATTTGAATCAAGGGTAATGCTAGTATCGCTTTCTAGCCGACTGTTGGGGCCAATGTCTCGGTATTCAGCAGCTAAATGGACCCTTTCTTTCGATGTAAACGTGGGCGTAATCGTCAGGTCTTTATTTGCTGCAATATCAAAAAAATAGGGAGTTGAGAGTGTGGGTCCCAATGCCGATGAACTACCGAAGCTTGGGGTAATGAATCCGGATTTTCGCTTAACTGTCGGGTCTGGGTGGTAAAAGAAAGGAATGTAAGCGATTGGGACACCAAAGAGTTCTAGATATGCGTCTGTGTATTCAATTACCTGCTCTTTTTCATCGTGAACTACCTTTTTTGCCTTTAACTGCCATAAAGGTTTGTCGTCTGATTGATCAGCGCAGTCTTGACAAGGAGAATATACAGCGTTTCGCATTTCCGTAGAAATTCCGGCAGACCTGCGTGCTCCAGTAGCTGCGATTCTTGAGTTATCGGAAAGTCTAATTCTTAGGTCTCTAATAATTCCGTCTTTTAAATCACCAGTGAGTTTCATCGTTTCAGCAAATAAAACGTTTCCCGAAGCCTCTAATAGGCTTACTCCCCCGGTAGCAGTCACAACATTTTCTATTTGGTTGTACGTTACAGAGTTGGCTATGAGGACCCGCTGTTCATGAGAAACCTCAACGTTTCCAGTGGCTCTAACAATTCCGCTTTTTTTGTCGTGGGTTACTTCATTAGCTGAAAAAAGCAGTGGTCGGTTGCCGGATTGCAGGTCCTGTCCTGCAACTAAGAATGGAACCAAGGCTATCCCAAGAGTTTGGATCATTATTAATCGAAATTTATTCATTTGAACTAACCATCTTCGAGATGGAACACCATTGCAAGTCCCAATAAAGCACTGATACCTGCAGGGGCCCATGCGGCAAGTACAATTGGGATACTCTCCCTTAATCCTAGTGCGGAAACAACATCCAAAAAGAAAAAGAGGAAAAAACCGGTCAGAATACCACCAATTATCATAATGCTCGTCCTGGACCTTGGTGATTGTTTTAAAGTAAATGTTGCCGCTATTAAAACCATTGCAAGTAATAACAGCGGTGTGGCTAGCAATGAATGCCAGTAGAGCCTATGTCTGACAGCTGAAAATCCCGCTTTATCAAGATTAGAAATGAAGTCAGGTAGGCTCCAAAATGAGAGAGTTTCAGGTGGAGAAAAACTATCGTGAAGGTTGTTGAGTGTTATATCTGTAGGTAACCAATGTTCCTTTTTATGCATAGGTAATTCTTTATCTCGTTCATGTATCCAAACATCCGAGAGGAGCCAAAATCCATCTTCTAGCTCGGCTTTAATGGCGCTCAGTCTTTGCCGGTATTTGTTCGAACCTTGGTAACTAAAAATAGTAACGTCTTTAAGTTTAATAGAATTTTTACTCAGGTCTAATGTTGTGGAGTGAATTACCGATTGATTTTGTTTATTTGTCTCCCTTAGCCATAGTCCATTTGGAGATAAAGCAAGTAAGTTTGTTTGTCCCTTAATATGGATTGCATTGAGACGATCAAATTTAGACAACAGTGCTGAAGCTAAAGGATTTAATGCGGTAATTTGCAACGTACCGAGGATAAGCGCTAAGCCCAAAACGGGTAAGAGGAATTGCCATGCTGAAATACCAGACGCGCGCGCCACCACTAACTCATGGTT
>PTLH01000060.1 GCA_002938035.1 Alphaproteobacteria bacterium MarineAlpha3_Bin6
GATGTTCAGGGATCATTCCGCTTTGCTTCAGCGATGGAATAACTACTTTTACCGTCCGAAGTCCAAAGCCAAGCCTGTTTTTCTCCGGCTTTGCGGCTCAGCACCTCAACTTTTTCCGCAACACTGAAGGAAGCATAAAAACCTACCCCGAACTGTCCAATAAGCGCGGAATCTTTCTTTTCATCTCCAGACAGACTTTCCAGGAATTCGATAGTTCCAGATCGAGCAACTGTTCCTAAGTTCTCAACCAAATCGGCGTTGTTCATTCCGATACCGTTGTCAGTAATGGTAATCGTACGGTCTTTCTTGACCGTGGTGATGTTTATACTAAATTCAGCCAACCCTTTAGCCAGCTGTTGATCTGTCAACGAAAGATAGCGTAGCTTGTCGCAGGCATCCGAAGAATTGGAAATCAGTTCCCTCAAAAAAATTTCTTTGTTGCTGTAAAGCGAATTAATTACCAGGCCGAGAACCTTGCTAACCTCGGCTTGAAATTCCATCTTTTCTTCGGCCATACTACCTCTCAACATTTCTGTTCTTGAAAATTTTAAATCTCATATGTGTTTATGAGCGGAGTTTTGCAAGTTTTCTTTCAAATCTATTGGGTGTCAATGAACCCAAATGATTAGCCGAATAATCATGGTCTCAATACTTTCTTTGAAATAATTGCATGCAGAACGTTAAGATGGCTAGAATTTGCTTTTGCACAACGAAATAATTCTAAATGGCTTTAGTAGCATTATTGCAGCACAATAAGCATTAGAACCAAACCGGGCTTATCTTTGCGCCTACCCAAGGAACCTTTGAAGCGACCCGATGTTGAGTGAAGGAGCATGGTAGTTAAATACGAGATCAGTAAAAACATGAGTAAATCCGAGTGTTGACGCCTAAGGAAAATACTCCCCAACATTCGAGAGCGTCTCTATTATTAGAGAAAATTTCGGCGGATGCTCGATCAACCGCAAATTGGACAGGCCGTCCAGTTTTTGATGATGTTGTAATGAGAGCGCTCGAGTTGGTGCCCCGTCATGCTTTTGTTCCTGATCAGGATCAAGCACTTGCATACGCTAATCGACCACTCAGCATTGGACATGGGCAGACAATATCTCAACCCTATATAGTTGCTTTGATGACGGTTTTGTTGGAATTGGAACCCGGTCACAGAGTGTTAGAAGTGGGCACTGGCTGTGGTTACCAGACGGCTATTCTGGCTGAGCTTGTGGACCAAGTATTTACCATAGAAGTGGTTTCGGAACTAGCGGCAAAAGCAAAGGAAAAACTTAATTACCTTGGGTACAATACAATTGACTTCCAAACCGGTAACGGTCGTGAAGGCTGGCTAGAGAAAGCCCCCTTCCAAGCGATTTTGGTGACAGCGGCATCTGGGTCAATACCGTTGGCTCTCGTTGATCAATTGGATCTAGGAGGTCGCATGGTTATACCAATCGGCTCCCAAGAGGGGACACAAAATCTTGTAGTGCTGGTCAAAAACAAGACGGGGGAGATCACCAAAAATGAGGTTCTTCCTGTTTCATTCGTTCCCTTGGTATAGGTGAGCATATTATTTGTAAGCTAGGTTAGGAAAGATTAGGAGTTACGAATATTTCTACTGTAATGCCTTGCTGTCAGGGATGAAGCTCGACTGGCTCAAAGAAATTATTGCCCACACCCTTCTATCTAATACCTAAACCCCTCACGTTAGATTAGTAATTTAGATAATCTGATGGTTATCGTATACTACCCGGTCAGGGAAACGCTGACTGGTTTCCGCTGCTAGAAGTTGGTTAAGCCAATCATATTTACCATCTGCAGTTTCAAATTTGCAGATGGTTCGCATTTAGTATTCTCTGGGATCGACATCTTCTCCGGCCGCGAGATGATCAAGAACTGACTGCTGACCTGCCCGCAAGCCCTGGTAACTCATATAGATCAAAGTGTTATCATCTGTGACCAATGATACACGCACATCCAGCTGCACGGAATTATCTGCCCGGATTAAAAGCCAACCGCCGGCAGGCGGTTGAACGGTTCCTTTTATGTTTGTTCCTTCAAAATGTCCGCCATCTACGTTGGCAATGATTCGTTTGCCATAAGGTAGTGTCGCCAACAATATCGAGACTAGGGGCAAAAAAGGTGATGGTAAAAAGAAAATCCAAACCAATGGAATGTTCCATAATCAATCTCCAATGACATGAGCAATCAGGCGATGACCCTACCGGCATCTACCTTCAACAGTGTACCAGTAAGATGAGGAGCTTCGTCGCTTAAGGCAAAGGAAACAAAATTTGCCAGTTCATAGGGCTCCACTACTTCGCCCATCGGCAAAGTGGGTGCAACCTTGTCTAAATAACCTGGCAGCGCTTCGGTAATAGCCGTGCGGGTTGTTCCTGGTACAATCGTGTTTACTCTTATTTTGTGTTCTGCGAGTTCTAGCGCGAGTGCTTGCATCATGAGGTGCACGCCCCCTTTTGCGGCAATATAAGATGCAAATCCCGGCGCCACTCTAATAGCTGTAGATGAACCCGTTGCCAGAAGACTGCCCCCTTCACCTTGTTCGATCAGAACCTTGCAAGCGGCCTGAATGGTGATAAAGACACCACGCAGATTGGTAGCAATTATCCGGTCCCAATCATCGAGTGTAATATTATAAAATGGAGTTTGGCCGAGGACTATACCAGCATTTGCGATAGCGGCATCTAACCGGCTAAAGTTTTTCTTTGTCTGGTTAATCATATCATTGACACTAGCCGTTTCTCGCACATCCGTCTTCGTCCATATGAGGCGTTCTTTGCCCCCCGTTTCTGCACATAAGTCAGCAGTCTCTTTAAGACCCTCAACATTGAGGCCTGCCGCGGTTACACATGCGCCATCTATAATACAGCGCTGAACGATGCTTCTGCCGATCCCGGATTCTGCTCCAGTAACAATAATTACTTTCCCAGCTAATCTTTCGTTCATGTCCTTGCCCCCCATAAATTCAATTTCTTCCCAAGAATAATCAACCATTAAAGGACTTGGCCAACCAATTCCACTCGGTTAATTTTGTTTTATAAATTAACGCGAGAACAGGAGGCTTTTCATGGGCCACTTCGACTTTGATATTGTGCCCGTCACAATACAACATGAAGAAAATTCAACATTCACTGAGACCTACGGTTTTGTGGGAAGCCAAGGTTTAGTGGTTTTAGAGGGAATACATTTCATTCCGCGAGATCGCCCATCAAATACAGTTGTTTTAATGATGCATCCCTCAAGTACCTTACAGCAACTGCCCATACCGCGGGCCTTGGCCGAAGTAGGAATTCACTTGATGTGTTGCGGTAGCCGATACCCAAAAAATGACACTGCTTTGATTATGGAAAAGGTAACATTGGATCTTGGTGCTTATGTACGTCACGCCAAGGAAGAACTTGGCTATGAAAATGTAGTATTATTAGGCTGGAGTGGGGGCGGTTCATTATCTCTTTTTTATCAGGCGGAGGCGGAGGATCCGACAATCACCAATACACCAGCAGGCGACCCCGTTGACCTGACTGCGGCTGACCTGGTTCCTGCAGACGCTGTAATGTTTATTGCTGCCCACGCCAGTCGAGCCTTGACACTGACGGAGTGGATGGATGCCTCAGTTCGGGACGAAATTAATCCAGAGGATCGTGATCCAGAATTGGATATTTATAATCCTAATAATCCTAACCATCCTCCTTTTAACTCCAAATTTCTTTTGCGATATCGAAACGAGCAGATTGTAAGAAATCGTAAAATTACGACCTGGGTCAAAGAAGTATTAGCCGAACTTAAACGCCGAGACGATGGTGAGGTGGAGCGGGGATTTGTTGTACATCGCACCATGGCCGATCTCCGCTGGATAGATCCTGCGGTTGATCCGAATGAACGCAAGCCTAACTGGTGTTACTTGGGAAACCCCCGCACTGTGAATAATGGCCCTGCTGGTTTGGCTAGGTTCTGTACGCTTAGAAGCTGGCTTTCCCAGTGGTCATACGACGAGTCTCGAGTGGATGGGATTATTAGTGCTCAACGGGTTTCTGTTCCTTTTCTGACACTTGAGAATGGAGCCGATGATGCTTGTCCTGCTAGTCATGCTAGGATGATCTTTGACGCTGCCGCAAGTGCGAATAAGGAAATGGAGGTAATAAAAGGCGCCGGTCATTATTACAAAGGTCAGCCGGAGAAAATGAATAAGGCTGTTAGCCTAATCATAAATTGGTTGGAAAGGCAGGGCCTTGTAGACACTATCGTGTCTCGGCATTAAAAGATCTAATCAAGGTTAAACTGGCTAAGTAGCACATTCACTTGCATCCAAACTTTGATGATTTAATCCTGAAGCTATGCAGATTAACACTCCCTCTCCTCAGATTATAGCCGCGTTGGGACCTACAAACACCGGCAAAACCTATCTCGCATTTGAACGTATGCTTGGCTACGGAAGTGGTATGATTGGGTTTCCTCTCCGCTTGCTGGCAAGGGAAAATTATGAACGGGCCGTGACCATAAAGGGATCGCGGCAAGTGGCATTGATTACAGGCGAAGAAAAAATCGTTCCCCCTTACGCGAAATATTATTTTTGCACCGTAGAATCTATGCCCATTGATAAATCTGTTGCCTTTCTCGCGGTAGATGAAATCCAAATGTGTTCTGACCCAGAACGCGGTCATATTTTTACTGACCGTCTTTTGCACGCCCGCGGACGTCAGGAAACAATGTTCATGGGTGCGGAATCTATCAAGCCACTAATAAAAAAACTAGTACCAGAAATTAAAATTAGATCTCGCCGCCGATTTTCGACCCTGACTTATTCAGGACCACGTAACATTGTTCGCCTTCCCCCTCGAACAGCGGTCGTGGGGTTTGCAGCTGCCGATGTTTATGAGATAGCGGAATTGATTTGCCGCCAACGAGGAGGAGCCGCCATAGTAATGGGGGCCCTCAGTCCACGTACAAGGAATGCTCAGGTAAATCTTTTCCAAAATGGAGATGTCGATTATTTGGTGGCAACGGATGCCATCGGCATGGGTTTGAATATGGATGTAGATCATGTTGCTTTTTCTTCAGTAAGTAAGTTCGATGGCACAGTTCGCCGTGATCTTCGATCAGATGAGCTGGGGCAAATTTCGGGCCGGGCCGGTCGTCATATGAGCGACGGGACGTTTGGAGTTACCGGTGATGCTCAGGACTTGTCACCCGAAATTGTGGAGGCAATTGAAAGTCATGCATTTATGCCATTAAAGTTTCTTTTCTGGCGGAACCCTTTTTTAGACTATTCAGATATAGATACCTTGCTGTCTACCTTGGGCCGTGCGCCAAATCAAAGAGGTTTAGTTAAAGTTCAAGAACCTGATGATGAGAGATTTCTCAAGGACATGTTGAATGACCCAAAAATTATGGCGAGTGCAAAGGGGGAAGATGTTGTGCGGTTATTGTGGGAAGTTTGCCAGGTTCCCAACTACAAAAAAAGCTTGGGCGGTGATCATGTCAGGCTATTGTCCGAAATTTATAATAATCTTAGAAAATACAGTTGCTTGCCGGTCGATTGGGTCGCAGATCAAGTGAGTAGGCTGGATCTGATTGATGGTGATGTTGAGACACTAGTTAGTAGGATAGCGGGTATCCGTTTATGGACTTATGTAGCCCACAGAAATGACTGGCTAGAAGATGTGACATACTGGCAGGAAAGAACTCGGGAGGTGGAAGATAAACTCTCCGATGCTTTGCACAGGGGTCTTACTCAACGTTTTGTGGATCAGCGAACAGCCACTCTAATGAAGCGTCTGAAAGACAAAGATAAACTGTTTGCCAATGTCAAAGATAACGGGGAGGTGTTGGTTGAAGGTCACTTTGTCGGAAATTTGATCGGGTTTCGATTTTTAGCTGATACTGCTGAGAGTTCTGCTGGCGGAAAAGCGGTTAGAATGGCGGCGTTGAAGGCTCTTGGGCGTGAGGTTGCTCGCCGCGCCCATAAATTTTTAAACGATCCAGATAAAACAATTTCAATCTCTGATGAAGGTAAGGTTGAGTGGAGAGGAGATTGCGTGGCTCAACTGGTTAAAGGTGTAACGCCACTTAAACCGAGAATTGTAATGAAATATAGCGAATTACTCGAACAGCCGGCGTATCAACAAGTCGAGAATAGACTAAATAATTGGCTTGAGACCTATATTGGCTCTGTTCTTAAACCACTTTTGAAAATTCAAGAAGTTTCATTGGAGGGTGCCGCCCGGGGTATTGCTTTTCAACTCATCGAAGGCCTGGGTGTTTTATCAAAGAGAACAGTAAAAAAGCAAATCCGGTTATTAACAGAAAACGATTACAGTACTTTTCGACATAATGGCATTAAAATGGGTCGTGATGAGATATTTATTCCTGCGCTCTTGAAGCCTAAACGGGCCGGCTTTACCGCCCTTCTCTGGGCAGTCTTTCGGGAATTGGATAAAATTCCATCTCCGCCAGTGCCCGGCAGAGTTTCTATACCAATTAGTTCTGGTCTGCCCTCGACTTTTTACCATGTGGCTGGTTTCAGGCGGATAGGTCCGGTGCTCATGAGGGTCGATATTCTTGAACGTTTAAGTGGACAAATTCGGCGGCGAGGGTCGGAAGGAGCGTTCGCAGTGGATGCTGAGTTATTAAATTTAGCTGGCTGCACACGTACAGAAATGGATGGTATTTTAAACGTGCTGGGTTACCCTGGAAAGTTAAAGGATGGACAAACGCTATATAAAAAGTCTCCAAACAAATTACATCGGAAAAAACAATATGGAGGGGTACAGAAGGCTCTAACTGATCCCATCAATGAAGGATCTCCTTTTGCTAAATTGAAGGATTTAATGGCTAGTTGATGAACAGAGATACACTGAGACTAGATAAGTGGTTTTGGTACGCGCGTTTTATTAAAAGTCGATCGTTGGCTACTAAACTTTGTAACTCGGGAAAGGTGCGAGTGAATGGCAATCTTATAAAAAAAGCCCACCAGAGCGTTACTCCGGGTGATGTGCTAACTTTTTCCGTAGGACCTAACATCAGGGTGATAAAGATAATTAAACTTGGCAACCGACGGGGTCCTGCAAAAGAGGCACAGGCCTTATATGAAGATCTGCAACCGATTGACCAAATAGCAAAAAAGATTGATTCTACTTTAGCCCCGGAACCCGCCAAACGGGAACGGGGATCGGGAAGGCCAACCAAAGTTCAACGCCGGGCTATAGAACGGTTTATGGGTTGGTTGAAAGGTATATAATGGAAACTCCAAGAGGCTTAATGGTCAGTTCATTAAGAGTGATGATGTTACTTTTTAGTCAAGTGTCAGCGAACACTATTAAACACTAAAGATAGATTATTTGCTGGCATATAAATTTTTTTAGTCATTCGGAAAGAGTTGTTTTCTGCAACCTGGCGCACGCCGTTTAGGTCACGGACACCCCACTCCGAATTGCGGGACTTCAGACTTCTATCAAAAATAGCATTGCTATCGGCGGTATGAATCCCGTCGACAGAAAAGGGGCCATAAAGATAAATTACTCCGTCACGTGGCAAGATCCTGGAGGCGCCCGAAAAGAGGCTCTGACAGGATTTCCAGGGGGAAATGTGAATCATATTGATACACAAAATAGCATCCGCTTTTTTTATCGGCCAAGGCTCTTCACGTGTATCAAGATAAATGGGAGGTAGAATATTTTTTGTCTTAACATGCTTGATCCATGCTTTTATACTTTTTTGATGACGGTCCTCTGGATCGCTAGGTTGCCATCTAAAATTCTGAAGTTGGCTGGCAAAATGGCAGATGTGCGCGCCCGATCCGCTACCAATTTCAAGCACTAGGCTACCATCCAATATTGTTTCTAAAAGGACGTCCCTTAACACTTCAAGGATAAAACTTTTATTTCGCTCCGGCGCAGGCCATTGTAGGCGTTCATCAGGGTAATTAGCCATTGCAATTTTAATAATGGAACCAAGAAGGTTAGGCAAGGTCACCCAGAAAATTGAACAATTTACCTCGACGATCCTTGCCGTTTCTACAGTTCATGTGTTACTCAACCACTATGTTCGATAGGATAAAGGCGTTATTTGAGTCTGCCGAAACCTCAGATAATCAAGAAATGGTTAGCAGTGATGAACTTCAATTAGCCGCCGCCGCATTACTTGTAGAAGCTGCGAGCGTGGATGGGGATTTTGATACACTCGAGCGGCAAAGTATTCATACGATCGTGGAAACACACTTCAATTTGTCTACTGTAGAAACAAAAACGTTGGTAGAGCAAGCGGAATTGGCTGTGGAAGAGAGCGGGCAACTTTTTGGTTTCACCCGGGTAGTTAAGGATCGATATGACGACGGTGATCGTATTAAAATGATTGAAATGTTATGGGAAGTAGCTTTTTCTGATGGTAGAGCAGATGCTTTTGAAAAAAATCTTATTCAGCGGGTAGCGGGATTAATATTTGTTTCTGATAAAGATCGTGGGCTCGCAAGGAAGAGGGTCATGGCTAGACTTGGCATCGGTGGTTGACACGTGTATGAAAGATGCCATGTATGAAGTAGCAAAATTTAAAAAAAGTGATCGGCGGAGTAAAATATGACTTACATCGTCACCGAGAATTGCATTAAGTGCAAATTTATGGATTGTGTCGAAGTATGCCCCGTGGACTGCTTCTACGAGGGTGAAAATATGTTGGTCATCCACCCAGATGAATGTATTGATTGCGGTGTTTGCGAACCTGAATGCCCGGCAGAAGCGATTCTGCCTGACACAGAAGACGGTTTGGAAGATTGGCTTGAGATAAACGTAAAGTATTCCGAAGACTGGCCAAATATCACAACAAAGCGCGAAAGTCCCGCGGACGCTGAGGATTGGAAGGATAAGCCTGGTAAAAAGGCTGAATTTAGCACGTCTCCTGGATTGGGGGGATAAACGCTTAAAAAAATTACATCTTTAACTCAGCCGGATTATTTATTGAAAACGATGTATGTATCAATATATCCAAGCGGTTGATTACCAAATTTTTAGGTTTTTTTATATAGGAGTGACTGCCTATTTTTTAACGCAAATTTGTGTTACGTTATCTTTATCGTGGTGATAATTCTCGAAGTCTCCCGTTTTGCTTGCTTTGCGTAAACATAGGCCAATTTAGATATACGTTTGGGCTTTCGATCAACGCCGGGGTTTGGCTACCTTGGCCTTAAACTAAACTACTTTGGCAATCTACCCGCAGGACCGTTACTTCTTTATAAAATGGAGAGGGGTTCTAGGTGGTTGAAATCTAATTAAGCACAAAAATGATTTGATTGGAGTGATGTGCAAGAAATGGCTCAAAATGAAACAAAAACAAAACCTCTTTCCAAATCAGCCAAGAAAAGAACCAGTAAAATAAAATCCAAGGCTTCAAGGGAACGGGTTGTTGGTCCAAATACTGATGCTGACAAAAAGGTGAAAGCTCGGGGTCGCGTTAAAGCTCTTCAAACAAAGAAAGTTAAACAAACCGCACGGAAGTCAAAAACACCCAAAATTAAGTTTAAACCCGGAGACCATGTTGTCTATCCCACTCATGGTGTTGGTTCGGTTCAAGGTATTGAAAGAGAAACAATAGGTGGAATTGATCTCTATTTGGTGGTTATTATTTTCGAGAATGAACGGATGACTTTGAGAATACCCACAAATAAGTTGGAAGCTTCGGGTTTGCGCGAAATAAGCAGCCAAAAGGTGATAGACGATGCGATGATGACACTTAAAGGCCGCGCACGGGTAAAACGCACTATGTGGAGCCGTCGTGCTCAAGAGTATGAGTTGAAAATTAATTCAGGAGAACCAGGGTCTATAGCCCAAGTAGTCAGGGATCTGCATCGCAATGTAGGTCAACCCGATCAATCGTTCTCTGAACGGCAAATTTATGAAATGGCAGTAGAACGCCTTGCGGGCGAAGTAGCCGCGCTAGATGGCACAAACCTCGGTGAGGCAATAGAAAAACTGGAGCAGATACTAAGGGAAGAATGAGTAGTAAGCCTTTCATTCGATTTAAATGGGTACTTGGGCGATAAATGGAAAGTTATTCCTAAGGCAGTCAATACCCTAACCTACGGTGCACGGTTAAATAACCTTACAATGTTTGGCAGACTCGTTAGCCACGATTTTCACTAGATTTATTTTATAAATCAATGGGTTATAAGTTTATATATTCCCCTAGCCACATCTATCCCCACATTAATACCCCCGCTTAAGGGCCGAGGAGAGGCCCGTTTGGTGGTCGTTCCACCCTTGGTGTATGATTTGTTAAATGGACTTAAATGAGCATGAGCAACTGACTTCCAAGATATTAGAACTGATCGAGATGTTAAGATGACCAAAATCGAGGCAATATTTGCGTCTGCTGAAGACGATACGTTCGAGGCAAAGTACCGAGCACTTTGCCACTGCAACGCGGTCACGTACGAGGTCAGCTCCGATCCGGTGGATTCAAAAATTTGTCATTGTAAAGTGTGCCGGACGTTGCACGGGGCTCCTATGCAGTGGGCTGCAATATTTCATAAACACCATGTAAGAATCACGGAAGGGATAAATCACCTAAACTATTACTCCAGTGAGCTTAACAAGTATGAGAGAAGTCTACCCTGCAAGGTGAGTTGTTCTTTATGCGGTACCTTCATTGCAGATGAAGGACGAAATATGTGGCTTGCTTTTCCCTCGCTCTTCGATTTTGGCGTGCCGCCGAGTGTTCCTAAAAAATTTAAGCCAACATGTCACGTTTTTTACAGTATGCGAGTGATCGATATAAACGATGATTTGCCCAAATGGTCAGGCCATAAGAATAAGTCGATGCAGCTGTAAATTTGGAAAGTCCAGACCTAGGTTTAACAAGCAGAGAATTCGCAAAAATCGAAAGGCGGTCTCCCGATCCCCTTTTTGAATTCCAATAATCTGATTTTACCTTTTAGCCACGATTTTTATTAGTTGTCCCGTGCGAAGATTTTCATTGGGGCCGAGGTCATTGAGGACCCGGAAAGTTTGTTCTCTGAAGCTGGTTAGGGCCATTTGTTGGATAATTGACTCAATGGTTTCGTCGGCATTCACAGCTTTTACCCTAATGGTAGCTGGTGTAATGGCCGATGCTTCTCGGTTACTGAGGGTACGCAGAGAAAAAGTTGTACGACGTAGTTCAGAAGAAAGTTGACGAGTTTTCAGCCGAGGTGTAACGAATAATAAACGGAAGATCTTGTTGTTTTTATTTCTAACAGCGACAAACCGGAGGTTAAAAACTCCACCACGGCGTTGAATTGTGGCGCCGCCGCCCGCCCCATCCATGCCGTTGACCATTATACTTTCAACGTCGTTTAGTCTGGCTTTGGGAGCCCACACATATTTTAAATAACGAGCCATAGGTCCATTATAGGTTTTTGGCCCCATGTCGAAATGGATAGAGGATCCTTCTAAATTCGTTGCAACAACTGAATTTTGATTATTAATTAACCTAAAACCTTCAGGTACAGTAAAACGGAATTTGAGCAAGGGGTGGATAAAATCGCGCCCCCTGATTATACCCTGTTCCAAGTCATCTCCATAAACAACTCCGTGGAGCATCGCCATATAGTCGACCCGCCCAATCCTGCTTCCAGATTTTAGTCTGGCGGCCGTTTTAATAGCGCGTTCTATGCGCTTTAGCGTACGAGGATGAGATGCAAATATCGATAGCCTATCCATGGCATCTTCGGGTCGCCCAAGCCGCCTGTTTTCCAATTTAGAAAAGGCGCGCATCTTAGTTAAAAAGCTTCCCATAGCCCTAGTGTCGTAACCTGTTCGGGATAAATATCTTACGCCCAGGGAATCTGCTTCTAACTCCTGGCTCTGAGAGTATTGTTGGATACCTGCGCGACCGATGTAGCTTCCTAACTCGGAACCGGCTCGGCCAAGTAGTATGCCTGCGGCTAATGCCCCTAATCCCGCCACTTTTCCGGTTGCCTGGCGAGTACTGGAGTGAAGAGCTGTCACATGTCCAATCTCATGGGCAATGACCCCAGCTAGTTCGGCCTCATTGCTTGCTAGGGTAAGAAGACCCCGGGTGACATAGATAAACCCACCGGGAATGGCAAAGGCATTAATTTCACGAGAATTTAAGACGGTGAATTTCCATCCGATGCCTGGGAGTTCTGATATAGTAGCCAGTTTATGGCCTAGGTCGGAGATGTAATTTTTGACTTTGGGTAAATTATATTCACCTCCAAATTGTTTAACAATCTTGGGGTGTTCACGTTGGCCAATACGTTTTTCTTCAGCTAGGGTGTTGAAGGAAATAACTTTCCCCCCTGTGGCAGGGCTGGTAGTGCAGGCATTGACTGCAAAAATTGAACACAACAAAACTCCCGTTAGGTATAAAGAGTTTTGCCGTGCGCGATTAAACCTTGTAAACGTCAATTCATAACACCTCAATTTACTCTGAACAGGATAGTATCATCATAGGAACGTTATTCAGTTTGAACCACCCACGAACCATGACACCAAGTTTGAACATTTTATTGTAGGAATATCAAATTGCTGAGCGAGTATGAGCGTTGAAAGGTTCGATAAAAGATAACCAATTTCAAAATCGAGACGACATAGACCTAAATTAATGGACATCATTTCACCACCATACCAACTTTACCCTGAAGTTGAGCCACATGCCTCGGGTCTAATTGATCTCGATGGTCAACACAATATGTACTGGGAAGTTTCTGGAAACCCTAGGGGCTTTCCCGTAGTCTTTCTCCACGGTGGGCCGGGGGCAGGCGCGTCACCGTCACACAGGCGTTTTTTTGACCCAGATCACTACCGCATTATAGTTTTTGATCAGCGAGGAAGTGGACGATCCCGCCCATTCGCTGAAATTGAAAATAATACCACCCAACATTTGATAGCCGATATGGAAAGGCTTCGTAAACATCTTGAAGTTAGCAAGTGGTTGTTACTTGGCGGATCTTGGGGGAGTTCCTTGGCCCTCGCTTACGGTATTGAACATCCTGAGCGGGTCGTTGGTTTTATTCTGCGTGGCATATTCCTTTGCCGTGACACCGAATTGGATTGGTTTCTCAACGGCATGGCGACAGTGTTTCCGGAGCCTTGGAGGGAATTTACTCATTTCTTGCCGGAAGCAGAGCGGATGGATGTGTTGGGTTCTTTCCATAAAAGACTAATAAATAAAGATCCTTCGATTCATACACCAGCTGCCCAGGCTTGGGCACATTATGAGGGTGCGTGTTCGACATTGCTGCCTAATCCTAGGAGCGCTTCGGGACTAGTTTCTGGGAGAGCTGTATTAGCCCTAGCTAGGATAGAGGCTCACTACTTTGTAAATCAAATGTTTTTGCCAAACGAATATTTTTTTGATCACCTAAATATCATTAGAGACATTCCAGCAACTATCATACAGGGACGATATGATATGGTCTGCCCTATAACGACGGCAGACGCTCTTTACAGTTCTTGGCCGGAAGCTAAGTACCATGTTATTCCGGATGCTGGGCACTCAGCTATGGAGCCTTCGCTCCGCTCCGCTCTTGTTGCTTCGACAGAAAAGTTCAAGACAGGTTTTTGAGTGAGTTAACTTGTTCTATCTAGGGCCAAATTCTCTTGCATCGGTGGTTCTACACCTTAAAATGTTTAGCATGGCTATGCAGAGATTATCTTCTTACGGGAAACTTGTGAGACCTCTTTTCTGTTTTGTCCTCATTGCCAATTTTATGTTGGCCGGTTCGACGGCCGAAGGACAGGAAAAGAAAGGCGATCCGGAGTTTTTGTCGGTGGCGTTTGGAGCCTTTGATTTCAACCGCCAAAAGGATCAGGGCGCGGAATTTCGTCTCGAATACCGGTCGGATAAAAAGCTATTAAATTTATTTAAGCCATTTGGTGCGGGTGCTTATAGCATATCGGGTCATGGATTCTTGGGTGGAGGATTGCTTTTAGACCTTTATTTTGGTCGGAGGTATGTTGTGACACCTAGTTTAGCTCCCCATTTATATTTTGGTGGGGACAGTGATCTGGATTTGGATTTTCCTCTTCAATTTCGGTCTCAATTAGAAGTGGCCTATCGCTTAGATAACAGAGAACGGATTGGTTTGGCTCTCTCTCATTATTCGAATGCTAGTCTGGGAGATGATAATCCGGGGACAGAATCAATTATGCTGTATTATAGTTTGCCCCTAGACTTAAATCTTGGTCGATGATCTCTTTTGAGGGGTTGACAGCCAGAGGTGGATGATCGCGAGGATTATCGGACGATCCAAGCAAAATCCACGCTTTCTTAACAAAAAAGAACATTATAGTTGTCTACTTTGTGCAAACATTAAAGACAGTTGTAACGTCTGTAATATCACAGATATTGTGTGCAAATAGGTTGTATACTCGTTCATTAGGTAACACCGTTTCAAAAACTGAAAATAGGAACCTATGGAACAAAGATTTTAAATAATTAAATTCCTTCAAACATCAAATGGGTGGATAATTTGATGTAATCATCTCGTGTGGTCCCGTAGCTCAGTCGGATAGAGCGCCAGATTCCTAATCTGGAGGCCATAGGTTCGAATCCTATCGGGATCACCACTATTTTTTTTCTCTATACCTCCAATATTTCAATTCTAAAGGGTGTCCTCTTTACAAGACATCCCGTCTGT
>PTLH01000061.1 GCA_002938035.1 Alphaproteobacteria bacterium MarineAlpha3_Bin6
ATCCGTCGCGGACGAGTATCAGAGAAATGAACATCCTGGTTATTCGGCAGAAATGCCACTTCATGGCCATCGTTGGATCGATGTTAAGAAGAAAGAGAGAGGGCAGGCCCCGATGGTGGATGTCGCGTATTTGCCAACAATGTGTATGCACTGTGATGATGCACCGTGTATAGCTGCGGCAAAAGATGATGCTATTAAAAAACGGGATGACGGTATTGTCATAATTGATCCAGTAAAAGCCAAAGGACAGAAACATTTGGTCGACTCGTGCCCTTACGGCGCTATTTGGTGGAATGAAGAGCAGCAGCTGCCCCAGCATTGGAATTTTGATGCACACCTCTTGGATAGGGGTTGGGTAGAACCACGTTGTGTTCAATCCTGTCCGACAGGGGCGTTGCGTTCAGTTATGATAACGGATTCCGAAATGGAGAAACTTAAATCTGAAGAGGGGTTAGAACAATTAGAACCAGAGATCCAAACGAAGCCAAGGGTTCATTATAAAAACCTACACCTCTATAAAAAGTGCTTCATTGGAGGGACCGTTGTGATAACCAATAGCGGTCTTGAAGATTGTCTAGAAGGAGCCATTGCGGTTCTGAATAAAGATGGCAAAAAAATAGGCGAAGAAATCAGTGATGCCTTTGGCGAATTCAAGTTTGATGATCTCGAACCAGCAAGCGGTACCCATCGAATAGATATTTTACATCCAGAGTATACGTCTTTATCCGTAAATGTGGAGCTGCGGGAAAGCATTTACACCGGCGTACACGTCCTAAAACCGCGTTAATAATGGCAATCTAACTTAGTGACGGCCCTGCTTTTCAAAGTATCTTTGATGGTATTCTTCTGCACGATAGAATTTTCTATGGGACGTAACTTCAGTGACAATTGGGTTTAGGTGTTTATCTGATGCACTTTGGTTGGCCAATGATATTTTTGCCGATTCCAACTGTTTTTGGGAGTGATAAAAAATGGCTGATCGATACTGAGTACCTACGTCTGGACCTTGCCTGTTGAGCGTCGTCGGATCATGTGATTTCCAAAAAACTTCTAAAAGGTCTTCAAATGTAACCTGACTTGGATCAAAACAAACTTCAACAACCTCTGCATGCCCAGTTGTTCCAGTACATACTTCCTCATATGTGGGGTTGTCCGCTTCTCCTCCGGCATAACCCACTGCTACGTCAGAAACACCTTTTATCTTCCTAAAACCTGCTTCAATTCCCCAAAAACAACCTGCGCCAAATGTTGCTTTTTCCATTGTTCTATCCTTTCATTTAGGCTCATTATGACATTCGCCTTTAGATGTTCTCGATATCTAATACAAATTGGCGGTTTAAACAATTGAGAGGGTACGGAGTGTATTAATGCAATCAATTAATAACATCAGGGCACCCGGCTTGAGGATAGTCATTATAATTATTTTTGGCCTTTTGGTTTACCCCACTTGGGCTTTATCAGCTGAACCAAGCGAGGTGGTGGATAGGTTCCATGAGGTTCTCCTTTCTGTTATGAAAAAAGCAGGCTCCACAAGCGTCACTGCACGATATAAGGAGCTTAAACCTGAAATGGAAAAAGCCTTCAACCTACCGTTTATGATCCGCATAACGGTTGGTTCAAGTTGGAAGAGGACGAGTGAGCAGCAAAAGAGCGAATTGATTGAAGCTTTCAAACGTATGAGTGTTGGGACATATGCATATCGTTTCAACGGATATTCGGGGCAAATCTTTAAGACGCTGAAGGTAAGGACTGGGCCAAAGGGTACCCGTCTTGTTGATACACGGATAGAAAATCCTAATGATGACTCGGTAACAATAACATATGTCATGGGTAAATTTGGTGATAAATGGAAGATTATAGATGTTCTTTTGGATCGAGGTATAAGCGAAATGGCTGTACGAGTATCAGAATACAGATCTATCCTTCGTTCTCGTGGGGTTAGAGCTTTAGCGCGTGCGTTAAGCAAAAAAGCTACAAATCTTTTAAAAAACTAGAAATTCATTCTTTTTTCGGCATTTTAGTGATTGGTGCATCTACTAAGGCTAAATCTGGTTTCGAAATATAAAAAACTAAAACACCCCACCCAATCCAAATTATTTCTCGAATCCTTCTAATAACACCTGCTGCTAGCCCGGCAGATGGCGAACCGCTGATGGCACCACCAATTATTACGAATGCGCCTTCCTGCGCTCCGATACTTGCTGGAATAAAAAATGTACCTGCTCGCACAAGTTGGGTCATCGCTTCAATAATCCAAGCGTCTGGAAGACTTATGGGGTGATCAAGAAATCGCATGATATAAAAAATCTCTAAAGCGCCAAGAACCCAATTTCCTAATGCAAAAAAAAGTGCCCAAGAAAAACGAATTAGTTGTTTCTTATAGAATGACGCCAAATGATCTTCCAATTCCACAATGCGCATTAACGCACTTCGCATCCAGGCGGGTAATTTGTGCTTTGGGAGGAGATTACTGGTGGCGGATGTTATTTTTAATCTTTGGAATAGGTAGAAAAGTACGACAGCCGTAGAAAAAGTGATTAAGCCTACTCCAGCGATAGATTTATATCTGATGTTAAGATCCGTTGAATTCAGAACAAATAAAAAACCGATAGCCAAAAATAGGATAAGAGCTAACATGTTGATGGTCTTTGCAATGATGACGGATGCTATTCCGTCACGGTAGCTCACACTATAGTATTTATTTAGAAGGATAGCTTTCAAGGGCTCGCCCCCCATCCCAGCTAATGGGGTTAGATTATTAAAAGCCTCCCCTGCTAACCGCATTTGGAAAAAGCGATACGTCCAGGCAGCAGTTAGGGGTATATTTTTAAGTGTTAGCTGCCACGTGAATGTATCAATTAAAAACGCGAGAAAATAGAGGCATAGGATCAATACCATGCCCATTCCAATTTTCTGAAGGAGTTTGATTGTCTCTTCAATATTTACACTAGAGACAATGTATATGAGGAGGCCTATGCCGATAGCCAGTAATAAGAATTTCAGCCAGCGCAAAATGCCATCCTATTCTCAAACATGGTATTGTTTTCCTTTAGTGATCAGCTGTGTAATCCAATACGCTTGTGCGCCAAAAGCCGAAACCGGCAATAAAACCCAAACTAGATCAAATATCGCAAGTATAAGTACCAATAACCAAAAATCTGCTCGGAGCAGTTCCCGGAATATAAATAAGGCAACCTCAATTCGTGTCTCAAGCTGTTGTCTGTAGTCTTCATGAGTTTTTTGGTTAACAGCGCTTAAATATTCTTCTTGTTCCTTTGGAGAGCATAAATAAATGCTTATAAAATAACTGATCGTTGCACCGAGGGCCGCCGCCAGCCCCATCCAGAACCAAAAATGGTTGTTAGATGTTGTGTATGTCCCGTATCCAAGCCCTATAAAAAACGCTGCATGGGAAACCCAATCGCCGAAAGTATCAAAATAATTTCCAAATTTTGAAGCCTGGCTTTTTGCTCGAGCAACTTCTCCATCGCAGTGATCCAGGAGATATACCAGAAAAAAAACAATACTTGCATATAGTGTGGTGGCGAATTCTCCTATAGCAAACATGACGCCAGCCGTTAGACCTAATAGTATTGAGATTAAAGTAATGTGGTTTGCGCAGATGGGTGTTTTTAGAAGAAAAGGTGTGACACGCGCAGATATGTGTCTAATGATTGGAAACGTTGCACGTGTTTCTGCCAATTGGTCAAACTTCTTCAAGATTTTATTTCTTTCGTATTTTTATACGACCAAAACCCCATCATTGTGGGTAGTACAATTAAGGTACAAGTTAAGGTGCTGACGATTGCAATTGTAAGGAGTACTCCCATACTTGAGGTGCCGGGGTGGCTAGATAGGGCGATACTGCCAAATGATCCGATAGTTGTTAAGGCTGAAAACACAACGGCTCTTGGCGTTGTGGAGATCATCATTTCTTCGGTCAAATTCATCTCTCTTTCTCTTATCACCATGTGAATGTTACCCGCGATACCCAGTCCAAACAGGAGAGGCAATACGATGATATTAGCGAAGTTGAATGGAATGGAGAATATTACAGACGCTGTGGCTGTCATCAGAGTAGCCAAAATCAATGGGGTCAATATAAGAATGATTTCTCGAAGTTGCCTTGTCGTATAAAGAATTAGGATTGTGATCAGGATCATTGTTGTAATGGTTGCCTGGGTGAAAGCGCGTATGACAGTGATGCCTGCTTCGAATATGGTAACTGGTGTACCGGTGGCGCTGGGGGCAATTTCTTGAACCTCACGCACAAATGTTTTGAGGTCTTTTCGAGATTGCATGTTTCTTTCTGGATAGACCTCAAGCTTAGCTTCGCCGTCCGCGCTGACCTGCCGGTTTCTTAAGGGTTCCGGTAAATTTGATAGCGTAATTTTGTTGGCATCCAAAGCTTGCCGGAGTTCATTTAACCTTTTTGGTAACGAACCTAACAGTAGAATTTCAAGTTGATCCAGAGCCGACTGGGTCAGTTCTGTTTCGTCTTTAAATTGAGACATTACTCTGTTTAAGCGCGCAAAAGTCTGGGTAAAATTACCCGTTGACGGTTCCCTTAAAAAGTCTGCCAATTTGGCGTTTAAACTATCAAAGGATTTCTGAAGTGTAGAAAGTATAGGTTTGGAATATAAAGTATCCGTGGTCAAAGAGGGTAATAAAATAAATGACAGGTTTTCTATCAGCTCAAGTTTTTCATCCTGGTCTTCAGGAACTAACGAAGATAGTGTCTCTGTGGCATGGACAGTCGGGAGAGAAAAAAGCTTCTGGGATAGTCGGTTAGCTTCATCTAAGCTATTGTTTAATATGGTGATAGAATAGGGTGAGGAGCGCCTTTCCGACATTATGTCAAATAAAGTGCTAACGGATTCGGTATTTGGGTCTCGAAGCTTTAGAGGATCAAAGTCAAAATTGACCTTAGGTATTAAAATAATGCTGACCCCGATTCCCGCAGCAACAATTGTCAGGACCGACTTTTTGTATCCAAGGATTCTGCCCCAATGCAAACCATGAGTTTGTTGATTTTCGTTCATTGTTTGTTTCATTTTTGGAAGCAAAACAATTAACGCAGGCAGCAGAGTGAAACTTGTTACAAGGGCTATCAAAATTCCTGTGCCAGCGATAAGCCCGAGTTCAGCCAGCCCTAAATAATCTGTAGGTAGGAAAGAAAAAAATCCGATAGCGGCAGCAATTGCAGCAAGAGCTAAGGCGTGACCGCCGCTCTCCGCTGCTGCTACCAAGGCAAGAGTATGAATGCCTGATTTCTTCAAAAATTCTTGATACCTCAGGCAATAGTGAATGCCAAAATCTACGCTCAAGCCTATAAATAAAACTGCAAAAGATATAGAAATTAAATTCAATGTTCCCACCGATACGGTCGCAAATCCTGCCGTCAGGATTAAGCCAGAAATTAGAGTAATAAGTGTGGAAATTACGAGAGTTATTGATCTCAATCCCCAATATAAAAGGATAATAACTAAGGATACTGATAAGAACCCGGCAAGACCAAGACCTTCAACCACACTTTGAAGTTCCTCCTGTGATAGTGCCAGTGAACCGGTAAGACGTACCCGTGCATTAAATTTCTGCTTTAATTTTAATTTAGCAGTAATGGTGCGGATCTCATCTATTGCCTTTGAAGCAGGTTGCAGAGAGGAAAAATTTGTTGTTGGTTGGATAACAATTATCCGACGCCGATCACCCGGTGAAGACTGATTTCCGGAAATAAGCTCGCGCCATGATAATGGTTTAGGATTACCGGCCAATTGGCTTTCCATGACCTCGGCAATTGATGCCAGAGCCTTGGTTGCCAGTTTCGAAAGACTCTGGTCATTGGCATTTTTTCTGTTTTCTAATATTTGTTCGACAAGTCGGAATAACTCAAGGACGGTGGGAGAGGCGTTCAACCGACCTAAAAACGGCTGCGCTTCGACCAATTGATCTACGAGTTCTTCAAGATCTTTAGAACTTAGATACAAGAGACCGTTATGGCGGAAGAAAGGCTCATTAACTGGATCAAATACTTTGCCAAAAAGGCCGGGATTAATTTTTAGTCCGTTGGATAATACATCTGCCGCATCATAAGCTTGGTCTGCAGTAGGTGCATCGACGACAATGACAATGTTATCGGAGAATTGTGGGAAAGCATGGCTTAGAGCCTTGGAGTTTTTTCTAAATGGTAATTCCGATGAAAGCATGTCTTCTGTATCGGTATTAATGCTAAGATTTTTGGCAGCATAGAATGCAGCAGAAACCGTTAGAATTGCTGCCAGTGATACGACAAGCCCTGCGTGCTGTGTTACCCACGATATCCAAATTACAAAAAGCCGTTTCGGATCAGATATAATATTTATTTTCACGTCCGTTATCCGTACATTTATGAGGGCATTTAGCCAGCGGCTTTGAACAGACGCAAGGTTCGGAATAAAATATACACTTGCATCTTGACAGTTTACATCATGTATCCGACCAATTGTTTGTCATGAAAAAAACACCTTGGGATCAGGTAATTGCTCGTTTTCTTGTTCGACCACTTGTAAATACAGGGGTGCGACCTAATCATATTACAGCGGTGACGCTCATTATGGCGCTTTCCGCAGGTATTCTTTTTGCACTTAACGACTTGGCACTCAATCACTGGGCGGCAGGTATATTCGTCGCTTCCCGGTTTCTTGATCACTTTGATGGTGAGCTAGCTCGACTTCAGGGATCGGAAACGAAATTCGGATACTATTTTGACTATTTCGTAGGTGGGGTTGGGTATGCGGCACTTTTTTCTGGTATTGGTATTGGATATTGGCGGGGTGATTTAGGTGCTTGGGGTTTGATATTAGGATTTTTTGGCACCTTTGCTGCTTTAATTTCACTTTTTACGAATCTTCAAATTGACAAAAAGATGGATAATTATGTGTCTGGATCAGCGGTTGGTTATCCATATTTTTTAGGATTTGAATTAGAAGACGGTATCTATCTGTTGGCTCCGATAACTTGGCTTGGATATCTCACACCATTTTTTATAGCCGCTTGTATAGGTGCATCAATTTATTGTTTCTGGACAATCTTCAGTCTAATTCGCATCCATGGCAAATGATTGGTGCCGTAGGCTTACTTTTTAAACCTAAAGGTAGTGAATAAAATATTCCTGAATTTCCAATAAAAGAAAAGTGAGAAAAAAAGGGCACCAATTGCGGCAGCTACTATTAAATAATATCCCCAACCTATAACCATAGCGACGGGCACTAATAAAATTGCGTCATCAGGATCAATGCCTTTTGTTCCCTTAAGTTCAGCCGCACGAATACCATTATGGCCCTCGGCCAATATAACAAGGAATAAAATTGCAGCAACAGAGAGCCCAGCTAAGATACCCAAAGGCACAGCCCAAAGTCCCAGATCACTCTCCCTGAGCCCGATACCAATTCCCACGAACATTAGGGAGTTACAAATTGCATCAGAGAGGAGATCATACTTGTGACCCCACAGTGACGTTTTGCTGGAGAGGCGTGCAAGAGCACCATCAGCCCTATCTAAAATTATGGAAAGGACAAATGCCCCACTAGCGAAATAAGTCCAAAAATCCTGACCTATCGAGTACATTGCTGCCGCTGCTAAACCCGTTCCCAATCTAGCTGTAGTTAAATGGTTTGGGGTAATAGGTGTGCGGGTCAATGGACGGACGGCGATTTCGACAACCCGATGTATCCAAGTATTGTGGCTGATGGCGATTACTTTCCAACGTGCTAATATGTGTATCTATTAATATTACAACAATATAAGAGGTCAAATTCTAAAGCCATGACCGATTTTGCAAAAGAACCTTTACTTCTAACGCCAGGCCCTCTCACAACATCCCGAACCGTTAAGGAGGCCATGTTTAGGGATTGGGGGGCACGAGATGCATTATTTGTTGAAATGACGTCTCGCGTCCGACGCGCATTCGAGAAGATAAGTGGAGTTGAAGTGGATGGGGGTAGCCATACGTGTATACCTATACAAGGAAGTGGAACTTTTGCAGTAGAGGCGGCTATTACATCATTCGTACCGAGAAATGGTAAAGTATTGGTACTTGTAAATGGCGCTTATGGACGGCGCATCTGCAGAATTTGCAATTATCACAACAGGACATTTACATCATATGAAACGGGAGAGAATGTTATCCCCTCTCCCAACGATTTAATGTCTTTGCTGGAAGCTGATGCTGAAATAACAGATGTAATTGCGGTTCATTGTGAAACAACCTCAGGTATTCTTAATCCAATTGAAGAAATTGCGGAGGTAGTAACTAAGGCAAAGTGTCGATTTATTGTTGATGCGATGAGTACTTTTGGCGCAGTCAAATTGGATGTTAAAGATACTCCCTGCAGTGCAGTTATTGCTTCGTCCAATAAATGCTTGGAGGGTGTTCCTGGGCTTGGATTTGTTCTAGTAGAAAAAGAGATTCTCAAATCATCAGAAGGAATTTCTAATTCCCTTAGCCTCGATCTTTACGACCAGTGGATAAACTTAGAAAACACTGGCCAGTGGCGGTTCACACCTCCTACCCACGTCCTTGCGGCGTTCGATCAAGCTTTATTGGAGCACGAGGCTGAAGGCGGAGTCAGGGGTCGGCACGCTCGTTATCAAAAAAATTGCCGAGTTCTAGTTGAAGGAATGAGGGCGCTTGGATTTAGGACTTACCTTCCAGATCATTTACAAGCTCCTATCATTATCACTTTTTATGCCCCAACCCACGAGCGGTTCTTATTTGATCAGTTTTATGATTCTTTGAAGATCCGCGGTTTTGCCATTTACCCGGGAAAGTTGACGGAGATCGACACTTTTAGAATCGGATGTATTGGTCGGTTGGATGAGGGCGATATGACGGCGGTCGTTAGTTCGGTGCGGGAGGTGATTTCTGAAATGGGTGTAACACTCTAGTTTTTCGCCAAAAAGGATTGAAAACGACGCGCCACATCTTGGGGTCGTATCGTTGGACGGCCAAGGTTATTAATAGAGCCGGGCTTAATTTTTGCTTGAATTAGAATTGGGCCATTTCTTCTGGAAACATGAGACAGTGCTTCAATAAAACCTTTTGTTGTGTTGCAATAAATGCCTGCCGAATATCCGCATGCCAGTGCTACTTGCGCAAAATTAACATTTGAACTTACCGTTGCTTGACCACCTGTCGAATCATGCACGCCGTTATCTAGGACAATGTGAGCTAAGTTTTTTGGCGCGCATGAACCGATAGTGGCTAAATTGCCCATGTTCATGAGTGCGGCACCATCACCATCTAGCACAACAACTAACTTGTTAGTGTTGAGTGAAACACCGAGTCCCATACCTGACGCACCCCCCATTGACCCAACTTGGTAGAGGTGCTGTTCCCTGTCAGCTAATGAGAATAATTCCCGACCGCACTTGCCGGTTGTGGCGATGATGGCAGTTTCTTCAGACGTGATATCTAGTAATGCTTCTAGCAAGGCATATCGAGAGGGGAGTTTAGAATTCTCCGATGATAGATCAGAGTATTTGCCCTCGGGCCTTGCTTTCTGCCGTTGTTCACCAAGCGGTTCATTCCTGACCGTTCCTTTCTCCATCACCAAACCGAAGGGTAGACTATTAGCATCCATCTCCATTTCCGCTGCCTCAAGGACAGGTGCAACCTCCTCCGGAAACCTTGGAAAGGTAAGACATCTTACCCGTACGGTCTCTAATAGAGATTGGGTAATTTGGCTCATTAGTTGGTGTTGAGGTTCATCTTTTATGCCTGGTTGGCCACGCCACGTCGTGATCAAAAGTGTAGGAATTCGAAATGGATAATTCAGGGATGTGAGGGGATTAATACAATTACCTAGCCCTGAATTTTGACACATGACTATTGTTTTACGTCCCGCTAACCAAGCCCCCGAAGCTATTGCAACCGCTTCACCTTCACTTGCTGCACCCACATAATCTGTTTTCTCAGACGTAATTGATCTATTGATAAATGGCGTTAGAAACGAGCACGGTACGCCTGTGTAAAAGTCGTAACCTATCGTTTGTGCCGGAACAATAAAGTCATCTGCGGTAATCATAAAAACTTCTGCGCCTCTGAAAGATCACCACTATTATCGACATCAAGCCAATGTCCGGCAATGTATTCAACTCTGATCTCAGATCCTGACTGCAAAAGGCGTCCGAACAAATCAGGCATACTAGCGGTTTCTAGTCCACCAGATTTGGAAAACTTTTGTATTTCCTCACGCAGTTTTTGTATACCTACGTCACTAAATTTTGCTAAACCAATCCATTCCCCGTGTATTTCATTTTCCGGAATGTCATGAGCAATATTCATGAGCCGTACACCTTCGTTTCCTAAATAACTTGAATCAAATTCTTCGGTACAGGTGACAAGATCTCTTGTCCGGGAGGAAGGGTTAGAGTCTTTTTGACGCCAAAGAGCGTCGACAACCAGAACGATATCTCCTTCCGCTTCTAGAAGCTGGTCTAATATGTAATGCCGGAATAAAATATCTCCGTAAGCAATAATACTTGGGTTTTTCAAATTTTCGATTGCCGCATTTAAGGACGAAACCTCCCCCGTACTCTCATAAGCATCATTGTCTACATATTCAATGAAGGGGAGATTGACCGTTTCTTTTTTATAACCCCGAACAACTGTAATATTTTTAATATTTCCTTGGTTGAAGGTTGACGCTAACCGCCGAAGTAGTGGTTGGCCACGTATGTCAATCATGCATTTTGGGATATCTTTAGTTAAGTCTCCCAATTTGGAGCCGCGTGATGCGGCCAGTATAACAGCCTGTATGTCAGGTTCGCCCTGGGGCAAATATACTTTTTCCGCTCTGGCTAGCTCTGCATTTTCTACTAGTTCAAAAATATCCTTAACTGGTGTAATCATCCCTTCTACTCCGGAGAGGGATTGTTCCCGATAAATTTGCCGGGACACCTCGCGCATAGCGGAGATTGAGGCCCGAAGATTGTGGTTAGCCCAAATTATTATGGAAGTACCTGCCATGCGAAATCTGTCAGTTGGAGTGGCATAGTAAGTAGTTGGTACAATGATTACTGGGCATCTGTCCCCCCATTCTTTTAAAAAGTTCAGGATTTCTTCGCCGTCCGAATTCTTTGAATGAATTAAAATCCCATCCGCACCTGCAGCGTAATAAGCTTGGGCCCTTTTAAGTGCCTCCAGCATACCCCACCCTGAGATGAGCGCTTCTACACGGGCAATTAAACAGAAGTCATCATTGGTTTGACTGTCTTTACCTGCTTTGATTTTGCCACAAAATTCTTCGATTTCTGCTAATGGTTGATTTTCGCCAATGAAAGAGTTTGTTTTGGGGAAAAGCTTATCTTCAATGCATATGCCGGCAATTTGGCGTTGGCAAAGTTTTTGAACCGCTCGTCTGAGATTATTAAAGTTACCGTAGCCTGTGTCACCATCTACCAAAATTGGTATAGAGGTAGCATCTGACATGAACTCCAGCATTTCCAGTACTTGAGTCCATGAGGCTTCATTACTATCTCTCACTCCATAGCCTGCAGATATTGAAAGTCCGGAAGCCCAAATACCACCAAACCCAGCTTCTTCTACAATCTTAGACGAGATGCCGTTATGGGCTTCCATCAGAAATTCCAAGCTTTGCGAACTCAGCATTTCCCGAAGGCGGCGTGCTTTGGTCAATTTTGGATTAGTATCTAACATCCATTGTCAAAGTTTAGTGACAAACGACATTATATAGCTTTAATAATCACGAAATAAAAGTGAGCTTCAGTGCAGTTTAATCGAAACTGTTATTTTAATATTTATATTAACACTCTATTTTGGAATTGTTATGTTGAGTATTCCAACACTTACCAAAGGGCAAGTTAACCATTTTCGCAGAAATGGGTTTGTTGTCCTACCAAAGGCTTTTAATGAGTTCGAGGCGGCAATAATTCAAGAATGGTCGTTGGAACTATCACAATTACCAGAAAAATGCGGTAAACACTGGGTATATCATGAACCAAGTTTACTCTCGGATGACAAAAAAATAATCAACCGAATAGAAAATATG
Source organism: Alphaproteobacteria bacterium MarineAlpha3_Bin6 (assembly GCA_002938035.1). Classification (GTDB taxonomy): domain Bacteria; phylum Pseudomonadota; class Alphaproteobacteria; order Rhodospirillales; family UBA2165. Next base: position 12,051 of record PTLH01000061.1, read on the forward strand.
ACGCCCTTTCATAAAGGTTTCCGTGAATTGGCTGAAAGTTTGAAGAGCTCGGTAGAGCAGTTGTTTGGAGAGCAAGCGGTACTTTTTAAGGAAAAAATTAATTTTAAGATGCCGGGTGGTAGCGGCTTTAAACCGCACCAAGACGCACAGGCGGGCTGGGAGGATTACGCAAGTTATTTTGTAAATGTTATGGTATGTGTTGATGCAGCAACCATTCAGAACGGTTGTTTGCAGTTAGCCCAGCGTTTAAATGCTACACTAATTGGTAATGAGTGGGAACCGCTAACTGAGGCCGAAACGGCGCATATAGAGTTTGAACCCTATCCAACTGAGCCGGGGGATATTATCTATTTTGACAGTTATGTGCCTCATGCATCGGAGCCGAATATGACGTCACGGTCTCGTCGATTATATTTTGCGACCTATAATCGTTTGTCCGAGGGTGATCATTTAGCTTCGTATTACGCCGACAAAAGAAAAAATTTCCCGCCAGATATCGAGCGCGAACAAGGGAAAACGTACATTTACCGGGTTTAATTAGCCCGAAAAGTCGTCTATCTTTGGTAAAATAATTGATTTAGCTTTTTCTAGATCTTCAGGAAAATCAATTTCTATCCAAGGTAGCCCTGTGATATCGATGAATTCAAATTCATCGTCTGACGATCCTAAAATAACTCTCCGCATAGAATCTTCATAAGGGCTGTCTAAATCACCATTTATAATTCCCGCATCTAGGTCATCAGCAATTAAATTTGCTGACTTTGGCGATAGTCTCATAAATCCTGGCCATTCTCCTATCTGGTCATACATGCAACCCACTATCTTGCTAAATTCAACCGGTTTCTCATTACTTAAACAAAGTTTTACGGGTTCGTCACCTGCTTCAAATACTCTGTCATAAGGTATGATAGAATGAACGGACTTACTTGTAAGCTTTTTGACTAGACTAGCGTGGTATAAGACGTCGGCATCCATAAAAAGGACCTGATAACCAGAGCGTAATTTTTCTCGGGCACACCACAATGAAACAATACTTCCTCTATCGAAGCGATCATTGTGAATAAAGTTTACGAAATCATCTGCTTGGATATCTTCGATCTCTTGCAAGATTTTGTTGGATTTGAAACCCACTACAATTGTTAATGACTTAATCCCCACTTTTTTTAGAGCTTCAACATGGCGCCGGAGTAATGACTTTCCGTTGAACTTAAATAGGCATTTTGGTGGAAGATTCTTGTCTCTTCTGGAAAGTCGGTTGCCTATCCCGGCGGCTAACATGACGGCTTGAATTTCATTGGGATTTATTACAGGCATTGCACGATTTTTATTTTATTAATTGAATATAACCGTGTTCATCGAACCATTTAATAGAATCAATAAAAGCTTCCTTCACTGGGCGTGGTCTATATCCCAGTTCCATTATTGCCTTCTCTGAGCTGTAATACATTGGCTTTTTTGACATTTTAACACTGTCAACGTTGGCAAAGGGTTCCTTTCCAGAAATGTACTTTGCCCAAACTTCGGCGATATAGGCTATCGGTAGTATCAGGTTGTGAGGTAATTGCATTGATGGTGGTTTTCGTTCCGATACCTCAGCAATCATTGTTAATATTTCCAATAACGATAGATTCTCGCCACCGAGAATATATTTTTCACCTTCTTTGCCGTTTTCTAACGCTAGAAAGTGACCTTCTGCGACGTCATCTACGTGGACAACATTTAGTCCTGTATCAACATAGGCTGGAACCTGTCCATTCGCCGCTTGAAGGACAAGGCGACCCGTGGGAGTAGGTTTAACATCTCCCGGACCAATTGGAGCCGACGGGTTAACTACTACTACTGGTAGCCTTTGTTCTTTATGCATTCGAAGGACTTCTGCCTCGGCAAGAAATTTTGATTGTTTATAAGGACCAATTTTGTCGTGGAGCGCCGAAGGCGTCTCTTCATTGGTTTCGTCACCATTATTATTTGGGCCAAGAGCGGCAACACTACTTGTATAAATTATCTTTTTTACACCAGCATTAGCAGCAGCAGTCATAATATTTTTTGTGCCTAATACGTTTACGTCCATCATCTCCTTCGGGTTTGGCACCCAAATTCTGTAGTCTGCAGCTGTATGAAAGAGAATGTCGCATCCTTCTACAGCTGATTTGAGTGAATTCATGTCGAGGAGGTCACCAATGCAAATTTCAACACCATGTCCATCGAGATTTAGCTTATTGCTTGATTCTCTAATTAACACCTTAGTCTCCAAGCGCTCCCT
>PTLH01000062.1 GCA_002938035.1 Alphaproteobacteria bacterium MarineAlpha3_Bin6
CAGAAAACAGTTCGATTGCGCCGTCGGGAAGGTTATAGGGCTGATACCAGGCTGTTTTAGCAAGATCCTTAAGAGTAAGGCTTTCCCCTCCGGTTCCCATGATAACGTTATTTTTCAATTTTAGTGTCGTCGGAGTTGCCTGTAATAAATGACCCGCCATATTAAGGATATTTTCCAAAAGGTCTTCCGCCGCTAGTACTGCGGCCTCACCAGCAAGGGACAATCCTCGCGACGCCCAAGCACCGCCACCACGGGCACCTCCACTATCACTTGAGTAAATTTGTATTGTGTCCAGGTCCAAGTTGAGAGCCCTCGCGATTATCTGACGAATACCCGTCAATGTTCCCTGACCTTGGTCAGTAGCTCCGGTCTCGACGCGGATCGTGCCATCCGCCTCCAAACGAATTTGACATTCTTCAACCGAGGTCGCAGGAACGCCCGCTGCACCATAGAGACCCGGGCCTAGCGCCGTTTGTTCTACAAAAGTTGCAATTCCAATTCCCCTTAGAATACCGTTACGTCGCAAACGCTCTTGTTCTTCGCGTAACTCAAAGTAAGACATTTGATCAATAAGCAGATCAATACAATCAGCCAGAGACAGCTTGTCCATATACAATCCCCCGTGGGTCGTATGCGGAAATGCCTCCTCATCAAGGTAATGACGTCTACGAAACAATGCAGGATCTTCCCCCAGATTCCGGGCTGCCATATCAATAAGCTGCTCCGTAACGGTGCAAGGTATTGGCTGGCCCACCCCACGGATAGCTCCACTGGGCGGTTTATTCTGCCAAAAGGTTCGAGACCTGCTGTTCATACCTTCCATTTTATAGGGCGCGCCGAGTTGAACGGCAGCTTGTATCGAATCGCCAACGGAAGAACGGGGGAATATGGAGTAAGCGCCAATTGCATTATTGAAATCTCCTTCCATTCCGATTAGCTCGCCGTCTTCCGTAAAACTGATTGTCGCTGTTACATCAAATTCACGGGCTTGTGCGTCAGATTGAAAAGATTCAATTCGCGTTGCTACGTACTTCACGGGCATTGCTAACAACCGCGCAGCTAAAACGGTGGCGATTTCATCTGGATAAAGATGAAGCTTAACGCCGAACCCACCCCCAACATCACCGACATGAACCCGAACCCGGTTTTCTGCTATACCGAGAATACGCGCTAGTAAAACTTGCACCAAATGGGGAGATTGATGAGATTGCCAGACGGTGAGTTCGTCAGAGATGTTATCATAATTCGCAATAATACCCCTGGGCTCTAGTGTAACTCCCGTTTGTCGTCCAAATGAAAACTGCGCCTCTAAATGCCTGGCCGTTAGATTTTCTGGAACACCCGGTCCTATTTCTATTTCCGAAGCAATATGGTCGTCATCGAAATTAATTGATTGAAGATCAGAAATCACAGGTAATTCAGTATACTCAAGATGAACCGCCGCCGCCGCATCTTCAGCCTGTAATTGGGTCTCTGCTGCAACAACGACAATTGGTTCTCCCTGATGGCGAATATGTTTTTCAACCAAAGGCAACTGCTGCGGAGAACTGTGCCCCGGCATGTTGTCAAGCCTGGTTTGCGGAATTTCCGATATCAGCGGTGCATAATCGGCCGCAACCATAACCCCTACCACTCCTGGCATTACCTTTGCCTGTTCTAACTCCACATTTTTAAGCAAGCCATGTGCAATTGTGCTACGTACGAAAGCCAAGTGAGCCAAACGGGGAAGAGTGATGTCATCAAGAAACATCCCCCCTCCAGCAACCAATCTCCTGGCTTCTGATCGGGGTACATTAATTTCCGGAAGACTTTTTGAGGTTTCCGTCATGACAAAACAATGCCAGTTTTGACCACGCCAGGAAAGTCATTGGTAGAAACCATATTTGACCTTGGCCATTCCAAATTTCATACTCGCAGGATCATGGTCGACAATATTGATATAGAGGCGATAGCTGGTAAACAGGGAATGCTAGCTCGGGCCTATACGGATCCGGAAGTTTTTAAACTCGAAATGGAGCGTATATTTCAACGAGTTTGGATATTTGTGGGTCATGAAAGTCAAGTGCCCAAACCTGGAAACTTTAGGCGAACGAGTATTGGAACCAATGAAGTCCTTTTAGTTCGGCAAAAGGACTACTCTTTGAAAATCCTATTTAACAATTGCGCCCATCGAGGCACACGTCTATGCGCGGCCGCGGAAGGAAATAGAACTTCATTTATCTGTCCATATCACGCATGGACTTTTGATCTTGATGGTACTCTTAAAGGAGTGCCAGACGTCGAGAGTTACCCAACCTCCTTTGATATCAATGATCCATCACTCCATTTGAAATCCGCCCCGAGATTACAAGACTATCGGGGATTCATCTTTGCTAGCTTATCTGAGCAAGGACCAAATTTGATTGATTATTTAGGTAAAATGACTGACGCGATTGACAACCTCGTTGATAGGGCCCCAGACGGCATAATTTCGGTTGATGGGGGCCATTTTCGCGTACGATATTCTGGAAATTGGAAACTTCATCATGAGAATGCAAATGACACTGTTCACCCGGGGTTTGTTCACGAATCATCTGTTACGGCTGCCCGACAGTCTCAAAAAGGGAAGAGGGGGAAGGCCGAGCCAATCGACGATGGGCAGACAAGAGGCATGATGGCTTCCAACGGTCTGTCACCCAAGGATTGGAATACTATAGAGCTTAATGGCATGTCCAATGGACATTCTTTCATGAGTGGATTTTACAAATCTGGACTCCTAGCTCCTCAACGAGATGATGATGTTACTCGCACCTACCGAACAGCCTTGGAAAAAGCTCATGGAAAAAAGAGGACTGATGCCATTCTTGGAATGGATCGTTTCAACAACCTCATCTGGCCAAATTTGAACGTAAATTCTCAGTTTCATCAAATAAGGGTGGTACACCCTATTTCAGTTAATGAAACGGTGATTGAAGGTTACTGTTTCCGTCTTAAGGGGGCACCAGAAGAAATCTTTTATCGCTCTATCAGGTTCCTGGGTACTTTGGTATCACCGGCCTCGATGATATTTTCTGATGATTTGGAAATATTTGAGCGTATCCAACATGGGCTCGAAAATGGCAAACTTGAGCGATTGGATCATCGCCGTGGAATGGCTACAGACAAACCTTTAAATGGAACTGGTAACTTCCATTCCACTACTTCTAGCGAACTTCCGCTTCGCTCTCAGAGAGCAGCCTGGAAATACTGGATGAGCGCCGGTCAATGAATGCGGAAGTCCTCCTCCAAAATAACGTTCAAGCCTTTCTTATACATGAGGCTGACCTATTGGACAGAGGACTGTTCGGAGAGTGGGTTGACCTATTTGATGAAGATGGCATCTATTGGGTTCCCTCCTCGCCGTTCCAGGAGGATATGCTTGGCCAGGTTTCTATAATCCTAGAAGACAAGGAACTTTTGAAATTACGGGCGACCCGTCTTGCTCACCCCAACGCCCACGCCTTCTCTCCTCGTCCATCAACCGTCCACCTGGTAGCTAACATCTCTACAACGTTAGAAGGAGAGGATGTTATCGCAACATCCAACCTTATCATGACTGTATTTCGCAATGATAAGGAAAACCAACTTAGCGGCAGGGTCACACACAAGCTTAGAAAAGTGTTAAATGGATTTCGCATTCAGCTCAAAAGAGTAGATCTGATCCAAGCAGGCGGCGCTTTCTCGGCTATTACGGTACCGCCTTAATTAAGCATTCCGTCAAAATATTTATATAGCGACGGTTTGTATTCAATCCCAATACCAGGTTTGTCACTCAGGTATGCATATCCATCCTCGATTTTTGTATCAACCGATACGCTACTAAAAGGTGTATCCAATACGCTGGCCGTTTCATGTCCCCCTAAACCGAGTCCACTACTCACGTGCAAGGCCAACTGATGCCCGGCATGCGGGATGAAATCTCTCCTTGACCAACCCCCTGACTCTGCGAAGGAAAGCATTCGAAGAAATTCAGTAATTCCGTAGCTGAGGACGATATCCATCTGCAGTGTATCTCGCCCCGGCGTTAATCCACCATAACGGAGTAAATTTACGACGTCAGCGACCGCAAAAATATTTTCGCCTGTTGCAACGGGGGTTTGAATTGATTTGATCGTCGCGGTCAAGGCCTCATAATCGAGTGGGTTAACAGGTTCCTCGATCCAGCGAAGCGAAAATTCATCTATTTGTTTAAGATAAACATTTAATCCGTTGTTTCCAAAAGAACAATTAGCATCCACAGCAATTAATTGAGAAGCGCCTGCAACTCGAATTGCAGCTTCGATCCTTTTGTTATCTAAAACAGGGGATACTCCGCCAACTTTTATCTTGAACCAGGCATACCCGTCATCAAAACATTTACGCGCTTCATCCGCTATATCTTGGGCGTCAACGGCATCATTCCTATAATGACCTCCACTACCATAAATTACGGTCTCCCCAGCCGCCACACCCCCGTCATCCGCATGACCTACGTCCCGCGCCAGGAGTGCCCAAAGTGGCAAATCTTCAGACTTTGCCCATGCGTCCCACATTGCCGTTTCTATCACACCAACCGCACCGGACCGCTCCCCATGGCCTCCCTCCTTTTCATTCTGCATCAAAACATCCCAGAAATTGAGCATCGAAAAGTTACCCTCAGCCTGATCTATAAAATCCTCCGGTTGTGCGTTTAATAGTCGGGGAATAAACCTTTCATTCAATAATCCGCCATGGCCATAGCGGCCGTAGGAGGAAAATCCTAGTCCCTTAAATCGTCCTTTTGCTGTTTCGATTTCGACTACCACGGCACTTGCCGTCATAGTGGAAAAAGAAATAGCGGCATTGGATGTCTCGCTCTCCAAAGGGACTGTCCGCTCATGAATCGATACGATTTTCATTAAACGTTTTGCGGAATTTAGTATTTATAAACGCCAATTATGCTCGGAAACATCGAATACGACGCCATTAACGTCCTTAAATTTGGTTTCCGCATCAACTCCAGGGTATTCTGGCAACTCCATAAAGAACTCGCCTCCTGCTTTTTCGATTTTCCGTTTTGTAGCCACTTTATCCTCGACTACAAAGCCGAAATGGTGGAGGCCTGCCCAATCACGGCTGTTTATCATCCCCCCCTTACCATCGGGAAAACATAGTAGTGTAAGGTTCATTATCCCATCAGAAAGGCTGATGGCATTGCCGACCGGACTTTCAGCCTCACCAACCCGCTCCATCTCAAATACAGACTCATAAAAGTTAGCGGCCTCCTCCAGATTAGGAACCTGCATAGCAATATGGCGTAGCTTACTCATGAATTTTCTCCCAACGATGCGATAGCATAGGTTTTAGCACGCTGAACGACTTCAGCCCACCTCTTGCGTTAAGTAAATATTAGGCGCCTTACCCTATTGGGCACTGAGTAGTATTGAGCGGAGGGGCAACCATGCAAAAGATTCTTGATCCTCAGTTTATTGAAATTCAGCTGCTGGTTTTAAAAAACTGGTTGTTTAATGAGGTTTTTGTGCTCAGCTCTTTGGGCCAAATCTTATTCATAATGTTAGCCTTCATGGTTGCCTATTCCGCTCGGAGACAATCAAAAGGTCTAATCAATAAACTAACCCATTGGAGAGGCGCCGATGACTGGATTGCCCGGGCTGGCGACACCCTCTCGATCCTGACGCTTCCTCTCGTCTGGGTTTTTATACAGTATATTTCCAGTTTGGTCGCAAGCTTTGCCGGTTGGCGTCACCACATCCTTACTGTGACAGTGAGCCTTCTGACGGCATGGATCATCATTCGTCTGACTACAGTACTAATCCGTGACAAAACTTGGTCTAAGATAATTACTCTGGGTGCCTGGATCGTTGCAGCTTTGAATATTCTTAATTTGCTCGATCCAACCGTGGCGTTCCTTGACAGTATGGAAATTGGCCTTGGGGATCTAAGCATCTCTGCCCTAATGATAATTAAAAGTATGATCTCGCTGGCTATCCTTCTCTGGTTGGCTTCATTCTCCTCTCGGTTATTAGAACAACGCATTAAGGCAATGCCGAGTGTTACCCCCACAATGCAAGTGTTGCTTACCAAAATTCTAAAAATCGCCCTAGTAATCATTGCAATTGTAGCAGCAGTCAGCATTGTTGGTATTGATTTAACCGCTTTCGCTGTCTTCTCCGGAGCGGTCGGTGTTGGAGTTGGTCTTGGTCTTCAGAAATCCATTTCGAACTTGTTTACTGGCATACTGATCTTGATGGATAAATCTGTTAAACCAGGTGACGTCATTGAAGTTGGTGAAACTTATGGGACCATAAATTCCCTTGGTGGTCGTTACGTTTCAGTCATTACACGGGACGGTATCGAACACTTAATCCCAAATGAAGAAATGGTAACGCAGAGGGTAGCGAACTGGACCCGCACAAACAGCAATATCCGTGTGCGACTTCCCATAGGCGTCGACTATTCGACAGACTTGCCGAAGGCTTTGGATTTGTGTGCAAGTGCCGCAACTCGCGTTGAACGTGTTCTACCTAATCCTGTTCCGATATGCCTCACCAAAAACTTTGGAGATAGTTCCATTGACTTGGAACTAAGGATCTGGATCAACGACCCGCAAAATGGTATTGCCAATATCTCGAGCGATATTTACCTGGAAATCTGGAATAGCTTTAAAGAAAATGGAATCCAATTACCGTTCCCCCAGCGCGATATCCATTTAAAAACAATTCCCCAGGACAGTATCCAAAATTTACTCAGGAATGCTGCCCCCGGTATCGACTAAATATAAATTTCAAGAATACGTCTTATACGCGTCCACCTATCTCCGGGGCATCCGGAGCGTACCGAAAGGCTCTAAATACCCAATTCACGTGATCACCCATGAACATTAGATCGAAATGTGGATTGATAAACTCCCAAACAATTTTTCCGTCTGGTGTAACCTCAAAGATACGACCGAATGAGCCCTCACATATTAGTGTGTTACCCGTCCAGAGGCGTTCAACCCCACTGATGTGATGGGAATAGAAAAATGTCATCGGGTCGTCACGATATTCCCATACAGTTTCATTAGAATCTGGATTGAATTCGGTAATGAACGAATGAGTATGGGGGGCCGAAGTATTCATGCCATTTGCAAATAGGATGATATTGCCGTTTTTAAGCATCTGACAATCATGCTGCCCACCCCACGAATCGTCCCTCCTAATCCATCTGATTTTTTGGGTGCTTTTTGAAATAATAGCGATGGTATTTATTTGCCTGAGACTAATTAGAACGTCCCCATTCTCTAAGGGGAAACACGTATTCATCCATGCATAAACACGCCGCGGGTTAGAAGGATGAATAGGGTAATCTTCAATATCCATTTCATAGGTGTGCCACTCCCACACCGTTTCTCCGTCAGGCGTAACTTCTTTAAAGAGATCGTTAAACATACCCTCGGGCAATTCCGTACCAGGTATTCCCCCCTGTACACGCTTGGCCGCCTCTTCGGGCATCAACTCCCAACTCGCATAGAGGATATTACCATTTTCCAATCGCCGACAATCGTGGTGCTGCCAATCATCCCGGTACTCCATTATTACATTGCCGTCCCAATCAACTTCGCGCATGAGACCTCCAGAGGCACCACCCTTAAAAGGAGGCCCGCCTTCCGTGGCAGAACCATAAAATAGATTGCCATTCGGAAGTAAGCGAGAATAACCACCGGGGTTCCCGGGCAATTCCCATTCATGAACAACCTCCCCTGCCATATTGAGAAGATAAGTGTTGGGTCTCCATAACGGTGAATAGAGTGTAAAACCTTTTGTCGCTTCGGGTTCAGAAACTCGAAGACCAAAATTTCTTGGACGCATGTAATGAAGTCCTCTTCTTTTCGCTTCCGTGATGTGGAACAATTAAAATATTAACCGAGATGGCATTTGATCAACACAGATCATTAAAGAAATTGGCAATCAAGGATTATATTAAAAAATCAGAGACACTTCGGATGGCCATGAAAGGAGAAATTGCTAGGCTCAACAAAATTCTCGATGGACTGCAAAAAAGTGACACTGCTTAACTCATATCGAGTGGCATGATGGCATTCTGACCTAGGTGATGGGTATTAAAAACTTCTGATGCCGATGCCCAACGCAATTGACAAATACGTTCTGCACAAGAAATGGCTCGTTCTTCCTCGATTGTCGTATGGATATGCTTAGCCGCTAAATCCAGTTGACGTTCGGAATGTTCTTGATCAGCTAATTCGTGAGCAACAAAGAATTCAATTGCTGGGTCGTCACGTTCAAATCCATAGAGAGTGGTAAGAGCTGGTATGGTTATTTCATGGTTTAACTGCGGTTGTTGACCCTCCTGTGTAAAAAGAGCAGCTAAAGCAACTCCGACAGGTTCGTTTTCAGCAATATACCGATAGTAGAGGGTCCGCGCCCACCAACTTGGTAGCATCTCTATTTTATCTATTTCGGTCTGACTCATCCCGGCACTAAGGCAAAAGTCGTGTAACATTTGGAGATGTTCATGAGGGTTTTCCCCAACAGCGTGCTGAGCTACCAGTCCCTCCTCCTCTGCGAGGTTTTCAACACACATTTTTTTTATTTCTGCATCGCCTCTGGAATAGAGAATCCCAAAAGATTCCAACGCCAAAACAACAAACTTTGCATGCATCGCCTGATGAATACCAAGAACACGTATATCCAAATCACCGTTGGCTAAAGTAGTGAACAATGGATGGTTTTTAGTATGCCATTTATCCCGGACAGCAATAATTTTTTCGCTGATTGTCTCAACATCATTAGCCATACTGTCTGGTACCATAATGCGCCTCGTATTTACTTATTATTCTATTTAAAAGTGTTGGATAAATTGCCAATAATGTCAAATAAGAGATAGAACTATTGTAGTCAATTTGTGATGGAAGAAGTAATTAATTAGGCAAAGTATAGCGAGCGAATTAAAGTATATAATGTCTTTATCTGATCTCTGTAATGGAGTGTTTTCCTCCGCCAAGGCTCTTTCCGAAGGTTTAGAGGAACCTTTGAAACCGGAAGGATTAATCGATTTAGTTAATCAAGCAATCCACCTAAGTAACTGGTTATGGGAAGAAATCGAAGAGCGTCACATAACTGATTTTGAAGACATTGCATGCAAAAAGGGCTGCTCTTGGTGCTGCTATAAGCAAGTTGGAGTATCGCCACTCGAAGTTTTTCTGATCGCTGAACACCTTAAAAACAAAAGAATAAAAATTTCTCTTGAAGATATAAAATCACGACTAACCGCTTTAGATCAGATAACCAATGGTCTCACTTCCGAAGCACGTTTGTCATCTCAACTGCCGTGTGCCTTCCTTGTAGAAGATTCTTGCTCAATATACGAAGTCCGCCCGCTAGCTTGTAGGGGTGGCAACTCTATTGATGCTGATCTCTGTCGACGGCATGTCGAAGATATGGAAAATGTCCAAAAGGAGGAAGAACTTGAAGGACGCCCTTACTGGATTCACGCTGTTCCATTTAATGTTATGCGTACTCTCAGGGAGGGACTAACGACAGGAATGAAAAAATGGGATCTTGGGCAAGAAAAACTAGAACTGACGGCTGCTACCCGGATTGCGCTCCAGGAAAAAGATGCCCTCAAAAATTGGATCGCCGGGAAAGATATTTTTGCGAATGGGAGAATAAAGCTAAACTAATTTTTAAGCGACAAAACTGGAATTTTCATAGCACCACCATGGCTATTAAATTAATCTCGCGGCTTAGAGCCAACTCGACCCGCTTAGAAATGCTTGATAAGATGAGGAGGAACATAAGGCCTATGCTGCAGCATTTGAATTATCCTGCGGAACAACTTTAAAAAAACAATAGGGTGATTATGACCCAACTGAAATCTGCCCTTGACCTCACCCAGGAACTAATACGTTTCAACACCATCAATCCACCAGGTAATGAAAAACCATGCGCCGACTATCTGGGCGAGATATTAGAGAGTGCCGGATTTTTTGTCAGTTACCATGACTTCGCTGAAGATCGCACAAGCCTAGTCGCTCGCGCCGGCGATGGTAGTAAGCCACCCCTTTGCTTCACAGGCCACATCGACACCGTACCATTGGGTGCAATGAAATGGTCAAAAGATCCCCTCGCCGCTCATATTGAAGACAATCGGCTCTACGGTAGGGGTTCTAGCGACATGAAGAGCGGCGTAGCAGCATTCGTCTTTTCGATGGTTGAGTTGATGCCTCACCTTAAAAATACTCCCGGAGTAGTTCTTGTCATTACTGCAGGCGAGGAAACCGGTTGTGAGGGGGCATTTCAATTGGTGAAGCAAGGAGATGTATTGGGGGAAGCGGGCGCTATCATCGTTGCCGAACCTTCTGCTAATTACCCATTAATTGGTCATAAAGGTGCTCTTTGGCTGAAAGCTCGAAGCCAAGGTATCACCGCCCACGGATCAATGCCCGAATTAGGTGAGAATGCCATATACAAATCGGCTCGTGCCATTACTAAACTTGAGGAATTCGACTTCAACGTTGCCCGTCACGAAATTTTAGGAAAACCCACGCTAAACGTTGGAACCGTAGAGGGGGGCATGAATATTAACTCAGTTCCCGACATAGCGGAAGTCGGGATCGATATCCGTACTATCCCAAGTCAGCAGCACAGCCAAGTAAAAGAAGGCCTCCAGAGTTATCTGGGTGAAGAGGTTGAAATTGATACATTGGTAAATGTCGGTGCAATTTGGACTAACCCCCATGATACTTGGATACGGGAAGTATTTAAAATAATGACACCAATTTTAGGTGGAGAGATTGAAACCCGTACTGCATCATATTTCACTGATGCGGCCGCCCTGACCCCTGCCTACGGGGGAGCGCCAACTGTCATATTAGGTCCGGGAGAACCCCTTATGGCACATCAAACGGACGAATACTGCCAAATTGATCGTATTGAACAAGCTGTGGAAGCGTACCTTAAATTAGCTCAGTCTTGGTGTGAACTTTGAATTGGTAAACCTATCGAATTTGAATTCCGTCGGATTAGAGCCACCGGGTCAAATGCCCACCGCCCTTCTCCCAGTTTTTGTAGGAGGCTTCAGTCCAATCTAACAAGATTTTTAAAAGTGATGATGGTGTTTTGACGTTACCTTGATCTTTGTTTCGAGGACCATTTATTTTTTTTGCCCAATCTTCCAAATCACGCCTGGCTGCAGATTTAGCCAATTCTAATGGCGGTTTTATAAGTGTATTGGCTACCTGATATTGAAAATTCATTTTACCTCGTCTCCCTCAACGCCCATGATTGCTCATGTCGTTAGCTTTCCACGCTTCATAACAGGCTTCAGTCCATCTCCAGAAGATGTCCCTCAACGCTTGCCAGGGAAACTTGCTAAACTGAAAGGCTACTAGGTTGACAAATTTAGAAACCCTAATCCCATCTACCTTAGCTGGATTTAATATAATCATTTGTACTTTTTCCTTTGATTTGTTGGATTTAGGAAGGCGTATAAACCGATTTACGGCGTTGCAGTAGCGATCATTAATCAACTCAGCCATGCACATTACCGGATGTTTTATGATCAACCGAGCCATGCATTTTTTGCGGGTGTATAAAATTCAGGCATAAACAGAAATTCTTATTTCCCATAGTATAGTTTTAAACAGAAATATATTGCGGAGTAAGGAGGCATCGACCGCGATTTGCATAATTGAATGATTAACTAAATACCACCAATTCGCTTCATTTGGATTAGATTCTACCTAAAACAAAATCAAACTGCTCACTTGAAGATAAACAGTTCGGGAAAATAACAAATTAACGTAGTTTAATTGGACATTTAACCTGAAAGCATGGTGAAACAGCTTTTACACATTTGTCAGAGCAATGGCTCAAAGTGGAAAGTGGCAAGAAACGAAATGTCCATTCATCAACTCTCTAAATTGAGGTTCTTCTTGACGGCATTTATCTTGGGCATACGGGCACCTTGTACGAAAATTACAACCAGATGGCGGATTAAGTGGTGATGGAATCTCTCCAGCTATTTGATGCTTTCTTTTGTTGGCACCGTCCGATGGTTCAATGGTAGGAATAGTAGCCATCAAACCAGCAGTGTAGGGGTGAAGGGGGTTATCATAAATATCGTTGGAACTCGCCAGTTCACAGATTTTGCCGAGATACATTACGGCAACTCGATCGCTAATATTTTTGACAACAGCCAGATCGTGACTAATAAACATCAAAGTTAAGGCATATTCACCCTTCATATCTTCTAACAAATTTAGTATCTGCGCCTGCACTGAAACATCGAGAGAAGAAACTGGTTCATCACAGATGATTAATTTGGGCCGCACAATTAAAGCCCGGGCAATACATATTCGTTGACATTGCCCGCCTGAAAATTGATGGGGCCTGCGATCCATAGTGCTATCGGGATCCAAACCCACTGAATAAAGCACTTCAGTAACTTTTCTTTCTATTTCACTTTTGCTTTTTAGGCCCGATATAACGAGCGGTTCGGCAACAATATCTTTTACTCGCCGTCGCGGATTTAAGGAGGAAATTGGATCCTGAAAAATTATTTGTAGATGTCGCCGAACATTGCGCATTTCTGAGTTAGATAATCTAGTAAGTTCTATATCTTCAAAAAAGATATTACCGCTTGTCGGCGGCGGCAATTGTATAATTGCTTTAGCAGTTGTTGATTTTCCACACCCAGACTCTCCCACTAGCCCTAAGGTTTCGCCTGCAGTTATATCGACATTAATATTCGAAATTGCATTAAAACGTAGACCCTGATTTACGAATTCTACTGTAACGTCATTCAAAGAAAGTAAGGTCTGTGTTACCATTTTTTGTATCTGCCTGATTTCCCCCTAAAGCGGGTACCAACATCGGTAAGTATGTTCACCACATCCTTTTGCCTTAATAAGCGGCATTTCGCTTTTACATTGATCTTCAGCGTAGGAACAGCGTTGATAGAAGCTACAACCCTCCGGCGGATTCAATACATTTGGTGGCATTCCTGGGATTATATTCAACTTCGAATGGGGTAATGCATCCAAATTAGGAGCTGATTTGATTAATGCTTCCGTATACGGCATCACTGGTTTTTTAATGAGTTCCTTCGTGGGGCCTTTCTCGACAATTTGACCAGCATACATCACCGCGGTTTGATCCGTATAGCTGGAGACGACACCCAGGTTATGGGTAATTAAAATTAAAGCCATATTCCTCTTCAGTTGCTGCTCCCTTAGCAGATCCAAAATTTGACTTTGAATTGTGACATCTAAAGCAGTCGTAGGTTCGTCGGCAATGATGAGTTTGGGGTCACCTGCCAATGCAATTGCAATCGCGATCCTTTGGCGCATGCCCCCAGATAGATGCATAGGATATCGGCCTAATTGTCTTTCCGGGTCGGGAATACCAACTGAATTAATTAACTCGATTGCACGAATTTTGCTGTCGCGAACCCCCATTCCGTTTTTCTTCCGGAGTACTTCTGTGATTTGTTTTCCAAGTTTCTTTACTGGGTTTAAGGATGACATCGGATTCTGGAATACCATAGCAATATCCCGTCCCCTCACTTCCTGCATTTCTTTATCAGTTAACGAACGCAAATCACGTCCTTCGAAATAAATTTTTCCTTTGCTCTTCACGGATCC
Organism: Alphaproteobacteria bacterium MarineAlpha3_Bin6; assembly: GCA_002938035.1. Taxonomy (GTDB): domain Bacteria; phylum Pseudomonadota; class Alphaproteobacteria; order Rhodospirillales; family UBA2165. The sequence goes on from PTLH01000062.1 coordinate 13,643, forward strand.
GTTTTTTGCCAGGATATCAATTATTGTCCTAGAGAGGACACTTTTACCTGAACCAGACTCTCCAACAATGCCAAGTGAGATGCCGTATTCCAATTTGAAAGATACACCATCGACGGCTCGCGCAATTCCCATCGGCGTATAGAAATGTGTATAGAGATCTATTACTTCTAAAAGTGATCGACCCTGGGGAGAACCAACTGGCATAGTCAGTCGCCAAAGAGTTCAAGATGGAGGTGACATTTGAATTTCTTCAAATTATCCCTAATCATCACCAAGAGGAATTCTGGAAATTTGGTATCTTTGATGTTTAACATT
>PTLH01000063.1 GCA_002938035.1 Alphaproteobacteria bacterium MarineAlpha3_Bin6
GGATTACGACATCCAAGCCATCATGCGTGATTTCTTTGCGTGATGGGAAAATTATTTAGCAAACTGCAGGGCCTTGGTGACCTCTTTGTCTTCAACCCTTTTTCACTGCGACGTAAAGAGTGGGGCGAGAGACGGGGCTCGAACCCGCGACAACCGGCTCCACAAGCCGGGTCTCTACCAACTGAGCTACTCCCGCCACTGATTTGTATTATGCAAAGCAGTCAAGCTTCTGACAATACAATCCATATTAATATTTTCGATATAATTGTTTGCGAGTGTAGCGGTTTAGATCAATCTTGATTCAATTCCGGCATCGGATTAAGCATAAATCAAAAGTTTTAAAATTACGGGAAATACTCTATAAAATGAAGCCATTGACAAATTTTTCCGAACGAGCCCAAAGACTGGGCAGAATTTCTTCCTGCTTGCAACCGCTTCATGGCAGCTTCCCTCTACTAAAGGTCACCCGTCTTAATTCCAGCAGTCTGGACAAACTACGCAATATGGTGAATCTGTATTTGCTAGCTAGCCTCGAGGCCTTCTATAAAGGTCGTTCATTTCATATGCATGACAGACTCTTTGATAACTGCATCTCAGAGATACTGGACCTTCCGAATATCACTCCCAACGGTTTAATTCTCCCAAAGCAACAAACTTATTTAGCTTACAATCAAATTCACGCTGCAATAGTAGAAATTATTAATTCACTAAACCTTGAGGTTCATATTAAGTCAGTCCACGCCCCTGTTAACATCCGCTTGGTTAATGGTATGCCAGATCCAACAGTAGATACCCGCCCCAGAGCATCTGTAAAAATGCATAGCGACATGTGGACTGGAGAACCAGCCAACGCAATAATGGTGTTTTTACCTATTTATGGAGAACATGTAAAATCGGAATAAAGTGGATAGAACCTCTCACCTTCCCTGTATCCCTTATGCAACCCTTAGATGACTTTGATGAAGGCCTGAGCCTTATTGAGAATGGGATCGAATATGATGCCGGATTTAACCCTGGAGATTTGCTCCTTGTAGATCCTTTCTTATTGCACGCGGCGCAAAAAAATGCCTGTGGAATGAGGCTTTCATTGGAATTCCGTTTTATTGCCTCCGAAAACCTAATAAGCGACAAACACGCACCTGGCACGCGCCGCCAAAATTATTTATCATACCCGGAGTGGTCAGATATTGGCCAAAGGCGAATTTTAGTCTCTGAAGAACCACTCTCGCCTTTTCTTGGTGAATACGGTCCGACTAAGAACGACTATGCGGCTGAATTCAAGATTGTCGACGTAGATGAATCCTGATAGCGATCAAGCTTCACTCCACTCCATCTCTTTAACTGATTTAACCAAAATGTCCGGACTACCCATGACAATTGTGTCTGCTGTAGTCCAGTGTGACGATTTAGCTGGTTTGCACTATCTACCATTGGATGAGGTCGAAACGAATGAGATCGGACGACGTATAAAAAAAATACTCATGGATAATACCGTGGAAAAAGCGGGTGCAGATGCTCAACACCGTTGGCAGTTAGGTTGGCAAGAAATTTTGGAGCGCGTCCGGTTAGGTGGCATAAGCGAGAATACCCTTCTCCCACAATACTTCAAACATGATATTCTTCGTTTATACGGTGGATACATTAGAGCGACGACACTTGACTTTGAAAAACGCATTTTCCGCCTTCTTAAGGCAATTTTATTCTTTAACTATTTTACGAATATTTCCCATGTTATCGAATTTGGTTGTGGCACCGGTGCAAATCTACTGCAGCTCCATAAGATGTTTCCAGAAATGAAACTTACAGGATGTGATTGGGTTCAACCATCACTAGAGCTGATCGGCCAAATTAATCAAGAAACAGGTTCTAATATTCAACCCATCAATTTCAACATGTTCACGTTGGATGGTAATGAAAATATAAACATTACAAATTCCACAGCAGTTGTGACATTTGCTGCAATGGAACAACTAGGAGACAAATTTGGCCCATTTTTAGACATGTTAATCTCCAATCGACCGGCAGTTTGCATCCACCTTGAACCAATAATTGAGTTTTATGATACTACCCTTGAATTTGATCTAGATGCAGTAAATTATCATAATAAACGCAATTATTTATCAGGTTTTCTTAATAAATTACATAATTACGAAAAAATTGGTGACATTGAAATAATACAATCTCATCGGAGTAGTTTCGGCTCAACTTTTCAGGAAGCTTATTCAATTATCGTTTGGCGACCGTTATAGGGCTCCCAATTTTAACGGCAATCTAACACTTCCCCAAATAAGCCTTCAATTTACCCAATGCCGCATCGAGCAGAGCGTCATCCTTACAATAACAAAATCGGATAAAATTATTAATCTCATCGCCCTGATAAAAGGCACTAAACGGAACGGCTGAAACTCCGGCTTCCCTCGTAAGATAGGTACAAAATTGCACATCATCCCCTTTGAACCCAAGGGGTTGATAATCTGCAGCAAGAAAATAGGTTCCCTGGCTTTCCATCACGTCGAAGCCAATCTCTGAGAGCCCGTCAGCAAGCCGGTTACGTTTCAGTACCATGTTAGCACTAATAGATCTAAAATAACTCTCGTCTTTATTGAGGCCATACGCCACCGCCTTTTGAAGGTTCGGCGGCGTGGCGAATGTTAGAAACTGGTGTGCTTTTGCTGCAGCAGCCAAAATATTAGGAGAGGCTACAGAATATCCAACCTTCCAGCCCGTCATAGAAAATGTTTTACCCGCGGAGCTAATCCGAACGCACCGATCTCGCATACCGGGAAGGGTCATTAGAGGAATATGCTTCCGTTTGTCATAGACCAGGTGCTCGTACACCTCATCACAAATTGCGTAGGCGTCGTATCTTTTTAAGAGCTCAGCGATGAAGGTTAATTCATCCAAGCTAAAAACCTTTGCTGAAGGATTCATGGGCGAGTTGATAACAAGCAATTTGGTTTTTTTTGAAAAGGCCGCTTCAATATCATCATAAGGCAATGCCCAATTAGGTGGTTCTAACTTGACCATTCTCGGAATTCCACCCGCTCGTCTCAAAATCGGCAAATAGCAATCATATAACGGTTCTATCATCACCGCCTCATCTCCAGGTTCGATCAGTCCAAAAATACATGCCGCCAAAGCCTCTGTTGCGCCAGAGGTAACCATCGTTTCAGTCTTCCAATTTATACCAAGGTCGTAAAAGTAGTTGTTATGATTAGCTGTTGATTTCCTTAAATCGGGAATACCCATCATAGGCGGATATTGATTAGGACCTTCTTTTGATGCGTCTGCTGCCACCTGTCTTATATCCTCAGGACCATCGGTGTCAGGAAATCCCTGTCCAAGATTAATGGCATTATTCTCAACTGCCATTGCAGACATGACTGTGAAGATGTTGGTCCCATAACCCGACAGAACAGAATTATGTGGTTTCAAAGCTTAAGCCATTCGAGACAAATTAATTTTGCTGTATGCGAATTATATATTCGTTTTTATTATAGAGAAACATAGCGTACCTTGTGGTGAATCATAAGAAAGCATGATTACTGATGGTCAAATAGTTAGACTCAGAATTCGATGACATGTGTCAATAGCTGTGATGGCTAATAACTGTGCTTTAACCTTAATGCAAAGAATTATAGTTAGGTAACAAACAAAAAAACTAAAAGCACCCATGCGTATTAGTACCGTATTCTGTTAAATTTAAGATTTATTTTTAGGCATTTGCCCAATTAATATACAAAAAATATTTTCAACGATCTAAAAATTAGCAATTAAATTTGTAACCAATTGAAAACTAAAAATAAATTCAAATTTTAGTAATTGGCACGGGTTATGCGTTGTAATTCATAACGGTAGGCACTAATTGTGGAGTAATTGTGCCAGTGTGGAAATCTAAAGCAAGAAAAGAAAACCGTCCGTTTCATGTGGAAAAAACAAAATGAAAAAAATTGAAGCCATAATTAAACCCTTCAAACTTGATGAAATAAAAGAAGCCCTCCAAGATATAGGGCTACAAGGAATTACTGTTGTTGAAGCAAAGGGCTTTGGCAGACAGAAAGGCCACACGGAGCTCTATCGAGGCGCAGAATACGTGGTTGATTTTTTGCCTAAAGTAAAAATCGAACTTGTTATTGAAGACACCAAGCTAGATGCAGCCATTGAAGCTATTCAAGCGGCCGCTTACACCGGGCGTATTGGCGACGGTAAAATTTTTATTTACAACATTGAAGAAGTTATCAGGATACGTACCGGAGAACGCGGCCCGGAAGCCATTTAGTAAAATTAAACCCGAATAATAATTACAATCTGTAATATTCAGTCGAAAAGAAAGGAACACTATTATGTCGCTGAGTTGCAAAACACCAGATGACGTTGCCGATGCGGTGAAAGCAAATGATATCCGCCACATTGACCTGCGATTCACCGATCCTCGCGGAAAATGGCAACATCTTACGCAGGTACCGGATACTATTAATGAAGAAGCTTATGTGGATGGAATATTTTTTGACGGGTCTTCAATCGCCGGTTGGAAGGCAATTAACGAGTCAGATATGGCACTTATTCCCGATCCCACAACAGCAGTCTTGGATCCGTTTACAGCGCAACCCACTTTAATAATGTTCTGCGATGTGCACGACCCCATTACCGGTGAGCAGTATTCTCGTGATCCGCGTTCAACCGCAAAGAGGGCGGAAACGTATTTGAAAAGCACAGGCATTGGCGATACAGCTTACTTCGGTCCTGAGGCTGAATTTTTCGTGTTTGATGACGTCAAGTTTAACGTTTCTATGAACAACACATTTTATGAATTAGACCACGAGGAAGGCCCCTATAACTCTGGTGCCGATTTTGCGGATGGCAACATTGGCCATAGACCTCCCATTAAAGGCGGTTACTTCCCAGTACCACCGGTAGACACCATGCATGACCTCCGTTCAGAAATGGTCACTACAATGCAGGAAATGGGAGTTGAGATGGAGAAACACCATCACGAGGTTGCACCTTCTCAAAATGAATTAGGTATCAAGTTTGATACGTTAGTTCGTTGCGCCGACAATATGCAGATGTACAAATATGTAGTCCACATGGTGGCACATATTTATGGTAAAACAGCAACCTTTATGCCTAAACCAGTCTTGGATGACAATGGCACAGGGATGCATACTCACCAATCAATTTGGAAAGACAATACCCCAACATTTGCCGGTTCAATGTACGCTGACCTATCAGAAACGGCTTTGCATTATATTGGTGGTATTATTAAACACGCCAAGGCGATTAACGCTTTCTCCAACCCAACTACAAATAGTTATAAGCGCCTGATCCCTGGCTTTGAGGCACCTGTTTTATTGGCCTATTCAGCACGCAACCGTTCAGCGTCTTGCCGCATACCATACTCAACCAGTCCAGGCGGCAAGCGTGTTGAAGTCCGTTTCCCAGATGCCACTGCGAACACGTATTTGGCATTTTCAGCGATGCTAATGGCTGGCCTTAACGGCATCCAAAACAAAATGGATCCAGGTGATGCTATGGATAAGGACTTGTATGATCTACCGCCAGAAGAAATCGCTGATGTACCAACCGTTTGCGGGTCCCTACGGGAAGCCCTTGAAAATTTAGACGCCGATCGCGACTTTTTAAAAGCGGGGGATGTATTTACGGATGACTTGATTGATGGCTATATTGATCTCCGCACAGAGGAAGTGCAGGCCTTAGAGCATACGCCGCACCCTGTGGAATTCGCGATGTATTACTCAGCTTAAATCTAAAACTTCATGAGCTGGGTGTGGCCGTTTTTTGATAGAGACGCCTACACCCCCTTCGTATTCGTCAAAAATATATCGAATAGCACCAACTAGATAATTTTTGATATGTTAAAATCTCTTCCAGCATTCTCAAACTGCCGCCAAGCCTGGCTTCTCTCGCACTCTGAATCCCGACAATTACCGAAGCGCGTTAACAAATTTATATACTGGGAATGCAAAACGCCATGCTGAGCTCTATATTGGTTTGAATACTGGTTCTGCGTACTACTTATTTCTTTCGTCCCGAATGCGGTTTGCCTTGAACTCTGTCTTAGGCAGTGTACCAGGTTGTAGTACTTCCACTTCGGCACGGATTTCACATTCTGTTTGAATGGCATGCTGTACAGCATTTGTAACGTTGTCGGTGTGTTCCACCCGTACGGTCATGATATCAAGATCATCTTTGTTCGTGTTAATTACGATCTCATATTCATCACCAATTTCATCAATTGACCTCACAGCCTGCTCAATTTGGATTGGGTACATTTTGATACCACGGAGATTGATTAGATCGTCTGCCCGACCAGAAAACGAACCCACCGCACGCAAATGGGTCCGTCCACACGGGCATTTGGCTTTCGTATAGGTCGTATAGTCACCCACTAGAAACCGGAGTTGCGGAGAACTCTCAGAATTAAGACTAGAGCAAACCGTCAATCCCTTATGCCCTTCCTTTACATTTTCTTTGGTATTTGCATCCACTAACTCCCAAATCTGTATGTCTTCCATAAGATGGGTGCTTATCGTTCCATCCTTAGCTTCCGACGCTGGGCAAGAATATCCCCCGCAATGAGGCGAAACCTCAGTACACCCATAGAATTCGGCCATCGTTGCATCCCAAAGACCCTGCAACCGATTACGCGTATTGGTAACCCCCGTACCGGGTTCTCCACCCACTAACATTAGCCTAACGCTACTCTCCGATGGATCCAGTCCAAGCTCCTCCATAATCCGTCCCAGATGTAAGGCGTAAGAAGTCGTTCCGCATATCACAGTAGGTTTGAAACGATCTACTATACGAGCTCTCATTTCACCCGTCATTCCGCCGCCAGGAATAGTGGCAACGTTCATTTTAGCGAGACCAAATTGCACGCCCCAGGCAAAAACGTGGGGACCATATCCTGAACAAATAAGGACAGTATCGTTTGGCCTAATACCTAAAGAATGCATCGCCCTTGCATTCGCCCAAGCCCAAAGTTCCCGATCAATCTGAGAATAACGAAATACGCGGGGGACACCCGTTGATCCAGAAGATGAAAACATCATCCAGCCTCTTTTTTTCCAAAGATCTTCATCCAACGTCGAATAAGTGCCGTAGGGCGGATTTGCTGTTGCATCTGTCATCATCTCAGATTTATCAACCACGGGCCATTTAGGGAGATCTTCAACAGTCAATATATCCGTAGGTGCTAAACCGAGCCTATCGAACCTACGACGGTAAAAGACACTATTTTCATAGAGAAAGGGTGTTACTGCCTTCAGCTTTTCATTTTGGATTGAAATGAGATAATCGCGACTTGCGCAATCCAAGGCTGGGGACCAATAATCTTCAGAACCTGGAATTTCGGAATCAAGTTTGTGTTTTTCGATTGTTTCAAGCCAATTAGCACGTGTTTGTCCAGCTCGGTTATCAGACATGTTTGTCCTCTCTTGAATGTTGCGTTTGACTCATTTCGAGTAAATTGTAGAAACCGTAGTTAGAGAACACAATAATTTGAATTAGAGAAAATTACGATGATGGAACGATCAAAACCTCCGTTTAGAGCTGACCACGTTGGTAGTTTGTTACGTCCTAAAGAAATTACTCAAGGATTCAAAAAATTTCTGAATGGTGAAATTGTGGAGGAAGAGTTTAGTGCGATACAGGATAAAGCAATCCGCGAGGTCATCAAGCTCCAAGAAGATGTTGGTCTCAAATCAATTACTGATGGCGAGTTTAGGCGGGCATCCTATTGGTCACGGTTCGTAGAAAGAGTTGATGGTTTGGAAGTCCGCGATGCTCTTTTCACGTTCCAAAATAACCAAGGACATAAGCAAAATTTCACCGCACCCCACGTTGCAGAAAAAGTAAAAAGAACCCAGTCAATTTCTGGTGATGAATTCGCCTTTGTTAAGGCTCATACCTCTGAAACGCCCAAAATTACTTTACCATCACCACCCTCCATGCATCTTTGGCGTCTAGATAAAGGCATTAACCCCAGTGCATATGATGGTGTGGAACCTTTCTTCGAAGATCTAGCTACCGTCTACCAAGAAGAAATTGCCGCGCTTTCTGAAGACGGTGCGGCCTATATTCAATTAGACGATGTGCCCTTAGCTATGTTGTGTGACGTAAATATAAAAAATCAATTAGAATCAGTCGGTATGAACCCCGCTAAACTCCTGCAAAACTATATCCAACTATTTAATAGTTGCTTGGCAAACCGGGCACCGACTGTCTCAGCCGCCATCCACCTGTGTCGGGGTAATTACAAAGGTCACTTTTTGTCTTCGGGCGGTTATGAAGAAGTGGCAGAAAAAATGTTTAATGAGCTTGAAGCGGACGCGTTCTTTTTGGAATACGATACCCCGCGTTCAGGTGATTTTGAGCCCCTTCGTCATGTGCCCAAGAGTAAAACTGTTGTCATTGGTATTGTCTCAAGCAAACTCCCTGAGCTGGAAAGTATAGACCACCTATGTGCTCGTATTGACGATGCTGCCAAATATATCGACCTAGAGCAATTAGCATTAAGCCCACAATGCGGTTTTGCAAGTACGGTTGCCGGCAATCCTGTAACCACAGAAATAGAAAAGGCCAAGTTAGCCCGCATTGTGGAAGTTGCCAAAATGGTTTGGGGTTAAAAACTTCTGTCAATGTTTTATTTTGCATACGGCTCCAACATGGATCCCCGCCAAATGAAGATGAGATGTCCATCGTCTCGGTTTGATTGCGTTGCCCTGCTTCCCGATCACAAGATTTCATTTACTTTAAGATCAAAGCGCCGACGCTGTGGTGTAGCAAATATTGTCCCATCTACTGGAGGCGAAGTATTCGGAGTTCTATATCAAATTAACGGTTCTCTTGATTGGAAAGTGTTAGATGCAGCCGAGGGGTTCCAACCATCGAACAAACGCGGTAATACGTATATAAGGACTACTCGCAAGGTGCAAAAGCAGGGAAAATTTCCGACTCATATTACTGCCTACATTTATATTGGCGTAATAGAACGCTCCCCGCCTCTACCCAACAAAGCGTATCTTAACCAAATGATTACAGGTGCCGAACAATGCCAATTGCCGTATTACTATCTGCAATCATTAAAAGAAATCTCTTATAAATAAATGATTGTCCCTATACATGTTGTAAACTGGTAACTGGGGTTGCTCAAAGTTCTGACCTTTTGAAGTCGGATAAGCTGTCCTAACAGGTCCAAAATGCCCCAATCTGATGTACCCTTTTTACGCACTTTTTATGTTCTCAGCGGGCTCACCATATTAGGGCCTCTGGCTTTTGAAACATTCCTACCGGCATTAGAAGATGCGGCGAAAGACTTAAACACAGAAGTAAGTACGTTGCTAATAACAATTGCAATGATGCAAGTGGGGACGGCTAGCGGGCAAATTATTTATGGACCTTTATCGGATCGTTTTGGCCGGCGCCCCGTCATCCTCGGTGGCATGTTTGTATTTATATTATCTTCATTTCTCTCATCACTCATCACCAGTCCGGAACCACTATATATACTACGTCTATTCCAGGGTCTCGCGGTCGCCTCAACAATGATAATTTTCCGATCGGCAATAAGGGATCTGTTTTCCGTAAACCAAGGTGCGAGAATGTATTCATATTTATACATTGTCCTGGCGACTATGCCTCTGGTAGGTCCTATCTCCGGCGGATTTTTGACCGAAATATTCGGTTGGAGATCAGTCTTCATACTAATGGGATGCATAGGAAGTCTTGTTTTTCTGGTTTGCCTAATATTTTTCAGAGAAACGTTGCCCGCCAAGGATTACCAGGCCATTACACCAGATATAGTCATAGCTAATTTTACAGAAATGCTGCGGGATCGGACATTTTTATCTTTTCTATTCTGCGGTATGGGCGCTTATGGCGGCTTGTTCGCAATTTTAGCTGGTTTGGCGCCGGTTATGATGGGGTTTATGGGAGAAACGCCGAGCATATTCGGGATCCAGTTTGCCATAGTCATGGCAGCCCATCTTGTAGCAGCATTATTTGCGGGCCAACTAATCCGAACGTTGGGTATCAAAAATTTGCTTTATTTGGCAACTGGAATTATCTCTATTGGAGGTATTCTCCTGTTGGTCCTTGCGCTGGCTGATATAACGACACGTACCTCTATTCTTGGACCAATTTCTATCTTCCTTATAGGTTTTGCGCTAACAGTAGGGCCGATGACTGCAGGCGCCATGTCAAACTTTCAGCACATGGCCGGGAGAGCAGCATCACTTCTTGGCTTTTTTCAGCAAGGAACAGGGGCTTTAGTAACGCTATGGTTAGGCTCTTTTGATGCAGGAACACAAATGCCCATGGTATTAACTCTGGCCGGATGCAGTTTCTTTTCGTTTGCCTCTTTTCACCTCTTGGTGCGTCAAGCTCCTCTGAAAGACAAATAGATCATATGCGCACTGCAGAACAAAAAACTTACCTACTAATGGCGATCTTGTTGGGTGGATTGGCCATGCTTGGTCCTATATCTATCGATATATTTTTGCCAGCTGTTCCGAATATGGCAGCAGACTTGCACGTTAGCATTGGAAGCATTGAGTTAACTCTTACAGCTATTTTTGTAGGAAACGCCTTTGGTCAGATACTGTATGGACCGTTATCAGATCGGTTGGGACGTAAACCGGTCATCTTGGTAACGTTATTTCTATTCGGAGCGACCACTATCGCAATTGCTCAAGCCTCCACTTTGGAACCTATTTTACTTTGGCGTTTCGTTCAGGGCGTATTACTAGCCTCTGGTCGTATCATTGCCAACGCAGCTGCTCGTGATCAATACGAAGGCGATCGTTTAGGGAAACTAATCTCTCTGATATTTATCGTAAGTGTGTCGGCATCAGTATTTAATCCACTACTAGGTGGGATCCTCGTGGCCAACTTTGGTTGGCAGTCGGTTTTTCTGGTTATGACTTTTTATGCGACTTGTTTGTTTTTCGCCGTTCTTTTTTATTTTAATGAAACTCTTTTAAAAAAAGACAAATCCGCGGTAAATCCAATACAACTTTATAATAATTTTGTGTTTATCTCAAAAAATAAGGAGTTTTCTACGTGCATGTTATCTGGCGGGTTCGCCGTCGCTGGCTTTGTCGCATTTTTAAGCTCCTCTTCAGGCGTCGCTAAATCGGCGTTCGGATTGGAACCCCAAACCTATAGTTTCTATTTTGCCGGAGTTATTTCAGTACTTCTCGTTGTGACCTACGGTTCTAGCCACTTCGTCCATAAAATCGGGATGCACCCCTTGATCCTAACAGGTGGATTTTTACAAGCACTAGGTGGAGCGAGCATGCTAATTTTTACATGGATGGAAATCAAAGAACCGTGGGTTATATTTGCTCCCATGGCAGTGTTTCTCATTGGTTTTTCTTTTTTTTATCCGCTATCAACGGCAAAAGCACTTACACCTTTCAAAGCCATGACAGGCACTGCATCTTCATTTCTAGGGTTCTTCCAGAATCTAATGGGTGCCTTCGTTTCGGCAACTCTTGCTATATTTATCGATGGCACTGCCATCCCAATGGCTATTGCCATCGCTATCTGTGGCATGGCGTCCGCCTTGATTTATGTGTCAATAGGAGCGCGGCCAACCAGTCAGGTCTAATTGAATGGTACACGACTTCAATAAATAGTTTTATTTCCGCTCAAGCAGCACGCCTTGAAAATAAAGGAGACAAAACTGGACCGGACGTTTTATAGTTAATCTCGCCCCGAATACAGTAGTAATCAAATTACGGGTTTCCTAATTCCGAAAATTCAATCAGAGTTCGGGCCCGGGATATCAGAAGGCCATGCTTCAACTACGGTTTTGAGGTAATTGTGCACCTTAATCGGATCCAACTGGACTGACCTTTTAATTTTGTCAACCTCACCCTGGCTTTCAAGTGGTATTTGAAGAGAATCCATGAACCTATTGAATAAATTAAAAAATCCGCTCATCAATGTTAGTTCTATGATCTCTTCCTCTGAAAATTCTTCTCTCACTTTTTCAAAAACACCATTATCTTCTTTAGCAGTATTCAGTGTAGTATGTTCAGCCCAAAGAATGGCCATCTTTTCTCGTTTAGTAAAAAGAGTTGAATCCAAATACCCATCTGTACCGATTTCAATAACCTGTTCTTCAGTAATTCCAGCCGCTTGACCAAGCGACGAATTATGCGCAAATCAATAATTGCATGCATTTATATGACTGGTCTTGATAATAACCATTTCTTTGATCTTACTTGTAAGCAGGCTCCCCGCTCCCTCTCTTTGCATACTCGCGTTAAATGGCAACAAAAGTTTTGAGACTAGCGGAACCCGAGCCAATACTCTGTAGGAGTTTGGTACACGTCCAAGCATCGCCGTCACGCCATCAAAAAGCAACTTTACCTCTCCTTTTACTTCATCACCATCTATCATTTTTATACGTGACATTCGGTTTGCTCCATTTTGAGAAAAATCATATAGGCCGTATTTAACTTAATTATTAAGTGTATTTCTTGTTCAAATATTTCTAACGAGACACAAGTGACTTACTAGATAATTATTTTGAACAAGACGGTACATTAATTTATTAAATCTAATAAGTTAAATTTACGGTTTGGAACACTAGATAACAATTTTTTAAAAACCCTATTAAAATTAATTCTTGTCAGAAAGGAACAATATAAAATGTCTCTACTTCCTATCATCCCTGATGAAGAGGCATCTCCAGATGCTAAAGTAATTTTTGACCATTCCAAGATTATGTTTGGTCGGGTGGCTAATGCTGTGCGAGTGGCCAGCCATACACCAAAAATCGCCCAGTCTTTATTCAGTTTTATTGTATCAGGCCTACGCGAAGAAATATCCAACGTCCTAAATAAGCGAACCAAATGTTTGGTTATCTTAAAAACCTCAACACTAAACGGTTGTAAATATTGAACAGGTCATAATGTAACGCTCGGTCGGGCGTTAGGATTTTCAGAAGAGATGATCGCAGCGGTCTCTGGCGATTATCAGAACTCTGAGCATTTTTCAGCCTCTGAGAAAGCTGCTATGAAGTGGGCTGAGGTGATGACGGAGAAGCAATATCAAGGATCTCCAGGTAAATCTCCAGAGCATAGGGCAGCCCTAGAGCAATTAAAAAAGTACTATAACAATGAACAAATTGTTGAGATCGCTTTTACCTCAGGGTTTTTCAATTTTTGGAATCGGTTCACTGATAGCTTTGAGATTGACATTGAAGACAATCCTGTCATGGCACTTTTTGAAAAATCCACAACCATAAACCCGGATGACTATGTAGCATATATGCGAGACTGCTGGTGGAACTTAAAATAGGTAAAAACTTTAGGAAAATCCTTTAAAATCACTATTACCG
>PTLH01000064.1 GCA_002938035.1 Alphaproteobacteria bacterium MarineAlpha3_Bin6
CACAGTTTTCATTTTTGGAAAAATGCTTCCAACGACCCCAAACTTATCGAACCGGCGCAAGAAATGTTACAGCGTGTCGGTTTAGGGAAACGAACTCGCATCATTGCAGGTAACCTTGCCCATGGGGAGCAACGCCAGTTAGAAATCGCAATGGCATTAGCCACAAATCCTAAACTGTTGCTTCTGGATGAGCCCACTGCCGGCATGGGTGCGGAAGATTCTGATCGCATGCGTAAATTTTTAGAAACTCTTAAGGGTGAAATTTCCATGTTGCTAATTGAACATGATATGGACACTGTCTTCAGCCTTGCAGACCGCGTAACTGTTCTCGTTTACGGAAGAGTAATAGGTACCGGAACTCCGGAAGAGATTAGAAAAAATGCGGATGTAAAAGCCGCCTATCTCGGAGAGGATTAAGAGAATTCAAATGCTTAAGATTGACTCCATTGAAACAGCCTATGGTACGAGCCAAGTTCTTTTTGGTTTATCTCTTGAAATCAAGGAAGGTCAGTTAGTGACATTGATGGGCCGCAACGGCATGGGCAAAACAACGACAGTCCGTTCAATTATGGGACAAGCTGTCGTAAATGCCGGTTCCATAATTTTCGACGATATAAATATAACGGGCATGGAAGACTTTAAAATAGCTCAACTAGGAATTGGGCTTGTTCCTGAAGGTCGGCAAGTATTTCCCAACTTGACGGTTAGAGAGAACTTAATTGCTACTGCCGATAACCGGTCCGGTTCTAACGAACCTTGGACACTTGATAAAGTGCTAAATCTCCTCCCTGCGCTCACGGCACGGCAAGATGCTATGGGGAACGAGTTATCCGGAGGAGAACAACAAATGTTGGCGATTGGCCGAGCGCTCATGACAAATCCGAAAATGATTATCCTTGATGAGGCAACCGAAGGTCTAGCACCCTTAATACGAAATGAAATTTGGCGTTGCTTAGAGGGGTTGAGGGCTCAAGGCCAGTCAATAATGGTCATCGATAAAAACGTCGATGCACTGACCCGTGTTGGTGATCATCACTACATCATCGAACGCGGCCGCGTGGTCTGGGAAGGAGACTCGGATAATCTTAATTCTAACGAAGAAATAAAACATCGCTATCTCGGCGTGTAGCCAACTAAAATTGTAAACAATAATTGCCTAGTTCAGTCTTTTGGGCGAACGAAGCGTTGTTGATCTTGGATTGAGGAAATATCATCGGGCCGCTCGAAAGGTTCCGGGGCAGGCTCTCCGGAAGTCCGAGGTTTGCCGATCGCTCGAAACCAGTCTTCCAGGCCCGGTGGAAATATAACCCACATCATTTTCAAGTGATTTTTTCCGGCATTGAATATCATATGCTGTGTCCCTCTACCAACCACCATCATAGAGCCCTGTCGCAGCTCATAATTCTCTCCATCAACTTCAGCATACCCTTCTCCATCATAGATAAATATTAATTCGTGGCTACGTTCGTGCGCATGCTGTCTAACACTGCTTCCTGGTTCTAATACCTGTATACCGCTTGAGAAGGAATCATAAGGCGAATTATAAGGTGTAATCTTACTGGTGATAAATCCAGTCGACGGGATAGGTTGCCAGAAGGACTCTCCTTCCTCGGGCCCAATGACTACTGTTTGGCCTTTGGTAAATTGGTTCATGCATCATCTCCTCTTATCATCCTCACGTTCCGCCATCATTTAATAGCATTTCATCACTCGGAATATCGTAGGTATCCATCAATCCTTCAGCAATACCGTGCAATTCTTCCCAAGGCGCGTTTACGAAATTGTAGTTTCGAACAGCGTGCGCCGGACCAACATAAAATTTTTCGTAAGATGTGGCGCGGCTTGCATGGTCCGAACCTACTAAGTCCCATGCAAGTTTGAAGAACTTCATTCTCTCTTTCGCGCCGTAGTCGCCAGTGGACCAATAGTTCTCAAACATCTCCTTAAGATATGGATCTTTCATCACATCAATACTCGCAGGAAATTGGAAAGGCCCCCCACCTAGCAACTCACGGACAGTATCCATTAAATGTGAATGATTTTCCATGGCCCAATGGAGCGCAGCATAAAGAGCGCGACGATTAAAAAGTACATAGCCATTATCAACCTCATGGTATCTATAGAGTTGCCCATCTATCATAGCTCCATACCCGGCTTCCATAGCCGCGAGTTTGGCAAGAGTTTCGCGCACCGCGGGAATATCGCGAGCACCAGTTACTTTGGTTATCAAGCTGGCAAGACCCACTAAAAAACGCATCTTGGAATGAAAACGGACATTGCATTGGTGGTTGGCCATAACATGTGATGGCGTTTGGGTATAAATATTGCGCGATAAGGGTGCATTATCGTGAACAATTATCTTCTCCCAAGGGACATGCACGTCATTAAAAGTTAGCATGCAATCAGATTCATCAAATTTGGTCGTGAGTGGGTTGTCGAATGGATTTGTGTCCATTCGGTTTAGAGGTGGGCGTGACCAAAGTGTCAAACCTTCAAGGTTTAGTGGGATCACGCAAGTAATTGATTCCTTTTTTTGATCAGGCTCTAGAGGCATAATATTACCCACAAGCACTTCATGAGCATAAGCCGCGCCGGTAGCCAAAAACTTCATACCATTGAGTATAACGCCCTTGTCATCCTCTCCCGTAACCCTGCATGCGGGTTGGGCAACACCAGCTGATTGGTAATACTCCTTATTACGAGCTCCTGGCGGCGGAACCACCGCATAGGTCGCAAATATATCATCGCGTCGCATGTGCTCGTAAATTTGAAGAAGGTTTTCACGAAAGCCACCAGGTTCACTATCAAACACTTCCGGTTTCATGGCGAGACCGGAGATATTACCAGCAACTGCATCGGGAGTTCGTCCCATAAGGCCAAAACAGAAATCTGCAATCATCCGGTGTGCACAATTACGCCGGATCAAATCCCCCTGGCTCCTGGGCCGGAGATAATAGGTTGCGAAGTGTTCACCATCTTCCTCGAAGGTCATTACATCGCTGTTGGAGGGATCTGCTTTCATGTCGTAGAGGGCGGCATAGGTCCCGGCACAACCTGCGAAAGCCGGGTGGACGGTTTGATCTTCGATGCGCTCGCTCCCCACGTACAGCGCCCGCCCATCCCTGATACTTTCCAAATATTCCCTGCCTGTTAGTAACATATCATCCCCTGGCAAAACCCAAGCCGTTCATTGATACTGTACGTAGAAACCTACTCCATAATTCAACGGATCTCAATTAAGTGGTAAGGTTGGTAACGATGATCAAATTGTCGATTTTTCGACTGTATAGTTTGTTATAACTTTGGAAGAAAGGCTCCCAGTGGGTTGGCGACAAACTATTTAATGGTAATAATGATTTAGGCAATAATGTTCAACAAATACCACTCATAGTGTTTAAGGTAGGTAAAGCTACCTGATCAAATACTCAATATTTAGGGTAGTCAGTATGGAAAATGAAAAAACAGGTGAGGTCCTGCGGGTCGCAAGTGACGAAGAGCGGGATCAAGCCATCATCGACGCTGGGTTTATCCCAGGATGGATTGGAGAGGGCGGATTACGGCCTGAACCTCTTCATGATTTCGAACCAGATACATGGAATTGGGAAACGGGCCGCGCCCTGCTGGAAGCGGCTGCAACAAGTATTAATCCGAGGGTTGCAGAACGTCGTAACATTCGGATGGCAAATTCCGCTGCCGAAAAACGTACGAGTTTGAATACCATACACTGCTCATATCAAATGGTTGCTCCTGGAGAATTCGCACGAGCTCATAGGCACACCATCAATGCAGGACGTTTCATTCTGGAGAGTAAAGGCGCATTTACAACTCTAGAAGGCAAAAAAGTTTTTATGGAGCCCAACGACATAATTTTAACTCCAAATTGGTTGTGGCATGGTCTAGGAAATGAAAACTTGGAGGCACCAGCTTTTTGGATAGATTTCCTGGATGATCCCTTGGTTGCGGCTTTAAAAACCATATTCTTCGAGGTTCGGGATGAAGATTATAAAGAAATGCCGATAAAGGAAGGATCACATCATCACATTAGATGGAGAGACCTCGATCTCCAATTAGAGGATTTGGTGCCCGATCCAAATGGGAGATATGGGAAGCGACTTCAACTTCAAACACCGTCTATACCAACGATGAGGCTGTATATAGAACGCTTCGACAAGCATATGACTGTAAATCCTGTCAAATCCACTGCCAACCATTTGTTTATATGCGCAGAAGGAAGTGGCACAACTAAAGTGGAAGACAAAACTTTTAATTGGCAGCGAGGAGATGTAATTGCTGTTCCCTCATGGAAACTCTTCAACCACCGCGCTTCCATCAATGCCACTCTTCTGGAAATTACCGATCAGCCGGTTATTGAAGCTCTAGGATGGTATAGGGAAACGACTGTTTAGGTTAGTTTTTTTTATGCCCCACGCCAAAGCTTTGAATTAGCTCGCAATTAATTCAGATGAACTGAGCAAATCTATCAACCTTGGAGCGGAACTGACCACTTAGATATCAGTGAATTCAATAGCACCATCCGGCAGCAAGTATAAAATAATCGCTTTTCCGTCAGTCACGGTCGGTTGGTGAGCAGAATTAGGTCCGTAAACCAACCAGCCAACGCCATTACCATCAAATTTAGCGTCATCTGATAAGGGCATAATCATATCGATCTCCCCCTCTGGATGCCGATGGTGAGGACCGACTACGTTATTCATCAGCACGACGTCAACACTAAAACCGTCGAGATCTTTAATTATGCGTCCAAATTTTAAGCTGTCATCACCACGGTTGCACATCCAACCTTCTTCAATTGCGGAGATACAAGTTGCCTTAACACCCTGAAAAATGGGACCATCTGGTGGAAACATATGGTTCAATTTTTTGGTCAAAGAAATGTCTAGCTTCTCGCCAACAATTGCACTCGTGATATTTCCTATTTGGGTCTGAAATTTCTCTAAAGCCATATTTAAATTATTCCAACAATTATAGCTCTCGCCAAACCAACAACTGTTTTCATTTGCCAATTACGTTGTGATAGGAGTATTTTGTTAGTCAATCAATATTGAAAACCTGAATATCTCACTACTAATACATTTTTATTGTCCACAACATAGTTCTCAAATATGATTAAATATATTGTTCGACTGCCGAACAATAAGTTTTCTTGGAATTGATAACGGCGTTTATAAATGGCGGAATAATTTATGGATGGCGGCACAGCATTAGCCAAAGTACTCGCCTCTGGTGAGCGTTCTTTCAAAAAAGAAATCGAAAAATTGCTCCTGTCTGATGGTGATACATTTCATGGTGAAGGTATTCTCGCAATCACTAAGGCACTTCTTCAATCAGGCATTTCGTATGTCGGAGGTTATCCCGGCGCACCAATGTCCCATCTTATTGATGTTTTAGCCGATGCCAGCGAAGAAATACTCCAACCCATGGGAATACATTATGAACAATCGGCGTCGGAAGCTGGTGCAGCTTCCTTGTTAAGCGCCTCTGTCACCTACCCGATACGAGGTGCCGTAACGTGGAAATCAGTCGTAGGTAGCAATGTAGCATCTGATGCCCTCTCCAATTTAGGATCATCCGGTGTCGTCGGCGGTTCACTGATTATATTGGGAGATGATTACGGCGAGGGTTCCAGTATCATGCAGGAGAGAACTTATACTTTTGCCATGAAATCATCGATACCACTAATTGACCCACGATATAACATGACGCGCATGGTGGAATTGACTGAACAAGCCTTTGAATTGTCCGAAGCCTGCTCAATGCCCATCTTCCTAAACATGCGGATCCGGGCCTGCCATCTAACAGGAACGTTCAGAACAAAAGATAACAAGGTTGCTCTATACAACGCTAATAACCCTGTGCCAGAGCAGCATTATGATCTTGAAAAAATAGTGTTACCCCCGGCGACCTATCGACACGAAAAAGCAAAGTTTGACGAACGTCTTCCAGCGGCTCGGCGTTTCGCCCAGGAAAATAGTATCAATGAATTTTTCCCCGGCGATGGAAGTAGATATGGCATCATCACCCAAGGCGGAACCTACTCCGTAGTACTCCGGGCATTACGGAGATTAGGGATGGCGGATGCGTTTGGAAATACGGAAATGCCCATTCTTTGCCTTAATCTGGTTTATCCACTGATCCCAGAGGAAATTGAAACTTTCATCACGCATAAGGATCAAATCTTGGTGGTGGAGGAAGGAAACCCAAATTTTATCGAGTCCCAAATCGCGGAAATTGCCCAGCGTGGTAAAATAGAGTGTGTTATCCATGGGAAGGATTTGCTGCCGATGGCGGGAGAATATGTCTCTAACGTGGTACGCGAAGGGGTCGCAAGTTTTCTGACGGAAGTCTTGCCGGATGGTCAACAATCCGTTGCCGGACTGGCTGAAGCAGCCATAGAAAATGAAAAAGTCGTGGCGCAATCATACATTGTCGAACCTATGCCACCAAGACCACCGTCTTTTTGCACGGGTTGTCCGGAACGCCCCATCATGGCTGCGCTTAAACTATTGATGAAGGAGCGCGGCAAATTCCACATTTCGATGGATATCGGCTGCAACTTATTTGGTTCCTTGCCGCCTTTCAATGTTGGTAATACCGTGATGGGCTACGGTTTATCGCTTGCGAGCAGTGGCGCCATAGGTCCAAATTTAGACCAACCTAATGTAGCTATTATGGGAGATGGAGGGTTCTGGCATAATGGCCTAACCACAGGTGTCATCAATGCCCGCTGGAACGAATACGACTCGGTCCTCATTATACTCGATAACGGCTATGCTGCGGCCACTGGTCAACACCTATTACCTTCCTCAGGCATTACGCCCAAAGGATTGTCATCTCTTGTCACTATAGAAAATGCGCTGAGAGGCGTCGGCGTTAAATGGATTAAATACGTAGACTCTTATAGCCTACAAGACGCCAAGAATGTCATTGCTGACGCGCTGGATGCTCGTGACCAAGGCTTGCGCGTTGTCATCTCTAATAATGAGTGCATGCTAGCCCGTCAGCGCAGGGAACGCCCCGCAAAAGCCGAGGCCCTCAACACGGGGAAAACAGTCATCCAGGAAATATTTGGCGTTGATGAAGAGGTATGCACCGGTGATCATTCCTGTATGCGCTTGAACGGATGCCCTTCACTAACACTAAAAGAGAGTAGCGACCCTTTTAAAGAAACACCCGTAGCTCACGTAAATGATGGTTGCGTTGCTTGCGGGCATTGCGGAGAAGTTGCACATGCAGCACAGCTTTGCCCCTCATTTTATAAGGCCGAAGCCATTCGCAATCCCGGGGTCCTGCGTACTATATTTTCAAAAATCAACCGCAGCCTTCTTACTGCCGTAGGAGCATAATGGTAGCTGATCGACCCATTTGTATCTTACTCGGCGCACTTGGCGGACAAGGTGGAGGTGTGCTCGCCGATTGGCTGGTTGAAGCAGCCCACCATTCAGGCTACCCGGCTCAAGCTACATCCACTCCCGGTGTTGCCCAACGAACAGGTACAACGACCTATTATTTTGAATTATTTCCAGAAAAAAACCCTCCAGGAGAACCAATATTTACCCTTTTCCCCGGTACCGGCGATCTAGATATCATAGCAGCTTTGGAACCAACAGAGGCAGGGCGCTCACTTGAACGGGGCTACATAACCGAAACCACGACAGTCATTACGGGAACTGAAAGGGTTTACTCGACCGCCGAAAAAATGGCGGCCGGTGACGGTACGATCAATGATAAACCAATGATGGAAAGCCTTGAAAAGGCCTCCAAAAAACTTGTTCGACTTGATATTGACAGTCTTGCCGGCGACACAGCCAGCCGTATTAATTCTGTTATGTTCGGCTCTATCATTGGAAGCGGTATTTTGCCATTGGATGACGAAGACGGGCGTCATGCAATTCGTAATAAGGGTGTGTCAGTCTCCTCCAACCTTGAAGGATATGATATCGGCCTTGAGACGGTAAGAGCCGGTGGCTCCGCGTCCCAGCCCGATGCGGAAAGGCCCTATAAGCCTGTACCTGCATCGTTTGAGAAAACAATTTCTGCTTATCCTGAGCAACTGCGCGACCTTCTCGGCCACGGTTTTGCCAAATTGTTGGATTATCAGGATGAGGCTTACGCGTCTCTTTACCTTGAACGTGTTAACACCGTTGTTGATATCGACACCCACCCGTCTCGTAAATTGACCAAAGAAATTATCAAACGACTTGCCATTTGGATGAGTTTTGAGGACATAATTCGCGTTGCGCAACTAAAAACCCGCCCTGGCCGCTTAGACAGGATACGTCAGGAACTTGGTGTAGATGTACATACTCCCCTGAAATTAACCGATTACTTTAAACCGGGTCGAGATGAATTTATCGGGATACTTCCTCCCTCTCTATCCTGGGTTGTACCAAAATGGAATAGACTCGATAGAGGCAAAGGACTGGCTCTTCACATGCCAACTGGAACAATTTTTGGTTTTACTCTTTTAAAATTTATGGCTTCTTTGAGGTTCCTACGCAGAAGCAGTTCACAATATAGAGAAGAACAGAACCATATTTTGAATTGGCTAGGGGCTGTTAAAATTGCTGCAGAGAGTGATTATGACCTAGCATGCCGTACCGCACGACTTTCTATTTGGGCCCGTGGATACGGCAATGTCCGCCAGAATGGACAGAGTATTTTGAATAACATCTTTAAAGATTGGCAAAGAAAATTAGCTACGGATATGACGAAGGTTTCTATTGAAGTTGACCAAAGTCTCCTTCTTGCTCACTCTAATCCCGATGCACCGGAAATAATTCACTAAAAATGTTTGGGACCGAATAAATGGCGGAAATAAAAAATAAAACGAATTTGTCATGCACTGTTAATGGGCGAGCAAGCGACAATATCGTTTCGGATAGTCTCTTACTGGCGGATTTTCTTAGGGAGACGCTAGGCCTCACCGGAACAAAAATTGGGTGCGATGGCGGTGAATGTGGGTGCTGCACGGTTCTAATCGATAATGCTCCTCAACATGCATGCTTAACTTTAGCCGCAAAGTGTAATGGCAAGGCGATTGAAACGATTGAATCCCTGTCCGAAGAGAGTAGATTATCAGCAA
Organism: Alphaproteobacteria bacterium MarineAlpha3_Bin6; assembly: GCA_002938035.1. Lineage (GTDB taxonomy): Bacteria > Pseudomonadota > Alphaproteobacteria > Rhodospirillales > UBA2165. Next base: position 9,104 of record PTLH01000064.1, read on the forward strand.
TACAACGCGGTTTTAACGAAAAACTTGGCGCGCAGTGTGGTTTCTGTACACCGGGAATGGTTATGGCTGCCGAAGGCTTACTCAGAACAAATCCAGATCCTAACGAGCAAGAGATCCGGGCCGGTCTTGCTTCTAATATCTGCCGTTGTACTGGCTATGTAAAAATCATTGAGGCTGTTCAATCTGCTGCCGATGAGCTGAAAATGAGCGGTCAGGCGCTATGAATGAGATAAAACCTTCTCAATCAATTGGCATTCGTAAATCACTTGTCGATGGCCCTGAAAAAGTATCTGGTAAAGCAAAATATTCTAGTGACTTTATGCCAATTGGTTGCCTTGTAGGGAGAATTTTTCGTAGTCCAGTTGCCCATGCCGAAATTATCAAAGTTGACATAGAAGAAGCCAAACTATTACCAGGTGTTAAAGCTGTCATTACCGGAGATGAAACTGACGAGCCTTTTGGTATCCTTCCGATTGCCCGCTTCGAATTTCCACTTGCCCGTGACAAGGTCCGTTACCGTGGTGAACCTGTCGCATGTGTTGCAGCAATTGATGTAGAGACTGCCCAAAAGGCCATAGATCTCATAAAGTTTAAATATAAAGAACTACCAGCATATTTTACTTCCAAAGACGCCATGGCAGAAGGAACCGTAGACCTTCATGACCACCGACCACGAAATATAGAACGTGAGGTCGACTTCGAACTTGGAGAAGTCGATAAGGGCTTATCCGACGCTGATTTTGTTATTGAAGAGAGCTTTAATTGCGCGGAAGTTTGCCAGGTTCAAAGTGAGCCGCATGCGGCAATTGCAGAATATGATGCTGAACGAGAATTTATCACGGTCCGTGCCAGCACCCAAGTCCCCTACTATGATCATCTAATGCTAGCAAAAGTATTGAAAATGGATGAAGCGCAAATTCGTGTGGTTAAACCATTTGTTGGGGGAGGATTTGGTTGTCGAACCGAGAGTCTAAATGTCACGCTAATTTGTGCATTGGTGGCTCGCGCTGCAAATGGAACCGTAAGGCTAACAGTATCTCGCGAGGAAACGTTCATAACCCATCGTGGTCGACCCGAAACCGATATTGAAATGCAAATTGGCGTAAAGAAAGACGGCACCATTACGGCCGTAGACTATACGGCTATACAACGAGGGGGTGCCTACAGTGGTTATGGCGTCGTAACGATTTTGTATTCCGGGGGATTACTGTTTGGCTTGTACGATTTGACCGCTGTCCGCTACAAGGGATTTCGCGTATTGACGAATACGCCACCGCCAGGTGCGATGCGCGGTCACGGTATAACTAATGTCAGATATGCATTTGAAGCTTTATTAGACAAAATAGCTACTAAGCTGAAAATTGATGCTATTGAAATCCGCCGCAAGAACCTTTTGAAGGGTCCAAATTACGAAACTCTCAATGAGATGTTTATAAACAGTTATGGACTTCCCGAATGTTTGGATTGGGTTGAAAAAGAAAGCCAATGGAACCAAAGAAAAGGAAAAATGGGTAAATTTCGTGGGCTAGGTGTTGCCTGTGGACATTACATTAGCGGCGCTTCAAAACCAGTCAACTGGACAGGTGAACCGCACGCTACAGTTCATCTCAAGCTGGATTGGGATGGCTCCATAACGATATTGACCGGAGCGCCAGAAATTGGTCAAGGCTCTTCCACGATGACGACGCAGTGTGCTGCTGAAGTATTGGGGCTAGATATGTCCCGTTTCCAAATTATTACAAGTGACTCGAAACTCACACCAAAAGACAACGGTTCGTATTCTTCTCGCGTAACCTACATGGTTGGCAATGCTACGATTGACGCTGCGACAAACCTTAAGAAAATTTTGATTGAAGCTGCTGCCAGAAAGTTGGATGCAAACCCTGACGATGTGGAATGCCTTGGAGAATATTACAGCGCTGGTTCACAAGATGAAGGGCTGACATTTAATGAAGTTGTAACGGCTGCTTTAGAAGGTACAGGAACGATCACAGTTAAAGGTAATTTCGACACTCTACCGGAATCATGGGGCACAAAAAAATACCGTGGTGGAGCGGTAAGCGGCAGTATGGCGTACGCCTACGCGGCTCAGGTGGTAGAAGTTAGTGTAGATCCAGATACAGCTGAAATAAAAGTAGAAAGAGTCTGGGCAGCACAGGATGTTGGAAAAGCTCTCAACCCACTGAGCGTTGAAGGCCAGATCGAAGGCTCGGTCTGGATGGGAATGGGACAGGCGATTTCCGAAGGCACCCTTTATCATAACGGTCTTGGCATTACTAATAGTATGCTGGATTATAGAGTTCCAACTATTATCGAATCGCCACCTATTGAAGTCGGTATAATTGAAAGTATTGACCCTAACGGACCCTTTGGTGCGAAAGAAGCGGGCGAGACCTCTCTTATCGCGTTTATTCCGGCACTGACCAACGCCGTAGCTGACGCAATCGGTGTAAGACCAACTGATCTGCCAGTAACGCCTGATAAACTGATGGAATTGATGGAGAAAAACACTAACAACGCAAAATCCGTTACCTAGTATTTGGAGCATATAATTTATGGAATTTATGCCGAATTTTAAGCTGTATCGTCCGGACAATGTAGACGATGCGATTAAAATAAAGACCGAGCATGCAGAAGCCCGCTATGTCGCGGGCGGTACAGATATGATTGTCAACGTTCGAAGGGGCATTGAACAACCGCAAAGTCTGGTCGATCTGACATCAATTTCTAATATGAATGATATAACTGAAGTTGACGACGGACTACAAATTGGCGCAAATGTGACCTTACGAAATGTTAGGGAAAATCAAATAATTCAGCAAAATTACCCTTGTATTGCGGAGGCAGCTGGGTCTGTCGCTGGGCCCACTCACCAACAATATGGAACTGTTGGTGGTAACCTGTGCTTAGATACGCGATGCCTATTCTATAATCAAAGCGAATGGTGGAGGCAAAGTAATGACTACTGCCTAAAGGAACGCGGTGATACATGTCATGTTGCGCCCAGCGGTAAACGTTGTTTTGCCGCTTTTTCGGGGGACCTAGCGCCATCAATGCTTGTCTACGAGGCGGAAATAAATGTCGTTGGTCCATCGGGCTCCCGGCGTATCCCTTTATTGGAACTCTACAGGGACGACGGCATGGCACATCTGACATTAGGACCCGGAGAACTTGTCGAGCGAGTACATCTTCCGATGGCTCTAGCTGGCGATCCATCCCGTTACGAAAAAGCTCGAATTCGAGGCTCCATAGATTTTCCATTAGCCGGTGTCGCGATAAGACTGCGCAAAGGCAAAGGTAATGCTGTAGAAGACGTTGCAATTGCGCTAACGGCTGTGAATCCTTACCCTAAGATTATATCGGGTTTACAGGGCTTGATCGACGGAAATCTTGGTGAAGATGAACTCGATTTTATCAGGGATGCCGTCCGCAAGCAGTCAAAGCCTATGCGGACCACGACTGTCGCACCCTGGTACAGACGCCGGGTCGTTGGAGCCCTTGCGCGGCGCTTAGCCGCAGAACTTTCGGCTTAATTAAAAACCAACTCACAACAGAGTTTTGTTAATCACTTCAAACACAGTCAAATAATGATTTTGTTAACTTTGGTATGAAATTAATTTAGAGGACGAAAGAATAGGATATGACTGATAAATCAGGATTCAAATGGGATGACCCATTCTTTTTTGAAGACCAATTAAATGAAGAAGAAAGACTTGTCCGAGACTCGGCCCGAGACTACGCCCAGAATAAATTGATGCCACGGGTCTTGGAAATGCACCGTAACGAGTCTTTTGATAGGGATATTTTCTATGAAATGGGTGAGCTTGGTTTTTATGGTACTACAATTCCAGAGGAATATGGCGGAGCAGAATTAAGTAATGTTTGTTACGGACTCGTAGCTAGGGAAATTGAACGGGTCGACTCGGGCTACCGCTCTATGTTAAGCGTGCAGGCTTCTTTAGTAATGCACCCTATTTTTACCTATGGTACGGAAGAGCAGAAAAAGAAATACCTTCCTAAGCTTGCGAGCGGCGAGATCATAGGCTGCTTTGGCTTGACCGAACCCGACCATGGCTCCGACCCCGGCGGCATGAAATCCAGAGCTGAAAGAACTGCCGATGGTTATATTTTATC
>PTLH01000065.1 GCA_002938035.1 Alphaproteobacteria bacterium MarineAlpha3_Bin6
GAAACGACTGCTGCCAGTTCTGATGGGTTTTGCACTCCTGTTGTTGTCCTCAACAGAGGGGTGGAGTACCAAATATACCAATGATATTTCTAGTGATGTGTTTATAACAATCGATTTGCCAAATAAACTACGGAATACGACTTAAGGTTAGAATTATGGTGGTACTTGGAGAGAATATTCATCAATGGGAGTTATCTGATGGAAACGTCATTGGTGTGACCCGTTTAGAAATCAAGGATTTGATGACAAGTTTCTCAGAATTTTCAGAACCTATACTCCAGATAGGCAGTAAATCATCTATACTTGATAAACGTGGAGGTAAGTGGAGAAATTTGTATCGAGAAAAAACTTTTGTCGGTATAGATATTGAAAGTGGGGAGAATGTAGATTGTGTGTTTGATATTTCCGATAATATTTCAAAATTAAGAAGAAAAGTCCGAATAAAGCAGTTTTCAACTATAATATGCCCTCATGTTTTAGAGCACGTCCGAAATCCCTTTATTGTTGCAGACAATATCAAAAAACTACTGCTACCGAGAGGTAAAACCATTGTTACAGTACCTTGGGTGCAGGGATTTCATGAATTTCCTGATGACTATTGGAGAATATCATTCTCAGGACTAAAGGAATTGTTCAAGGGACTTCAAATAATTGACGAGTATTATAGTGATGCTAGTGAGGAATTTGGATATAGATTGACCTATAATGGAGCAATCGAACACTCAATAAGAACATGTCGAATTGAAAGAAACTTATTTCAAATCATTCTAGAAAAAATTCCAAAACAAAACATGTTTGATGAATATGAAGATAAGAAAATAAAATTATCCAAAATGTATATGCCTGGAATGAGTGTAAATATTGTAATGCAGAAGAATTGAACTTCTAATCCGTGAACGTGTGAAGAAAAACTAAAGATGTTAACTACTATTGACCACATAGTTGTGACTGCAAGTGATATGGATAAAACCATATCGTTCTATTGCGATGTATTAGGAATGAAATTAGAAAACTTTACTCCATCTGTTGGAGGCAAAACACGAAGGTCCTTAAAATTTGGTAACCAGAAGATCAATCTTCATTGCGTAGGATCACCCTACAAACCACACGCACAAAACCCCGTGTCAGGAGCAGTTGATATTTGCTTTTTGAGTTCCACACCAATTGACGAGTGGCAAGAAATATTCTCAGAAAACAATATAGAGATTGAAGATGGACCCGTTCAGAAGACGGGAGCAACCGGTCCCATCATGTCTCTTTATGTGAGAGACCCTGATCTAAATTTGATAGAGATTTCCAACAAAATTTAATTCAAACCTACCCCCCCCAGCTGAACTACTTCACCGTGATGTTTTGATGTGGATGGGGTGAAGAGGTAAAAGAATATAGAGTGTTGTATCCTACAAACCCGCTTTTCTGTATCTTGAATTCTATATTTTAAAACAACAGACAACGGTCTAAATTGTAAATTAGCAGCGACTTTCAAAAAGTATCTTTATATCCCACAAATATTAGGATCCCTCTTCCGGAGAATTAGAAACTTGAGACATTACTGCACATACTTGGACATAAACTATATTGTACGTTTCCTTGCATTGGCAGAATCACTCAACCAGCACGAACGGGAGTACCACATTTATGCCTTATGTCTAGACAATCAATCTACCAAAATTCTTAAAATTTTAAAACCAAACCATATTTCCCTCATTCCACTAACGGACCTCGAAGCATTTGACCTAAAACTGTTTTCGACAAAACCAAAACGACATCTCGTGGACTACTACCAAACAGTCACTCCGTGCTATTTACTCTATATTTTTGAATCGTTTCCAACTATCAATCAACTCACCTATCTGGATCCTGATATTTATATATTTTCTGATCCAACACCGGTTTTCGATGAAATCGGAAAGTCTTCAATAGCTCTGGTTCCTAATAATTTCTCTCCTAATAGGGAAGCTCAGAAACATCATGGCAAATTCGGTGTTAGCTGGCTGACATTGCGCAGAAATAAACATGCCCTTAATGCGCTTAATTGGTTTAGAGATAAATGCATTGAGTGGTGTTATGACCGGATTGAAAACAATAAATATGGAGATCAAGGATATCTGGAACTACTGGCAAAGACATTTCCAAACGTTGTTCAACTAAACCGACCTGGTATCATTCTTGGGGCATGGAATATAGATAATTTTCAACTAAATTATGTTGACGAAATAATTGTGGTGTCTGGATACCCTATAATAAGTTTCCATTTCCAAGGGGTATGGGCAGATCAGTCGAACCAATTTGATTGTGAATTGCCAGAAAATTATGAAAAGCATGGATCCATAATTACCAATCAAATTTATCATACTTATTGTAAATATCTATTTAAAATCCTGTCCCGCATCCAAGCTTCCTGGCCAGAGGTTAACCTCAAAAGAATTCAACGCTATGATCTTCCAGCATTATTAGATTCACAAAAGCAACTTCTATGGTCACTTGAAACTGTTGGCAACGTGCCTTGGAACCGCAAAAAGGAACTTAACGCTATAGAAGAATTTCATCAGATCTACACTATGAGGCCTATCAAAGATAATTCCGGAGGGGTACTAGCGCCACACGCGTTTGCACTTTGGTTCATGGCGAGAGAATTGGCACCAGAAGTGATTGTTGAAAGTGGAATATTCAAAGGCATGACAACTTGGTTATTAGAAAACGCATGCCCAGATGCTAAAATAATTTCTATAGACGTTCACTTAGATAGTAGAGAGTACATTTCTGAAAACGTTCAGTATGTAGACCAGGACTTCTCAACCCAAGATTGGAGCAACGTTGCAACTACTAAGTCTCTTGTTTTTTTTGATGATCACCAAAACGCATATGATCGTATACAGCAGTGCAAGAAGTTCGGTTTCAAGCATATTATTTTTGAGGACAACTACCCCCCCCTTCAAGGAGATTGTTACAGCCTAAAAAAAATTTTTGCTGGATCAGGACTATCACTTCAAAGGGAAACCTTTTTAGTTAGAAACTTGTACAATATTAGACATGGCCGGCCTGTTGAAGCCGCCGAAATAAAACCTAATCAAAAAGATGCCGCAAAGATTCGCGAAGTATTAGATATCTATTATGAGTTTCCCCCAGTGTTCAGGAAAAAATCAACCCGTTGGGGAGATGAGTGGTCTGATCATCTTTATCCAACACCAAAGGCACTCATGGAGTTACCTAAGAAGGACACCCACAGTATATATTGGAACGACGCAACAAACTACACCTGGATGTGCTACGCCCGCCTAAAGTAATAAGAGGTATCATCCGCTGTGTATTATCTAAGCTTGCCCCTAAAAGACTAATGATATTTCTTGGTATCTATTAAAGTTTTGAATTTATTTTCGAGTTCAGTCTTGAATGAATCATATAGAAAATGATCACTTTTGACTCGAAACAAATTTGGTTGGTCCTCTGACTGGCAATGTTCCAAATAGGAAGACCAATTATTAGAAATTTGTGAAAAGATATTTTTTAAATTATTCTCTGCCATTTTTTATAGCATTCTTCTGCATGACGGCGCTCACTTTCTAACATTATACTATATTATTTTTCAATGACTTACTCGACTGTCGTCGAATAGAATTAACTAGGGGACGTTGTTTAGGCCTTACCCGTACCTTGAAACCAATTTTCACCCATTTTATTCACCATGTCTCCGTGAAATTAGTTAGTCCTGTAAAACCATCGTAGATTCGATGCTGCAAAAACTTTAGCGGTCAGGCAGATGATTGTAGGTCGTGGGTTCAATACTAGATCCTACTACGTGTAAAATCATTATACCCTAACTTTGAAGGAGGTATTATAGACGTTTGACAAGTTCGCAAACCGTCTTATATAGATTTTTATAAGAAGGACGGAAGATTTTCAAAACATTCTCCAGCTTTGCCAAACCTTTAGCGTTGTGTAACTTCTAAACTTTGAGCTGTAATTTAACTAATCAACACCAAAAATATTCGTAGTAAATTTACTCCGGCTAAGTAGTTTTAGGTGGTGGACATTAATGTATTTAAGAAATTGGCAACAGAAGATCATTGATGATTTTCCATCTATCATTAGCAAGTACCGCCGATTTATACTGAAAGCCCCCACAGGTGCAGGAAAGACTATCCTTGCGAGCGAAATAGTCGAACAATTTTACAAAGGTAAAAAGATTGTCGTTCTCTGCCATAGGTTGGTGTTATTAGAACAGCTTGAAAAAGCTCTTGGGAAAAAACATAACGTCCGTAAATTATCGGTCTCTGACACGGGAGCCGCCTTCCAAAACTATGATATTTTACTTTCTACACACATGCGGGCAAAGGATGTGTTAGTGGACGCAGTACCCAAGGCTGATTTAATCATTGTGGATGAGGCTCACCGCGTGTCACCCAATGGCAGGGGCTATAAACGGATTATTGATGATTTTAACCAATTTGGTAAAGAAGATGCGCGTTTTATGGGTCTGACAGCCTCCCCTGAGCGCAGGACCGGCGATCAACGTGACCAACTCAATCTTGCATTTGATGCGATTATAGATTGTGCAAATATCGAGAACTTGATCGAGGAGGGTATATTGGTGCGTCCTATATATCGCCCTCATTTTGTTCACGATTTAGATTTAAGCTCCTTGGATATTAGTTCAGGTGACTTTCCGGTCGCAAAATTGTCTCCTGCGATCGTAAAGTCATCCATGATAGAGCATGCACTCGTATGCTACGCTGAAGAGCGTGAGAAGGTACTTCCGAGACCTATCTCCGCCTGGTTCTGCCCCGATATCAGCGTAGCAGAAGCGACCTTGAAGCGAATTCGGTTATTGGATATTGAGGCAACCATCGTTACCGCCAAGACGCCAATTAATGAGCGGATGAAACTGCTAGAACTTCATGAGAGTGGTAAAATTGAAGCGATGGTATCAGTGGGGGTGCTCGCGGAAGGTTGGGATAATCCTCAATGCAACATCATCGTCCACCTTCGCCCAACATTGTCCAAGGTACTTTGGGGACAATCGGTAGGTCGTGGATTACGTTCGGCGCCGGGTAAGGAAAAATGCATCATTATCGATGTCAGTTCCAATTGGAGCACATTCGGTCCTGTGGAGAAACTACAATGGAGCCTTTGGAGCCACCGACGGTCCTATATCCGGTTTATGAACCGGTTTAATTGGATCGGCCAGCAGCAGGACGGTGAGGATAAAGGTGACATCTATCTGCTCTGCGAAAATCAAACAAAGAATAAAATGCGCTGCTCACATATGTATAAGAAAATTGAAAATACGGATGATACCTGCCCTATCTGCGGCTCTTATGCTGCGATCAACATTTATAAGAAGCAGAAGCTCGATAGCTCTTTAAATGAACTCGAATTGCACCGGCTATTTTTTGGTAGGGTACAAAAAGTTTTTGACGAAATGAACTTATCCATTTGGATTAGTTTAGGGGGGACGGCTTGGAAATCGGCAAATGACAAAGAGAAAATATTTTTAACATTCTGTAAATCTTTCGTGGAAGTTTCGGGGGAACCCACACAATCTGAGTCGGATTATTGGGATATAGCCTTGATGGCAGAGGCCAGCGTTCGCGCATTTTTGGTGGACAATAATATCCAGCTCATCAAACAGGATGATTTTCAACTTTCTTTGATTGCTGACGGTATGTTTGCCGGTAAGGAGATACGTAGCATGCAAGCCCATTATGGTATTTCACTCTGCGGTCAGATCTTCCAGACGCAAACGTTGGAAGAATGTGAACGAAAGTACCAGAAAGCTATTAAAATCACAGAAAGGCTCGCAGTAATGGGTTGCTCGGTACAGGATAACTTGCCCTATTTTAATGCCGCCACGCATTTGGCTGAGCAAGAGCAGTTGCCAACTTAGGGCACCAGCCTCTTCAAGATCACCAGGATAGACACTAGGCCATTTAGGTATGAGTATGGTTTTACGGGTTTTTAACACAAAGTTTTTCAAATAAAACACTTTCGTCATTATGAGATCTAGCAGGTCGTGGGACATTTCGTGTAACATTTGATGATTGATACCTGGATTAAGAGGGGAGTGGTATGTCGACAGTTTCTTTTAAGAATAGCGCATTTGAGGTTAGAGAGGATCTCGTTGATGCCCATAAAGGTGCTTGGGAATGTATTTCAACAGCGGGCACCTGGCTAACAGGTGAACGGCGTGTCGCAGTCGCGGCGGAAACACGAAAGGCTCGTGAGAGAGCTTCATGTGCGGAAGCGAGGGAAGCACTCTCACCAGGTTCTGTCAAAATCTCTAATACAACGTTGGGCTTATTAACTGATGCGGAGGTTGAGGTAATACATCGTGTCGTCTGTGATCCAGGGAGGCTTAGCGAGCTTTGGTCTCAATCGATCATTGGTATGGGTTTAAGTGAAGGTGAATATGTCGAAATTATAGGTCTCATCTCCATGGTTATGATTTTGGATACGTGTACCTTGGGTCTTGGCCTTTCTGATTTGGATTTGCCTGAGCCCAAAATTGGAGTGCCAACACAGTATGTTCCTCCAGGTTCAAAAAAGAATGCAGCTTGGCTACCGACCGTCGAGCCTGGAGATACGGTTGAGGAAGATGGACCGATGTATCCAAGTCCAAAAGCCGGCTACATTTTGCGTGGATTATCTGCTGTACCCCAGACCTTGCGCGATTATTGGGCAATGGCTAACATTCACTATACGCCGGGCCAATTTGTGTACCAATTCGACCGCTCCATCCGTGCTATAACAAGGCCCCAGATGGAATTAATTGCGGCAAGAGTGTCAGCACTCCATCAATGTGCTTATTGAACTACAGCGCACAGCTACATGCTCCGTGAGAGCAGCCAAATTGCCGGATATAAGGTTCAACTCAGTGACGTAACTTCAGGTTTAAGTGATGAAACTCATATCCCTCAAGGTGATCTTCTAGTAGCATTATCCGAAGCAATAGTTGCAAGAGATAAAGACGCAATTGCAGATGCCCGTAGCATACTTTTTCAGGCTCTAGGAAATGATGCTGTGGTTGATGCCGTGGCGGTGGCCTCTGCATTCCATGGTTTTGTCAGAATCGCTGATGCAATTGGTATTCCTTATGCGACGGCAGCACAAGGTGGAGATGCGCCGGATGTCAGAGAGGAGGCTGGCATAAACGAATTTTATAGGATTACATCTTCAAAATGAAAATTTAGGGGTCTATGCCGTTTGTCAGGCAGCAACGTGTAGAAGGGTGTTGTTAGCCAGGTAACTTATTTATCAGTTGATTTAGACTTCTTGGTAACCCTATTTAGGGCATATTTAAAATTTCTGTTTTTTAATTTTTTGTTTGTATATTGTTTATAATTTCGGTTTGTCTAATATAATTACTCGGCGAGTTCCTATTGTTAATTCTTTTTCTGGTTTGGTACAAAGCATCCACTAGTAAATTTAAGTGTTATTTGAAGAGAATTTTTTTATAATTATTATAACGAATCATAATATTTAGTCTGTTACGAGAAATGCGCCAAAAGCATTTGAAAAACTTGCTGCTAATCTTTGTTTGTTTGGTCACGATCAATATTCAGGGATCTGCTGTGGCATCTGAGGTATCAGCTAGGGTTGTTGGTGTGGAGGGGGTTGTTTCCGTTATACGTGAAGGGAATACAACACCTGTTACCCGTGGCGAAAGCTTGTATAAATCTGACCGAATTACCACTGAAGAGAATGCTTCTATTGAATTAAAGCTTTTAGATGGTTCGTTGATAAATTTAGGCGAATTGGCTGACATGACGATTGCGGATTTAGTTTATGATCCAATCAAAAAAGATGGTTTTACTGATTTGAAAATTGCGACTGGAGCTTTCCGACTAATAAGTGGTTCGATTGCAAAACTGGGCCCAGATTTGATGAAATTGGATACCCCAGTGGCTACCATTGGGATTAGGGGAACGAGCTTAGTTGGTAAAGCGAGTGAAGTCGGTAAAGAAAACCATATTATTCTAGTAGCTGATCCAAATGGGACAGTTGGCGAGGTAGTGGTAGAAAATAGTGCCGGAGTAGTAACGTTATCAAAAATAGGGGAGGGGGTTACACTCAGCAACCCTACGGAAAATCCTACTGAATCAAAAAAGATATTTAAAACGGAGTTTATTGACGACCTTGCCAAGCAAGTGCCGGAAATAAAGTATGAGAACCTCCAAGACAGGCAGTTTAGGTCATTATTTTGGTTTAATGACTAGTTTTCACAATATCTCCTGGCAAAGTCACAGCGTCAAATAAAATCGCGAATGATTTTTGCCTAATTTCTGTACTGCTAAATATAGGACATAAGCAGTTGTTATTATATGAAACGTTGCTGTCCATTCCGCGGAAGTTTTAATTTCTCACGAACAACGTTTTAAAATCTCAGATTTAGCCATTAGGAAACAGACGAGTAATATCATGTCCAAATACGATTACGATATGATCACAATCGGTGCTGGTTCCGGGGGGGTGCGGGCCGCCCGTCTAGCTGGTGGTTACGGGGCTCGTTCGGCAATTGTCGAGGCCGAACGTGTGGGGGGTACTTGTGTGCTGAGAGGCTGTATTCCGAAGAAACTCCTAATTTATGGGGCTCACTATGCTGATCATTTTGAAGATGCTAAGAACTATGGCTGGATTTTGGATCCTCAACATGATTGGCCCACGCTCGTGGACAACAAGAATACTGAGCTTGATAGGTTAAGCGGTATCTACACAAAAATTCTCAGCAATAATGATGTCGACGCACACGAAGGGCGAGGCGTACTAGCGGATGAGCATACGGTTGAGGTGGGTGAAAATACTATTACCTCTGAACATATACTGATAGCTGTGGGAGGCTGGCCTTCAATGCCAGATATTCCAGGTATAGAACATGCCATTAGTTCCAACGAAGCTTTGGAACTTCCCTCTTTACCTAAACGAATGGTTATTGTGGGAGGTGGATATATAGCTGTCGAGTTTGCCGGGATTTTTGCTGGCCTCGGTGTAGAAGTGATCAATATTCTCCGCGCTGACACTGTTTTACGTGGCTTTGATGAAGATATCCGGCTTAGCCTTGACAAGGAAATGAATAATCGAGGTATTAACATCGTTTCGAATACGATGGTCCACAGCATAGCAGATGAAGGCGCCGAGTTTAACCTGCGCCTTGAAAATGGAGAATCATTAAAAACAGATCTTATTATGTATGCAACTGGCCGTTATCCCAACACTGCTAATCTGGGCTTGGAAAATATTGGCGTTCAATTAACGGAAAATGGTTCGATCAAAGTTGATGAATGGAATAGAACAACAGTCCCAAACATCTATGCAGTTGGAGATGTGACTGATCGCATTCAGTTGACACCAGTTGCTATACAAGAGGGAACCGCGGTTTCAGAAACCCTATTCAACAATAATCCCATTCAAGTTGATTACGGAGATGTCCCTACAGCAGTATTTTCTAATCCACCAATAGGTACTGTTGGGCTAACAGAGGTCGAAGCTAGAGAAAAGTTTGATCGAGTAGATATCTATGACTCCCGCTTTAAGCCACTCTTACACACGCTATCAGGTCGGGATGAAAATACGTATATGAAAATGATTGTAGATGCGAATACAAATCGTGTGATTGGAGTCCATATGCTGGGGATGGATGCCCCGGAAATTATTCAGGGTATTGCTATAGCTATTAAAGCAGGCGCCACTAAGGCCCATTTTGATGGCACTACAGGTATTCACCCCTCTGCAGCAGAGGAGTTTGTTACCATGCGTAGCAGGCGAAAAACTCAAAGGTAATTTAGGTAAAGGTAATTTTATGCCTAATATAAAACTCTCCCTCGCGGCTTGTGATTATGATCACCTTCGTGACCTGTTTACTGGGCGAGTTAAAGTGGAGGGCGTCGACATCATCCCCATGGTTTTTGATGAACCCCATCATATATTTCACCGGGCATCTAATTTCACCGATTTTGATATTCATGAAATGTCTTTTGGGCGCTATATTTCATTGGTTTCCCAGAAAAAAAACGAAATGACCGCCTTACCGGTATTTCCGTCTCGTGTGGCGCGACAGTCAGCATTTTATGTCCGATCTGGATCAAGAATTAAGAATACATTGGACTTGGAGGGAAAACGCGTCGGTATTCCGGAATGGACACAGACAGCGACCATCTATGCTAGGGGTTGGCTGGCAGAGACAGAGGGTGTGGATTTGCGTAAAATCAAATGGTTCCAGACAGGTGTCGATCAACCTGGACGGTCCGAACCGAGCAATCCGGTTCTACCCCCGGGTATAAATGTTACTCCAGTACCTGATAAGTCGTTGAGCGAATTAATCTTGAGCGGCGATATTGATTGCGCGCTAACCGCTCTCCCCCCTAAACCTTTCCGGGAGGGTGATCGTCGTGTCAAAAGGCTTGTGCGCAATGCGAGGAGAGTAGAAGAAAATTATTACCGGGAAACTGGTATATTCCCCATCATGCACCTGATCTGTGTGAAGAACGAAGTGCTGGAGAAATATCCGTGGGTTGTCATGAACCTCTTTGAAGCCTTCGAGGACGCTAAAAACAACGCTATCGATCGGGCTCTTAAGGGATCGCATTCTATTTATCCCTTCCCTTGGGCAGCAGACTCCGCAGAGTTGGTGCGGGATATGTTTGAAGGCGACATGTGGCCATACGGCTTGGAGCCCAACAGACGGACCATTGAGGCTTTTCTTCGATTTGGATTTGAGCAAGGTGTTGCTCATTTAAATCTGAAACCCGAAGTCTTATTTGCTCCGCAAACTCTGAATATTGCAAAGACGTGAATTGGATCCGGGAACAATAGCAAGTGGTTTTCCCTGGAATAAACTGTTGATTGGGGGTATAGAACCAGCGGTTCAGTACCCGTTTGTTCTGATATGGGTCGATCTAAATCTTGGGACCTAAGGTAATGAGTTATGTCTAAAAATTGGACGCCCGATAGCTGGAGGGCGAAAACAATTTTGCAAGTGCCTGACTATCCTGATCAGATCAAGCTGGGGGAAGTGCAAGAAAGATTGGCCAGTTTTCCTCCATTGGTTTTTGCAGGTGAAGCCCGAAGGCTGAAAAATGCGTTGACGAAGGCAGCGAATGGTGACGCGTTTCTTTTACAAGGGGGCGATTGCGCCGAAAGTTTTCGCGAATTTCATCCTAATAATATCCGGGACACCTTCCGGGTGATTTTACAAATGGCTGTGGTGCTGACGTTTGGTGCGGCTTGCCCAATTGTCAAAGTTGGTCGTCTCGCCGGCCAGTTTGCTAAGCCCCGTTCCGCTCCGACAGAGATCATCGAAGGGATAGAGTTACCAAGCTATAGGGGTGATATTGTTAATTCGATAGATTTTGACGAGGAAAGCCGACAGCCTGATCCAGAGCGAATGGTTCGCGCTTATAACCAGTCTGCTTCAACACTAAATTTACTCCGGGCTTTTGCCCAGGGAGGATTTGCTGATTTACACCAGGTCCATCAATGGAATATGGGGTTTGTTGCAGATAGTCCGCTGGGAGGACGTTACCAGGATTTGGCAAATCGTTTAGATGAGGCACTTGAGTTTATGGCGGCGTGTGGTTTGACATCAGAGTCCACGCCACAAATATCAGAAACGGATTTTTTTACTTCTCACGAGGCACTGTTACTACCATATGAGCAGGCCATGACCCGGGTCGATTCCTTGACTGGTGAGTGGTATGATACGTCTGCCCATCTTCTGTGGGTTGGAGATCGAACGCGCCAATTGGAAAATGCGCACCTGGAGTTTCTGCGAGGTATTGCTAACCCCGTTGCTGCAAAAGTAGGGCCAACGACGGAACCAGATATTTTAATTAGACTTATAGATATTCTTAACCCCAATAATGAACCAGGCCGCTTAACGCTAATTTCACGGATGGGTGCGGGGAAGGTTGGAAAACATTTGCCAGAGTTAGTACGTCGGGTGAAGGAGGAAGGTAGAATTGTTGTCTGGTCTTGTGATCCCATGCACGGGAATACGGTTAAAAGTAGTAATGGTTATAAAACACGGCCATTTGATAAAGTTCTTCAAGAAGTAGCTGAATTTTTTGCGGTTCATCGTGCGGAGGGTAGCTACCCTGGTGGTGTCCATATAGAACTTACAGGTCAAGATGTGACCGAGTGCGTCGGGGGTGCACAGGCAATCACGGAAGCTGATCTTTCTAGTCGTTACCATACTCACTGTGATCCCAGATTAAATGCTAAGCAGGCTCTTGAGTTAGCTTTTGCAATTGCTGATAACCTAAAGGCGGAAAGGAGCAGTAGCAGAATTAACGAGAGTGGGCTCAAGCAAGCTGTTGGAACCTAGAAGATTACCGGCACTACGCCATGAGCGAAAGAGACACTGCTGCCACTTACGATACAAAAGACGTTTTAGTGTCTCCTTATGATGATACAAGCCGCGACTTTATCCGGGATATAGTTCACGAAGACGTAGCGTCTGGAAAGCATAAAAATATAGTCACCCGTTTTCCTCCGGAACCTAATGGGTATCTCCATATCGGTCACGCAAAATCTATCTGCTTAAACTTCGGGTTGGCTGGAGAGGTAGATGGGCGTTGTCACCTCCGCTTTGATGACACAAATCCTGTCAAAGAAGAGAAGGAGTATATTGAGGCCATTAAGAATGATGTGCGATGGTTAGGTTTCGACTGGGGAGAGTTTCAGTTCTTTACCTCGGATTATTTTGAACAACTCTATGGATGGGCTGAACACTTGACCATCGGGGGGAAAGCCTACGTAGATGAATTATCAGCAGATCAAATACGGGAGTTTCGCGGCACCTTGACGACACCGGGTAAAGATAGTCCTTATCGGGACCGACCGTCGGAGGAGAGTTTGGATTTGCTGCGACGCATGAAGGCGGGTGAATTTGACGAGGGATCAAAAGTGTTGCGGGTCAAAATTAATATGGCTTCAGGCAACATGAACATGAGAGACCCTATTATTTACCGTATCCTTCAGGCTTCTCATCCCCGGACCGGAGCAAGTTGGAAAATTTACCCTACTTATGATTTTGCACATGGGCAGTCAGACGCCATTGAGCATGTCACTCATTCCATCTGTACCTTGGAGTTTGAAGATCATCGACCACTATACGAATGGTTTGTTGATAATCTACCTTTACCCACTTCTCCCCGCCAGATTGAGTTTGCGCGGCTTAACCTCACACATACGATACTTTC
>PTLH01000066.1 GCA_002938035.1 Alphaproteobacteria bacterium MarineAlpha3_Bin6
ACACAGGCGTTGCATTCGATGCAGCGTTCGGCGTCACATAAAAATTTCATTCTAGCCATTTTTTTTCTCCTTACGCTGCTTCAATACGACACAGGGATGCTTTGGTTTCCTGCATCTGAGTTACCGAGTCATACCCATAGGTTAATGCTGTGTTTGCAGCTTCTCCCAGGACAATTGGATCTGCCCCTTGAGGATACTTGTCACGCAGGTCCTTGCCTTGCCAATGACCGGCCCAGTGGAACGGCAGGAATGCCACTCCAGGAGCAACACGCTCAGTCACCTGAGCCTTCACTCTGATCTTCGCACCCTCAGGAGTATGCACCCAAACTGCAGCGCCGTCGCGGACGCCCTTGTTGTTTGCATCGAAGGGATTAATCTCAACAAACATTTCCTGCTGGAGTTCAGCAAGCCATGGGTTCGACCGGGTTTCATCACCGCCGCCCTCATACTCAACCAAGCGTCCCGATGTGAGAATTGTCGGGAACTTCTTAGAGAAATCCTTGACTTGGATACTCTCATACAAGGTCGGAAGACGATAGTTTCTCGTATCCTTGTAGGTTGGGTAATCGGCAACCAAGTCACGTCTTGGCGTGTAGAGAGGTTCTCGGTGAATGGGCACGGGATCCGGGAAAGTCCAGACCACAGCCCTTGCCTTTGCATTGCCAAACGGCGCACAACCGTGTTTGATGGCAACTCGCTGGATACCACCCGAAAGGTCGGTCTTCCAGTTGGTTTTATCACCGGCAACCTTCTTGATGGCAGCCCTTTCGTCCGCTGTCAGGTCCTTATCCCAGCCCAGCTTTTTAAGCATGGCCATTGTGAATTGTGGATAGCCATCCTTAATTTCTGAACCCCTGGAATAAGAGCCCTCAGCCAACAGATTTTGACCATTACGCTGCACACCAAAGCGGGCCCGGAAGTTCAATCCCCCTTCGGCCACCGACTTGGAGGTGTCATAGAGAATAGGAGTTCCAGGATGCTTCATCTCAGGAGTACCCCAGCACGGCCATGGCAATCCGTAGAACTCGCCGTCATTGGGCCCACCCCTAGCCTGCAATGTTCTACTATCGAACATATGCTGGTTGGCCATATGAGAGCGCAGCCGTTCCGGCGATTGACCCGTGTAACCGATTGTCCACATACCACCATTGAACTCGCGGGTGATATCTTCAATCAATGGCTCGTTTTTGTTCACCTTGATATGCTTGAACATTTCTTTATCCATGCCAAACTTCTTAGCGAACAAATACATGATTTCCTGATCGGTCTTGCATTCGAACAGTGGTTCGACAACCGTTTCACGCCACTGGAAAGATCGATTGGACGCGGTCACAGATCCGTAAGTTTCGAACTGCGTCGTCGCCGGCAGGAGGTACACTCCATCCTGTCGGTCATGCATCACAGCCGTCGCCGTCGGATAAGGGTCGATCACCACTAACGTGTCGAGTTTTTCCATGGCCTTTTTCATTTCCAAACCGCGTGTCTGCGAGTTTGGAGCGTGGCCCCAGAAAACCATTCCCCTGAGGTTGTCAGGCTGATCCATGTTCTTCTTGTCTTCAAGAACACCATCAATCCAACGTGACACCGGGAAGCCTTTCGATGACATTAGCTTTTTGGAAGCAAACCGCTTCAACAACCAGTTGTAATCAACGTCCCAGACCCTTGCCCAATGTTTCCAGGAACCCGCTGAGAGCCCATAGTAACCAGGCAGTGAGTGTGACAACACACACATGTCGGTAGCACCCTGCACATTATCGTGACCTCGGAAGATATTGGTGCCGCCGCCTGCGGTCCCCATATTCCCTAAGGCCAGCTGCAGGACGCAGTATGCGCGGGTATTATTGTTACCAATGGTATGTTGTGTGCCGCCCATGCACCAAATCAATGTGCCGGGACGGTTATTGGCGAGGGTTTTCGCCACACGTTTTAACTGCGATCCGGGAATACCAGTGACCCGCTCTGTTTCTTTCGGGTTCCACTTTTTCACCTCGGAGCGGATCTGGTCCATACCCCAAACACGCTGACGGATGAACTGTTTGTCCTCCCAGCCATTCTCAAGAATGTGCCAGAGAATACCCCAAACCATCGGCACATCTGTGCCGGAGCGTAAACGCACATATTCGTCAGCGTGCGCCGCTGTCCGCGTGAAACGGGGGTCACAAACGATCAACGGAGCATTGTTTTGTTCCTTTGCCTTTAAAATGTGCAGCAGAGACACGGGATGAGCCTCGGCGGGATTTCCACCGATGAGCAATATCGAACGACTATTTTGGATGTCGTTCATGCTATTGGTCATAGCGCCATAGCCCCACGTGTTGGCCACGCCTGCAACCGTCGTCGAGTGGCAAATACGCGCCTGGTGGTCGCCGTTGTTTGAGCCCCAGAAGGCATAGAACTTACGGAACAGGTACGCTTGTTCGTTGTTGTGTTTTGCCGAGCCTAGCCAGTAAACTGAATCAGGTCCTGACTCTTTGCGGATTTTCAGCATACGGTCGCCGATTTCGTTAATGGCATCGTCCCATTTCATACGTTGCCATTTTCCACCGACCAGCTTCATCGGATATTTGAGCCGGCGTTCCCCATGAGCATGCTCCCGGACTGAGGCCCCTTTGGCACAATGAGCACCAAGGTTAATTGGGCTATCAAATCCAGGCTCTTGACCAATCCAAACGCCATTCTTGACCTCTGCAATCACTGTACAGCCAACCGCACAATGGGTGCAGACGCTTTTAATTCTTTTAACATCGCCAGAACCCGCACTCGCGGCTTCAGCGTTTTTTACCCGCCCCAAGGATAGCGCCGATGCGGCCGCAAGGCCTCCCGCCGTTAACCCTGACCGTTTCAGGAAAGTCCGTCTGTCGACAGCCCCTCCAGTCAAGTTAGCAAGCGCCTTTGATAAGCGGCTACTTGTCACTACCCCATTTGATTTTTTTATGAGCATCTGCCTCTCCTAAGCTTGAAATGTCACAATTAAGAATTCAGTCAATATTCTACCCGGACGATCCCTAAACACTTACATCCGAGCCAGTTCGTAATATTTTTTAACATGTTCTGTTTCACTGTAGCCGGCACCTTCCAGGCTTTTGAGCGGCGTTTTAGCTTTGGCATCGTCACCCTTCAAAAGTGTTCCAGCAACCGCAGCAGCTCCGACACCCAGGGCAGCAGTTTTTAAAAACTCCCGGCGCGCACCAGATGTTTTACTCTTTTTATTTTTCATATTCTCTCTCTCCTTTTTTGCCCGCATTCCAATGTGTCACGGACGGTGTGCCTTAATTCAAACGCCGGCTTTTAAGCCGCAATTTTGAAAGCTTCGCCTTCAATCTCCATAAACAACCGACCAATCAGCCCCACCGACATAAACAGGCGCGCCGACTTTGCCGCTTCCAAATCCTCAAAAAACTTTATTGACCACGTCTCCACATGATCCTTAAAAAACTTGAACTGATCCGCTAAAGAAACGGGCTTCCCGTAATCGCCCAAAATCATGCCGTGCATAATTTCAAACAAAGAGGCAATATGATCTTCCGTCTCAGATGCTGTATCGGACCGCCCTATCCCCAATTCGCTCATAGCGCCCCTTAATTCGGCCAGAGGCTTCTCGTTCAAAAAACCTGTCAAATAATGGGAACCATACGGCAGCAACTCACCTTTTATAACGCCAATGAATAGGTCGTTGAACTCCTGGGCCACCTCTTCAACACTCAACCTATCCGCCACCCCCGACAATGCTGCCAAGCCTTGTCCGAGAGGACTGTCGTCGCCTTTCAAGCTTCGCAGAAACAGGAGCAACTCGTCATCCGCAGGCGCCCCGAGAAGCCTCGACAACAAACGATAAAGGCGAGCTCTCGAAAGCTCTTCCTCAGAGACATCGAATTGAGAGGATAGCGGTATCGCCTCCACAGCGGCTCCCTTTTTTAAACCTTAGATCCGGTTTCTAAATCTTACTTTTTTTATTTTTATACTAAACTCAGAAAATCCTACCGCGTCTTGAATTGGGTGTCAATCGATACAATAGGCTTTTTACAAAAACCGAAACAACGAATTTAGACCTATTGTGGATTAAATAAATTCAGTATAAATATTGTGGGTATTATGCAAAATGTATCCCTTAATTTTATGGATTGAACGCTATGTCTATGAAGTACCACCATTTATCAGGTTTCCTTTGTTTCGTGGTAGCCGGGGTCATATTGTTTACAAATTTGAATTATACAGCATTAGGGGCTGAAACACTGGTTCAGCGTGGCCAAAAATTATTTAAAAAATGCGTACATTGCCATACATATAATCAGCATCAAGGACATAGAATTGGCCCCAATTTATATGGAATGTTCGGCCGGAAGGCTGGTGCGATAGCCGATTACGACTATTCCGAAGCCTGGAAAACGGCAGATTTCACCTGGACCAACAAAACCCTGGATACGTATTTAAAGGCTCCCCATAAAATGATCCCTAATAACCGAATGCCATTCAATGGGCTATCCAGGGCTGACGACCGTCGCGCACTAATTACCTACATGAAAACGATTGTGGTACCGTAGGAACAGGTTATACCTATTTGGAAATTTCCAATCCGCTCGACAGATCCCAGAGTCTCAGGACTTCATCACCCCCACCAGATAACGCCGTTTTCCCATCTGGCGAAAAAGCTACACTCCAGACAGCTTTTTCGTGCCCTTCCATTGAATGGAGTAATTTTCCTGATGTTACTTCCCACAATCTGACAATCCTATCCCTCCCGGCTGAAAGAGCCCTTTTACCGTCAGGAGTAATTGCGACGGACGCTACAAAACCCTCATGACCGTATAGGGTTTTTAATATTCGCCCGGTTGCCACGTCCCAAATCCTGACAGTTTCATCGACACTACCCGACACCATTATCTCTCCGTTTTTTGAGAGCGCTACACCATTTACACTGAATCTATGACCTTCAAAGATTGTCTCAGTCTGCCCCGAATTCAAGTTCCAACGCCTAAGTGTCCCATCGTAGCTAGACGAAATTGCGGAAGATCCGTCCGACGATATCACAGCCGCAAGGACGGGTCCCCGGTGTCCCAGGAGCCGCCGGATAATGGCGCCAGACTTCAAATCCCAAAGAATCAGCGATTTATCGGTGCTTCCCGAAAGTATAAATTTTCCGTTTGGTGCAAAAGCGGCGGCTGTCACCATACCGGTGTGACCTTTGAAAGTGCGAAACGGTTTACCATCAGATATTTTCCAAAGCTTTAAGGTGGCGTCTGCACTGGCCGATAAAACCATTTTGCTGTCCGGTGAAAACACAGCGTCATTGACACTTAGAGTGTGGTCTTTGAATTTTCGGATGGGCTTATGCGTAGATAGATCCCAAAGCCGCATGGTCCAGTCCCAGCTTCCGGATAAAGCCAGGTTCCCGTTCGATGAAAAAGCGACAGAATTAACAATGCTGACATGGCCGTTAAACGTCGTATTTCCGGCATTTGGCACGGCAAGGACGACTAAAAAGGCCAGCATTAAAGTCCAAATTTGCCTCAACATAATAACCCTCAATTCCTTAGTATCATTACAAGGTCTCTGAATACTGATATAAAGACCACATCAAAACAATAGAATATAAAAATTCTGGAAAATTATCAGGGCCTCTAGTAAGTAGCAACTGTCGCTGTATCTTTTACCCCGGTATCAAACCGTGAATGAACTCTCTGACGACACGATTAAGCAGGTATTAAGGCAAGTTCCCGTTCCTGGACAGAGGGGAGATATCATCTCGCTAAAACTCCTATCGGGACTAGTTGTACGCGATGGTATCGTACGTATTTCTATCGAAACCACGCCGGATCAGATAGAGATGATGGAAGGTGTCCGTAAAAACTGTGAAAAGGCAATTCGTGGTGTTCCCGGAGTTCAAAACGTCACCGCCGTTCTCACAGAAGAGAGGAAAGATGCCGAGACACAAACGGCAAATCAAAGCCGCGACCAAAAATTAGGCGCAGATGGTGTTGATAAAATAATCGCTATCGCATCGGGTAAGGGTGGTGTAGGCAAGTCAACGACGGCTGTGAACGTTGCAATGGCGTTAGCGAGGTTGGGAAACAAAGTTGGTATCATGGATGCCGATATCTATGGCCCTTCCATACCGCGTATGATGGGTGTCGACGGACACCCATCATCGATTGGAGAAAATCGCCTCCAACCGCTACAAAGCTACGGCGTCAAGTGCATGTCGATGGGTTTCCTCGTGGGAGAGGATGACCCCATGATTTGGCGTGGCTCTATGGTAATGAGTGCTCTAGAGCAAATGCTCAATGATGTTATTTGGGCGCCTTTGGACATTTTAATTGTAGATATGCCACCGGGAACAGGAGATGCGCAATTAACCCTGGCACAACGAACCGAACTCGCCGGTGCAGTTATTATCTCCACTCCCCAAGATATTGCCCTTATGGATGCACGTAGGGGCATCAATATGTTTCGCAAGGTCCATGTACCTATCTTGGGTATCATAGAAAATATGAGCCATTTTATTTGCCCGGAATGCGGCAAACGATCGGATATATTCAGTCACGGCGGCGCCAGAAAATTAGGAAATACATTTGGAATAGACTTTCTCGGTGAAATCGCCCTGGATATTGGAATAAGAGAAACCTCGGACAACGGTCGCCCAATAGTGATCAGCAAGGCCAGCAGTCCCCATGCACAGGCCTATATGGACATCGCGAGGAAGCTCCAAGATAATCTAAAGAAATTAAATACCTTTCAAAAAACACCCAAGATCGTTATTGACTAGCTTTTTTAGAATTTTGTGGAATTGGCTTCTCTAAATCGCCCGTTTCTGCCTCCGCGATATCGTCAGAAACCGCGACTTTTTGTTCTTCGACACTCTTTTCATTGCCCGCAACTTCGTCCTCCTCTGCCTCTATCTCACCCAGATCGCGGGCTTCCTCTTCGGGTTCAACTTCGCCTTCTGCTTTTACAGCCTCGTCAATTTCTTCCTCAGTTTCATCCGGGTCGACCATTCCTTTACCTGGCTTGTAGTTGGTGAAAATTTCCTGGGCGACTATACCGATCGCACTATAATCCTCATCATAGTCGTCTAAACCATCGATAAAACCAAAAGCTGGATTGCTTTTCCATAATTTTCTCAAAGCCATACGCTTCAATTTTTCGGGAACCCCGTCTTTCAAAAATGGCGTATAGTCAGAGCTTTCGTTGAGGGTTTCAACATCGGGAAGGTCATCAACATTAGTTTTTTCCTCATCGCCTTCATCCCGGGTTGAATCTGCGTCCAGGGGAGCACTCTCTTCCAGTTTAGAAACCTCACTTTTTGTGTCTTTTAACGGTTCTTTTTCCTCGATTTTTCGGCGAGACCATCTGGCGACAAACCCTTCACCATCATTTTCAGGTTGATCATTCATAATTAGATCGATCCCATTTCTTCGATACCCTTGGCGGCGGCTTATCAAACCCTTCTTTCCTCGGATCGAAAGCCTTACGTTTCCGTTTTTTGAATGGTTCATCAACATGATTGGTCTCAATGAACTCTGCAAGCCAAGATGCTACGGTATCTGGCATAGGTACGGATTGCACCGTCTCCTCGCTGCTGTCCATGTAATCCTGTGCTTCGTAGGGACAAACAGTTGCCATAAATGGAATGACCTCACTTGATCCGTCATCATCGTCGTCTCTTAGAACAACAAAAACTGAAGGCTGGTCGAGTGACAGGTTATATTTGTAACCTTCCGTTTCTTTTCGGAAAAGTTCTAAAGGTAAAGTGGCAGCGTGGAATTGAACCCACCCTTGACCACTCCCGATTTCAGTCGTTTGGTCTACCTCCGCTGCACCTGGGATCAACGAGACAACTTGCCACGTGTGATCGATCCATTGGTTGTCAGTTTCTCGACGTTCGATAACTACACCAACTTTCATTGTTTCAGGAATGGGCACTGAATTTATCTCCGAGACCTTCAAGTCACATTTGGCTCACCAACCTTACCTTCCTATATTGAAAAATAATACAAGTATTGTAAGCAAACCAAGTTATGTGAAATGCTAGTATAATATCTGTAAGAATAAAACCTGAAAACTTTAGGTGGAAGGAAAAGGTTGATGGAAATTGGAGATGCCTTTGCAGCGGCGATGGCATTGATTATTAACTTTGAAAGCGGCTTGGCAGAGATTGTTCTCCTATCGTTACAGGTAAGTATTATTGCAGTAGCCATTGCCTGTTTGATTGGCCTACCAATAGGCGCTGCCCTTGCCGTATTCCAATTTCCCGGACGCACCGCAATCGCTGTAATCCTTAATGCGATGATGGGGCTTCCTCCCGTGGTCGTTGGACTTATCGTTTACTTGACATTGTCGCGTTCCGGACCCCTTGGTACGCTGGGTTTGCTTTATACGCCAACTGCTATGATCATCGCACAAATCTGCCTTGTAACTCCAATCATCGCAGCCCTAACACGTCAAACTACAGAAGACCTCTGGCAGGAATATGCTGAACATCTCCGCTCAATTGGTATCGGGCCTTGGAGGGCCGTGACAACATTACTCTGGGATAACCGTTTCAGTTTGATTACAACCATATTAGCCGGATTTGGCCGCGCAAGTGCAGAGGTAGGAGCCGTAATGATTGTAGGTGGAAATATTGATCATGTTACCCGAGTAATGACAACATCCATAGCTCTAGAAACAAGCAAGGGAGATTTGGCACTGGCTCTAGGGCTCGGGATCATCCTGCTTGCGTTGGCATTAAGTGTGAATGCCGCAGCATTTATTATCAATGACGCGGCAATGAAGCGACATGGATAGCTCGGCCAACGAAACTCTTCCCAACAACGTAGAGAACAAATCTGCTCGTATTTTGCCCCTCGTATTAAAAAATGTGTCTTATGAAAAAGCCGGAATGCGCTTGATTAAGGACTTGAGTGTCACTTTTAATTTTGGTTCTTTGACCGTAATATTAGGCCCAAACGGAGCGGGCAAAAGTCTGCTATTGAGACTTTGTCACGGTCTCATTAAACCGTCTAAAGGAACCGTCGACTGGTGTGGACCCAAGGTCAGCGTCCCCCAGCGTTATCAAGCGATGGTATTCCAGCGACCGGTTATGCTTAGGCGTAGCGTTATAGCCAACCTCAGCCATAGTCTCAAGTATCGGGGAATTAATAAGGCGGAGCGCACTCAAAAGATAGACAATATATTGCAGCATACAGGATTGTCCCGTCTGGCCAAAGTTCCGGCCCGATTATTGTCAGTTGGAGAACAACAAAGATTAGCTGTCGCGCGAGCCTGGTCTCTTGATCCAGAGGTGTTGTTCATGGACGAACCCACTGCGGCTCTCGATCCTGCCGCCACACATTCGTTAGAAAATATTATAGGTGCTATTAAAAAGTCTGGAACTAAAATCATTATGTCGACTCATGATCTAGGACAGGCCAAGCGACTTGCGGACGAAGTATTGTTTTTATATAGGGGACGTTTACTTGAACAAGCTGATGCGAGTCAGTTTTTTAAAAAGCCAAACAATGACCTGGCACAATCATTTATGCGTGGTGAGCTATTATGGTGGAACCGCCAAGAGTTAAAACCACCCGAACAATTGAAGGAACGACGGCAAAAATGAGACTATTCCCAGGGTTTTTGTTAAAGTTTAAATGGTCGCTAGCCATAGTCGCTGTCTCGCTCTTGCTATCAGTTACTAATGCCTTTGCTACAAATGGCTTTATTGTTGTTGCGTCTACTACCTCAACGGTCAATTCTGGCCTTTTCAAAAACATTTTGCCTAAATTTACAAAAACGACTGGAATTTCAGTGAGGGTTTTGGGTGTGGGAACGGGTCAAGCCATTAATGTAGCGGAGAGGGGAGACGCTGACATTCTCTTTGTACACCATAAAATATCAGAGGTAGAATTTGTTAAGAATGCATTTGGTGTTAAACGATACGACGTCATGTACAATGACTTTATAGTGGTTGGACCCCAAGATGATCCAGCCGACGTTCAAAAGGCCAAAAACGTGGTTGAGGCTTACAAAAAAATAGCGGCAGCTAAATCAATCTTCGTATCTCGGGGGGATGAAAGCGGAACGCACAAAAAAAGCCTTGAATTCTGGCGCACGATACCTGTCGATTTAGTAAATTCAAGCGGCAAGTGGTACCGTGAAGCGGGTTCAGGAATGGGAGCAACCTTAAATTTAACTAGCTCTATAAACGGATACACACTTACGGACAGATCCACTTGGATGGCGTTTCAGAACAAGGGGTCGTTAGTTGTTCTTTTTGAAGGTGATCCGTCAATGCGTAATCAATACGGCATAACCATGGTAAATCCAACCCGCCACAAACACGTTAAAGCACCCCTGGCGTCAGCCTTTATTGGGTGGGTAATTTCCAATGACGGGCAAGCAGCAATCAATGATTTTCGGATTAGTGGCAAACAAACATTTTTTGCCAATGCCGCGGGTTATAAAAAAATTAATTAAAAACCATTTCACCTAAGCTTAGGAATTAAGGCAATGAAGATAAATGATAAAAATGTACTTGTTTGCGACTGTGAGGGAACAATTAAATTCGACAAAAAGGCATTGTCTAAGGTGTTTAAGGGAATGGATTTAGAAATTAATACTCATCTTTGCCGATCGCAGATAGAAAATTTTTCCAAATCCGTCTCAGAAGGCAAACCGATGGTCGTCGCGTGCACTCAGGAAGCCCCCTTTTTTATTGAAAAAGCTGCCGAGATTGAACCCAGCACGAACGTCTCGTACACCAATATCAGGGAAAGGGCAGGATGGTCTGATGATGCGAAAGGCTCGTTGCCAAAAATCAAAGCCTTGCTCACCGAATCCACTCTGGATGCTCCCTTAGCAACCAGTGTCAGTATGACCTCTGAGGGCTCGGTATTAGTCTACGGTGATGACGAAATTGCACTAGAAATAGCTAAGCAACTATCTTCCCGCTTAAACGTCACCTGTATAATAAAAGACACTAAGGACGTAATGCCGCCCCGACTTATGGATCTCCCAGTGTTTGTTGGTACTATCTCGTCATTATCGGGACACTTAGGGGCTTTTGAGGCGATAGTCGATAAATACGCACCGGTTCAAGTCTCATCAAGAACTAACTTCGAAATGGGACAACAAAAGACGGATGGTGTTAAATTAAACGCCGATCTAGTGGTTGATGTTTCGACGGACGAGGCGTTGGTAACCGCTCCCGAGAAACGGGATGGGTATTTTCATCCCGATATCGGCAATCCCATGCTGGTCCAAAAAGCACTGTTTGAAATTACCGATCTAGTGGGTGAGTTTGAAAAGCCCAGATACATAAAATACGACCCGGAAATATGTGTCCACGCCCGCAGCACACAAGTTGGTTGCTCCCGCTGTCTTGACGTATGCCCAACCGGTGCGATTACATCCGGAAATGACGAGGTGGTGATAAATCCCTATATTTGTGCAGGATGTGGCAGCTGTGCCAGCGTTTGTCCCACCGGCGCCGCCAAGTATGAATTGCCCGCCGGAAACTTCATTTACGAACGTCTGAAATTACTACTCGACACTTATTCTGAATCAGGCGGAGAAAATGCGATTTTACTAGTCCATGACACTCGCCATGGGGAAGACATGATTTCCGTAATGGCACGGATGGGTCGTGGTCTGCCAGCCAATGTTCTGCCATTTGCCGTAAACGAAGTGACACAAATAGGGTTTGATTTTATGTCTGTAGCTCTGGGGTATGGAGCCGAAAAAATATACATCCTGACGGGACCAGGGAATGTCGGCGAGACGGATGGTCTTCTGGGACAAATTGACTTGATCGAAGCCATATCATCGGGACTAAGCTACGGTGAGAACAGGGTATCAATTATTGATCTAATTGACCCCGACGCATTGGCGGAAGTCCTCTACGATAAATTTGACCTCCCGCCCATGGCAAAAGGCGATTTTATAGCGATGGGTGGCAAACGGGAAATAGTCAATCTTGCCGTCAACCATCTGCATGAACATGCTCCTTCACCCGTGGACTTGGTGGCGTTACCAACTGGAGCCCCTTTTGGTACAATTGAAGTAAATACCGACGGATGTACGCTCTGTTTGTCTTGCGTTTCCGCCTGCCCTACCGGCGCACTTAAAGATAATCCCGACGCGCCTCAATTTACATTCACCGAAACCAACTGTGTTCAATGTGGTCTTTGTAAAACTATCTGTCCGGAATCTGTGATCACCCTTAAACCAAGATACAATTTTACCGATGAAGGTCGATCTGCGAAGATAGTTAAGGAGGAAGATCCCTTTGAATGCGTCAAGTGCGGTAAACCCTTCGGCGTCAAGTCATCAATTTCTAAAATGGTCGAACAACTTACGGGTCACTCTATGTTTTCGGACGAAAACGCCCTAGACCGGATTAAAATGTGTCCCGATTGCCGTGTCGTTGATATATTTGACGAACCCGATACGCCGCTCGCTGGTGCTCCAAAACCAAAAACTCGCACAGCCGACAACTACCTCAAGGAACGGGATGAATTGCGTGAAGAGGCCAGCGATTTTATTAAAGAACAGGGACTGGACCGCTCAGAAGACGAAGTCTAATTTAGGTTAATCTCGCCATCAATATCGACGCTCAGATCAATCTCTTTAACCGAAAGGGTGACAGACACTGCCAGAGCTTCATCTCCGTTGATACGGCCGTTGGCTAGGGCATCACGCACCGCATTCTCTATTTCCCGTTGAGAGTTTACTCCAACTTTCTTCAAATATTTTCGGATATTCATGTTAAGTTGTTCGTCATCCATATTTCTATCCTCATTTGATTGCAATTCAATTTTCACACGCTGTCCGAAAAGGGCAGATTTGTCAGGAGATTTTGTGGCTTAAAGCGCAAAATATTATCCTCGTTAACCGCCATTCCAAGATATATAGGGCG
>PTLH01000067.1 GCA_002938035.1 Alphaproteobacteria bacterium MarineAlpha3_Bin6
AAGACACACTGGCAGCTGCGAATGCGGAAATTACAAAATATCCAGAAGGCAGGCAGGCGAGTGCTGTAATGCCGCTATTAGATCTTGCTCAACGTCAATGCAATGGCTGGTTACCTCGTGTGGCCATGGATTACGTTGCGGGTTTCCTCGATATGCCTCCCATCAAAGTGTATGAGGTGGCGACTTTTTATACTATGTATAATTTAGCGCCAATCGGTAAATATCATGTCCAGATATGCACAAATTTGCCGTGTTGGCTTAGGGGTTCTGATGAAGTTACAGCGGCCTGTAAGAAGAACCTAGGTATCGAATTTGGACAAACCACCAGTAATGGTGATTTTACTTTATCTGAAGTAGAATGCCTTGGGGCGTGCGTAAATGCACCGATGATCCAAATCAATGACGATTACTATGAAGATTTGGACGGCATTACTACAGCGTCGATACTCACTCAATTTGCAATAGGCGACAATCCTCAAACCGGTTCTCAAGTTGGACGTATTAGCTGCGAACCAACTGGCGGATTGACGACATTAACCAAAATCAATATCCGTGGCTCAGGAGAGGAATAAATGTTAAAGGACAAAGATCGTATCTTTACAAATATTTACGGCCACCATGATGCCTATCTGGCGGGAGCGCGATCACGTGGAGACTGGGATGATACCAAGACACTCCTTGGGCGTGGTAGAGATACTATCATTGAAGAGATAAAGGCGTCTGGTCTTCGTGGACGTGGTGGTGCTGGTTTCAGCACGGGATTGAAGTGGTCCTTCATGCCAAAGGAAATTACAGATCGCCCCCATTATTTAGTGGTTAATGCGGATGAAGGGGAGCCTGGGACCTGTAAAGACCGCGAAATTATGCGACACGAACCCCATAAATTAATTGAAGGTTGTCTTATTTCCAGTTTTGCCATGGGAGCCCATGCAGCATACATATACGTTCGTGGCGAATTTTATCGCGAAACGGAAGCCTTGCAGAGGGCTATAGACGAGGCATACGAAAATTCTCTTATTGGTGCTAATGCCAGTGGTTCAGGTTGGGATTTCGATCTTTATGTTCACCGTGGTGGAGGGGCTTACATTTGTGGAGAGGAAACTGCTCTCATTGAAAGCCTTGAAGGAAAAAAGGGCCAACCGCGTCTGAAACCCCCGTTCCCTGCCAATGCTGGTCTCTATGGGTGTCCGACAACTGTCAATAATGTAGAATCAATTGCCGTAGTTCCTGAAATATTAAGGAGAGGTTCCAATTGGTTTGCCGGTTTCGGCCGTCCCAATAATACCGGAACAAAACTTTTTAACATTTCTGGGCACATAGAACAGCCTTGTACAGTGGAGGAAGAGATGAGCATTCCTCTAAAGGAACTCATCAACAAACACGCTGGTGGTGTCGTTGGGGGTTGGGATAATTTATTAGCGATAATTCCAGGGGGTGCGTCAGTACCTCTCTTGCCAAAGGCTATTTGTGACACAGTATTAATGGATTTTGACTCACTTCGAGATGTACAGTCTGGTCTTGGAACTGCCGCCATCATGGTCATGAACAAATCAACGGATATAATTGCGGCAATTGCACGGCTGTCAGCCTTTTATAAACATGAAAGCTGCGGCCAATGCACGCCATGTCGTGAAGGTACTGGATGGATGTCCCGTATGATGAATCGTATGGTTAATGGTGAGGCGAATATTGAAGAAATTGACTTATTAGACCACGTAACAAGGCAAGTGGAGGGACATACTATCTGTGCTTTAGGTGATGCCGCCGCCTGGCCTGTCCAAGGTTTAATCCGTCACTTCCGGCCAGAAATAGAACAACGCATAAATGACGCAAAAAAACAAAGTGTTGCCGCATAGGAATAATGAGATGCCGACTATCACAATCGATGATGTCGAGATTGAAGTTGAAGGGGGTTTAACAGTCCTTCAGGCCTGTGAATTGCAGGGTAAGGAAATACCCCGCTTTTGTTATCATGAACGTCTGTCCGTTGCCGGTAACTGTCGTATGTGTTTAGTGGAAATGGATCGATCTCCAAAACCAATTGCATCCTGTGCCATGCCCGTTGGCGAAGGCATGATTATTCGTACTAACACGGAAATGGTAAAAAAGGCACGCGAAGGTGTTATGGAATTTCTTCTGATTAATCACCCTCTTGATTGCCCGATTTGTGACCAGGGTGGAGAATGTGATCTACAAGACCAGGCAATGGCCTATGGCTTTGATAAATCTCGTTATTTAGAGAATAAAAGAGCAGTCAAAGATAAGTATTTGGGGCCGTTAGTATCCACTATCATGACACGATGTATTCATTGCACTCGTTGCATAAGGTTTGCCCAGGAGATAGCCGGCGTTCCGGAATTAGGTGCAACCGGTCGCGGAGAAAATATGGAGGTAGGCACTTACATTGAAAAAGCGCTGACGTCAGAGCTTTCAGGTAATATAGTGGATCTTTGTCCTGTCGGAGCGCTAACTTCAAAGCCTTATGCTTTCAATGCTCGATCTTGGGAGCTCGAAAAGACGGAATCCATTGACGTTATGGATGCAATTGGGAGCAATATCCGTGTTGATACGCGAGGATCAGAAGTCATGCGTATCCTCCCTCGGAATAATGATAACGTCAATGAGGAATGGATTTCTGATAAAACGCGACATGCCTGTGATGGCTTAAAACGTCAACGCTTAGACCGACCCTACCTCCGCAAAAATGGCACCCTTACTCCAGTGAATTGGCCAGAAATTATCTCTGTGGTTGCACAAAAATTGAGTAATACAAATGGGAAAAAAATGGCTGCCATCGCTGGCAATCTTTCTGACTGTGAATCCATGGTTGCCTTAAAGGACTTAATGACTAGCGTTGGTTGCAATAATCTAGATTGTAGACAAGATAATGGTGCCGTTGGTGATGTCCGGGCAAGCTATATATTTAACTCAACTATTGCCGGGATAGATCAGGCAGACGCCATTTTAATCATAGGCTGCAATCCCCGTTGGGAAGCGCCTGTATTAAATGCTCGTATTCGTAGAAGATATTTAACAGGTCAATTGAACATCGGTTTAATTGGGACAAAACTAGATCTCACTTATAAATATCAGCACTTAGGGGATGATCCTGGTTCCATTGATGATCTACTCGCCGGAAGTAGTGAATTTTCACAAATTCTAAAAAAAGCTGACCGTCCGATGGTTATTCTTGGCTCTGGTGCTGTTGCACGTTTAGACGGCGCAGTGATCCTTTTTAAAGTCCGTCAGTTGGCTGAAAAATTCGAAATGATAAGTGATGGTTGGAATGGATTTAATTTATTACAAAGTGCTGCATCTCGCGTCGGCGGGTTAGATCTAGGTTTCAAACCAAACAATAATAGCACCCTTGATACTTTGGGTATATTGAAGGCTGCATCATCAGATAAGTTAGACCTCATTTACCTTTTAGGGGCAGATGAAATCGATGCCAGTAAACTAGGAAACGCATTTGTTGTTTACCAAGGGCATCACGGAGACACCGGGGCACAAAGAGCGGATGCAATTTTACCTGGAGCGGCATATACTGAAAAAAATGCCACTTACGTAAACACAGAGGGGCGCGTGCAGCGGGCTTCCATGGCAACTCTTCCTTTAGGTGATGCAAAGGAAGATTGGTCAATCATTCGAGCGATTTCAGGATCGATGGCTAATCCTCTCCCCTATGATACAATTGCTCAAGTTCGCCAGAGAATGATCGAGATTAACCCTGTATTCTCTTCAATTGATGAAATTGCTGATATTGAATGGGGTATTTTTGGCAAAGATGGAACCATTGACAGAGAAACCTTTGAACCGGCAATAGAAAATTTTTATATGACCGATACCATTAGCCGTGCCTCTATCACAATGGCTGAATGTACGGCTACAGCCAATGGCGACGTGTTTGCAGAGGTCGTTTCAGATGACTGAATTCTGGTGGGTATACCTTTGGCCGGTTTTATGGATTGTTATAAAAATACTTCTTTTGGTTGTTCCTCTACTGATTGGTGTCGCTTATTTGACTTATGCTGAGCGGAAGGTGATTGGTGCAATGCACCTGCGCCGCGGCCCAAACGTGGTTGGTCCTTATGGTCTCCTGCAACCCATTGCCGACGGCATGAAATTATTTTTTAAGGAAACTATTATCCCCACTGGAGCAAATAAAGTGGTGTTCCTCGTGGCACCAATGTTAACATTTTCTTTAGCTCTCATAGCATGGGCCGTGATCCCCGTAGGGAATGGATTGGTCATCGCTAATATAAATGTTGGCGTCCTCTATCTATTCGCCATCTCGTCCTTGGGCGTTTACGGAATTTTAATGGCAGGATGGTCTAGCAACTCAAAATATGCTTTCCTTGGTGGGCTTCGTTCTGCGGCACAAATGGTCTCATATGAAGTTTCTATGGGCTTCATAATTATTACGGTTCTTTTAGTTGCCGGTTCATTGAATTTGAGTGATATAGTCCGAGCTCAGCAAGAAACTATCTGGTTCGTAGTTCCACTATTTCCCATGGCAATCATTTTTTTCATCACCACTTTAGCTGAAACCAATCGACATCCATTTGATATGCCCGAAGCAGAATCGGAACTAGTTTCTGGCTACAACGTTGAATACTCCGCTATGACGTTTGCACTATTTTTTCTTGGTGAATACGCAAATATGATCCTAATGGCGGGCATGACTACAATACTGTTCTTGGGAGGGTGGCTCCCAATTCTTGATGTTGCTCCGTTTAATTGGATTCCAGGCCCAATTTGGTTTGCCCTCAAAATGGCATTCGTGCTGTTTATATTTCTTTGGGTTAGGGCAACCTTCCCTCGCTATAGATATGACCAGGTTATGCGTCTGGGCTGGAAGGTGTTTTTACCTATTTCGCTAGCAGCTGTTGTCATTGTAGGTGGGATAGTTGTTACCTTTGATATTAACCCATTAGGCCGATAGATATCGGAGAAAATAAATGAATTTTCTCGTTAAAAGCGCAAAAACAATATTTTTAGCGGAACTTGTCTCAGGAATGCTACTGACATTGCGTTATTTTTTCAGACCAAAAGTCACATTAAATTACCCTTATGAAAAAGGACCATTAAGTCCAAGATTTCGTGGTGAGCACGCCCTTCGGCGGTATCCTAATGGTGAAGAAAGGTGTATCGCATGCAAGCTCTGCGAGGCGATTTGCCCAGCTCAGGCCATTACCATTGAGGCAGAACCGCGTTCAGATGGAAGTAGGAGAACAACTCGCTACGATATCGATATGGTGAAATGTATTTATTGTGGTTTTTGCGAGGAAGCCTGTCCGGTTGATGCCATTGTAGAGGGACCAAACTTTGAATTTGCAACAGAAACGCGTGAAGAATTGCTCTATGATAAAGATAAGCTCTTAGCCAATGGCGATCGATGGGAAACCGAATTAGCTGCTTGTATACGGGCAGATGCGCCATACAGGTAAAATATTTAGATATGAAGAAAATAAAACAGCATTTTTGGACAGCCAAATGATAATACAAACACTCGCTTTTTATTTGTTTTCTATTATCACAATAGTGGCGGCTGTGATGGTAATTTCAGCTAGGAATCCCGTTCATTCGGTTCTTTTTCTTATTTTAGCTTTCTTTAACTCTGCTGGATTGTTTGTGCTTCTCGGAGCGGAGTTTCTAGCTATGGTCATGGTCGTCGTCTATGTGGGAGCCGTTGCTGTATTATTCATGTTTGTTGTAATGATGTTAGATGTGAATATAGCAGAACTTCGGCAAGGTTTTTTACAATATCTACCGTTAGGGGGAATAGTGGGTTTAGTTCTGCTAATGGAGCTTGCAGTGGTTGCCGGAGGGTTCGT
The DNA here is from genome assembly GCA_002938035.1 of Alphaproteobacteria bacterium MarineAlpha3_Bin6. Lineage (GTDB taxonomy): Bacteria > Pseudomonadota > Alphaproteobacteria > Rhodospirillales > UBA2165. Next base: position 5,835 of record PTLH01000067.1, read on the forward strand.
AATCTCACCCGAGGTTTCTGAAAGGTTTGCTGCACCAATTCCAGTTCCATCAGACATCGCAAATACCGAAGCATTAGGAAACATTATTTATACTAAATATGTTTATTTTTTTCAGGCAGCAGGAATTATCCTTCTTGTCGCGATGATTGGTGCCATAGTTTTGACACATCGATCGAGAGAGGGCACCCGTAAGCAACGAATAAGTAATCAGGTCAATCGTAGGCCTGAAGACACCATAGAGATTAAAAAGGTGTCAACAGGAAGTGGTATCTAATGTTTGAAATTGGCCTGGCGCATTACTTGACCCTCGGTGCTATACTTTTCACACTGGGAGTGTTTGGCATTTTCCTAAACCGAAAGAATGTAATTATTATTTTAATGTCAATTGAGCTAATACTTCTTGCCATAAACATCAACCTCGTATCCTTTTCATCTTATTTAGGTGATTTAGTGGGGCAGGTGTTTGCATTGTTTGTTCTTACTGTGGCAGCTGCTGAAGCGGCAATAGGGCTCGCAATACTAGTTGTTTATTTTAGAAATCGAGGCAGCATAGCTGTTGAAGACATTCACATGATGAAGGGTTAAAGGTATTTAGTTTATGTACGTTTCAGCAGTATTTTTACCTCTCATTGGAAGTTTTATTGCAGGCATCCTTGTTTTTATTGGTGCTAACACCGAGCCCGAAAAAAAGAAGAACATAGACCAAATGGCTCAGATGGTGACGGTAGGAGCAATGCTTCTATCTGCAGTCGCGGCGACAATTGCATTTATTGATGTTGTCGTTTACGGAAATACTGTTGTTATTAAAGTCTGGACCTGGGTTGAGTCGGGGTCCCTAAAGTTTTCGTGGGAACTACGTGGGGACACTCTCTCATTAATCATGTTATTGATGGTAACCTGGGTAGGTTCAATGATCCACATATACTCCATTGGGTATATGTCTCACGACAACTCAATTCCCAGGTTCATGAGCTACTTAAGCCTCTTTACCTTTTTTATGCTTATGCTCGTCACATCCAACAATTTGATACAACTCTTTTTTGGCTGGGAGGGAGTTGGTTTAGCGTCTTACCTATTAATTGGTTTTTGGTATAACCGTCCTTCAGCCTGTGCAGCCGCCATAAAAGCCTTTGTTGTAAATCGTGTTGGTGACTTTGGATTTGTTTTGGGAATATTTGCTACCTTCTTGCTATTTGACACAATAAACTTCGATGCCATTTTTGGACTTGCAGAAGGAAAATCCAACGCTGTCATTACTGTCTTTGGCGGAGAATTCCACGCTCTTACAGTAATTTGTCTCCTTTTGTTTGTTGGCGCCATGGGTAAATCGGCACAATTGGGTCTTCATACATGGCTACCTGATGCCATGGAGGGACCAACCCCTGTGTCAGCTTTGATACATGCGGCCACAATGGTAACGGCGGGCGTTTTCATGGTTGCCCGTCTGTCCCCACTATTTGAATATTCTGATACTGCATTAACAGTGGTAATCTTGGTTGGTGCCTCAACCGCTATCTTTGCGGCCACTATAGCGTGCGTGCAAAATGACATAAAGCGGGTCATCGCATATTCCACCTGTAGTCAATTGGGTTACATGTTTTTCGCACTTGGTGTCTCTGCCTATTCGGCAGGTATGTTCCACCTTATTACTCATGCATTCTTCAAGGCACTTTTGTTTCTTGGGGCTGGATCTGTCATCCATGCTATGTCGGATGAACAGGACATGCGAAAAATGGGCGGACTTTATAAATTGATCCCAGTGACCTATGTTTTAATGTGGGTAGGGAGCCTCGCACTCGCGGGGATATGGCCGTTCTCCGGTTTTTATTCTAAAGACATCGTCCTTGAAGCTGCCTGGGGAGCTCACACGGGGATTGGTTATTATGCTTTTTGGATGGGGATCGTCGCAGCATTTTTGACGGCATTCTATTCTTGGCGGCTGCTAATCCTAACATTCCATGGGGAAAGCCGAGCGGATGAAATTACTTTTGCCCATGTGCATGAGTCACCTAAGGTTATGATATTACCCTTAGTTTTTTTGGCAATTGGGGCGCTATTTGTAGGAATACTGAGCTTTAATTTCTTTGTAGGTGATCAAGCCGCAGAGTTCTGGGGTAACTCAATACTAATACTTTCTTCTCACCCCGCTCTTGAAAACGCGCATCATGTACCGATCTGGGTTAAGTATCTGCCACTTTTTGTTGGTGTCGCTGGCATTGCACTGGCCTACCTGATGTATATGTTTGCACCAGAGCTACCTGGTGCGTTAGCTAACGGTTTCCATAGGACCCATCACTTCCTCGTAAGGAAATGGTACTTCGATGAAATTTACGATCGCCTATTTGTAAAACCAGCATTTGCATTAGGATATGGATTTTGGAAATCTGGCGACGGGGCCTTAATCGATGGGGTTGGTCCGGACGGTATCGCGGCCACTACACTTAACATAGCTCGCAGAGCCGGCGCCTTACAAAGTGGTTACCTATATCACTATGCTTTTGCCATGTTGTTGGGCATTGCAGGTCTAACGACTTGGTTTCTGGTAACGATGAGCTAACCCAATGACTAACTTTCCTTGGCTTTCCGTAATCACATTTGCACCAATGATCGGTGTTCTCTTTATCCTATTGATACGTGGCAATCCCGAGGTTGAGGCAAGAAACACACGTGCTGTCGCGCTCTGGACTTCATTAATCACGTTCGCTGTATCGATGGGAATATGGGTTAAATTCGACAACGCTATTGTTGGTTTCCAGTTCGAAGAAAAGGCCGTTTGGATGGAATCTCTCGGTCTAGCATATCACTTGGGTGTCGACGGTATTTCAATGTTTTTTATTCTTCTTTCAACCTTACTGACGGTTCTCTGCATCGCTGCAAGTTGGATTTCGATTACTGATCGGGTCAAGGAATATATGATTTCATTTCTGGTTCTAGAAACACTGATGATTGGAATGTTCTCTGCACTCGATCTGGTACTATTTTATGTATTTTTTGAGGGTGTTCTTATCCCAATGTTCTTGATTATTGGCGTTTGGGGTGGCTCCCGCCGCAACTATGCCGCCTTCAAATTCTTCCTCTACACCCTAGTGGGTTCGGTACTGATGTTACTCGCAATCCTAACCATGATATTTGAGTCAGGAACTGCGGACATTACAACACTCCTAAATCATGATTTCCCTGTCTCACTGCAGCCTTGGCTTTGGTTGGCGTTCTTTGCGTCATTTGCAGTCAAAGTACCCATGTGGCCGGTTCATACCTGGCTTCCCGATGCTCATGTGGAAGCACCTACTGCTGGTTCCGTGATTTTAGCTGGGGTACTTCTTAAATTCGGTGGTTACGGATTTTTACGTTTTTCTTTACCTATGTTTCCCATCGCAAGCGCAGATTTTACACCCTTCATATTTGGGCTTAGCGTTATCGCAATTATATACACCTCACTAGTTGCCCTTGCACAAGAAGATATGAAAAAACTCATTGCCTATTCTTCTGTAGCCCATATGGGTTTTGTGACAATGGGCTGCTTTGCGGCTAACCAACAGGGCATCGAAGGTGCAATATTTCAAATGTTAAGCCACGGCGTGGTGTCTGCCGCATTATTCCTTGTGGTTGGCATTGTTTATGACCGTATTCACTCTCGAGAAATCTCTGCATACGGCGGTCTTGTCCACCGTATGCCGTTCTATGCGTTTATTTTTATGGTTTTCATGTTGGCATCTGTAGGCCTTCCTGGTACCAGTGGATTTGTTGGTGAATTCCTTATTTTGATTGGCACTTTTCAAGTAAATACTTGGGTGGCGTTACTAGGTGCTACAGGCGTAATCATTGGCGCTGCTTATATGCTCTATCTCTATCGGCGTGTTATTTTTGGAGAACTGACCAAAGAAGATTTAAAAAAGATTTTAGATGTTTCACCTCGAGAAATTGCAGTCTTTGCGCCATTAATTCTCATCGTCTTTTTCATGGGGATCTATCCGATACCATTTTTGGATGTGATGCACTCTTCCGTGGAGAACTTGTTGGAACGTTATCAATCAGCCCTCGCTGCTCATGACGCAGTGGCTATTTTGGCAAAATAGGTGAAAGAATATATGTCGTTAGCCCCGTTTCCTGCTCTTTTACCAGCTTTACCGGAAATTTTTCTGGCTATAGCCGCGATGATCCTACTAATGATTGGCGTTTATTCTCGTCAAGAGCAGAGTGCCCGTATTGTTTCCTATGCGAGCATCGTTGTTTTAATAATTACACTAATTCTTGTAGGAATAATCACCGATGGGAGAACATTAACCTTCGGTGGCGCATTTGTGAGCGATACGTTTGGCTTGTTCATAAAAACATTAGTTTTAATAGCCTCTTCTGCCACAATTTTGATCTCCAGAGATTATTTGATTATGCATGGTATAAATCGATTTGAGTTCCCGGTGCTAATTGTATTAGCAACGCTGGGTATGCTCATGATGGTTTCAGCTAACGATCTAATTTCTCTCTATCTTGGTTTGGAATTGCAGAGCTTGTCCCTCTATGTAATGGCTGCATTTCAGAGAGATAGCACTCGTTCGGCAGAGGCCGGTCTCAAATACTTTGTACTCGGCGCTTTGGCTTCTGGCTTACTGCTTTACGGCTTAACACTTGTGTATGGGTTCTCTGGTACCACCAATTTCGACTCATTGACGAAACTGTTTACGTCTGAACATGTTGACGTGCCAATAGGTATAACAATAGGTATTGTCTTCATAGTATCCGGGCTTGCGTTCAAAGTTTCCGCCGTACCCTTTCACATGTGGACACCGGATGTTTATGAAGGTGCGCCAACACCTGTCACGGCGTTCTTTGCAATTGCTCCCAAAATAGCGGCGATGGGATTATTTATACGCATTATGACTGGACCTTTTGGTCAGCTTGCCGGGGAGTGGCAACAGATTATCATCTTTATCTCCATCGCCTCTATGATCCTTGGAGCCTTTGCAGCCATTAACCAGCGTAATATCAAAAGGCTAATGGCGTACAGCTCTATCGGTCATATGGGGTATGCTTTAATTGGTATGGCGGTTGCTGGCCAGTTAGGTGACACAGCTACTCGCGCCGATGGTATCTATGGTATGCTTATTTACCTTGCTATCTATTTATTTATGAACCTTGGTACCTTCACTTGCATCTTATTGATGAAGCGCAACTCCCGAATGGTAGAAAATATCGAAGATTTAGCGGGCCTGTCAAAAACAAACCCGGCTATGGCAGCCGCACTCACTATATTTATGTTTTCAATGGCAGGAATTCCGCCATTGGCAGGCTTTGTTGGCAAATTATATATATTTCAATCAGCCATTCGGGCTGAGTTATTCGGATTAGCTATCATCGGTGTCCTAGCAAGCGTGGTAGGCGCTTTTTATTATCTTCGTATCGTCAAAGTCATGTATTTTGATAAACCAGAAGAAGAGTTTGACCAACCAGTCAGTTTGGAAATGAATGGCGTTATAATTGTAACCGGTGCTGTCACACTTTTTCTAATACTCTTTCCAGGACCGTTACTGATGGGCGCGGCGGCGGCCAGCGCCGCGCTTTTTCCTGGATGACAAAGACACTTCCTGACTTACCGCCGGGCATATCGCTTATTTCACATGAGACCGTTACGAGTACGAACTATGAAGCGAAGTTGCTCGCGAATGATCATGCTCCAGAGGGTACAGTTGTTTGGGCTAAAGCACAGACACATGGAAAGGGCAGGATGAACCGTAACTGGGTATCTAAACCTGGCAATCTTTATAGCTCAATTATATTACGACCCAGCACCTCATTAGCACAAGCCACCCAGATAGCGTTTCTACCAGCTCTGGCTTTAGGCGAAGTGCTAGCAAGATTTGTCCCGGTGTCGAACTATTCTTTTAAGTGGCCGAATGACGTGCTTCTTAATAAGAAAAAATTATCAGGGACGTTACTAGAATCAGGTGATTGGAGCACTAATGAATCCAAATGGCTTGTCATTGGTTGTGGAGTTAACTTAGCCCATTCCCCGACAGAGACCCGATTTCCTGCGACATCGATATTTGAAGAAACAAAACAGTTAATCCCTGTAAAAGACGCTTTATTCTATTATTACCATTTTGTATATGAGTGGTACTTGAGATGGTCTAAAGAAGGTTTTTCTTCTGTACGTAACGCCTGGCTAAAACACGCGCATGGGCTAGAAGAGGAAATGACAGCTAACTGTGGACAACAATCATATACCGGTCGATTTATCGGTCTCGATAATAATGGCGCACTCCAAATAAAAACCGACATTGGTCTCCGTACCATCCGTGCAGCTGATGTGTATTTAAACCACTGATTTAGGAAATAATACGCATGCTGCTAGCTATTGACTCCGGAAATACCAATATCGTATTTGCAGTTTTTTCAGATACCGGAGATCTCCAAGGCGAATGGCGCGCAGGGACCGAAAGCAATCGAACAGCCGACGAATTTGGTATTTGGCTTTCCCAGTTACTTGAAAAGGAAGGGATTGAAAAGAAAAAGATTACTTCGGCAATTTTAGCTACCGTTGTCCCAGATAATCTTGCCCACCTTAAATTACTCTGTTTAAAGTATTTTAATTGTGACGCCATGGTAATTGGCGACCCAGAGGTAGAATTGGGTCTAGAGATTTTAATAGACCACCCGCGTGAGGTTGGCGCCGATCGTTTATGCAATGCCGTAGCTGCGCACGGTACCTATGGTGGCCCCCTACTTATTTTGGATTTTGGTACTGCTACTACCTTTGATGTGATCAATAATGAGGGGGATTATTGTGGTGGAGCAATTTATCCGGGTATAAATTTGTCTCTTGAAGCTCTCCATCATGGGGCAGCTAAGCTACCACGTGTCGCAATTGATAAACCGGATGCCGTTATTGGAAAGGATACTGTCTCT
>PTLH01000068.1 GCA_002938035.1 Alphaproteobacteria bacterium MarineAlpha3_Bin6
AGATTGTAGGGGTCAGGAATTTCATCTGCCGTTACAAGCCAAGGGCCCAACACGGCATAAGTGTCCGCGGATTTGCGAAAACTTTGTAGTTCCTTGCCCCGTGTAGTCATATCCAGCCCAATGGCGTAACCTGCAATGTAGCTTCTCGCTACTTCTATTGAGATATTGGTACCTTTTTTACCTATAATGACCGCAAGTTCCATTTCATGGTCGTTGCGGGCTTCCGTAAAGCGTAAAGCCACTCCCTCTCCTGAACCCACGAGAGCACTATTTGCTTTCAAAAACATACCCCAGTCAGAGATATGGCTAATGGGTCTAGAGGAGACAATACCATCGTCAGTTACCGATTCATCAATATGTTTTTGGTAGTTGATGGGTGCGCCTATAATTTTTGATGGGTTGGCTACGGGGCTTTTTAACGTAATATCTGAGAGGGATAGGGAGGGGGCGTCAGGCGCGAGGCGTTGCATTTCAGAGGTAAGAGTTTCCAAATTCAAAATGAATGCATCACCCAGAGGCACAGGCCATTTCATGAGAGGTAATACATCCAGTGCACCAGTAACATCCAGGACGGATTTGTCTTCCTGAACCAACCCGATCCGGTCATCGTCGAAGCGACAAATCTTCATAAATTTCCCCTATAGATCTGCATTAGATTATTAGCTATGCATCATAGATGCTCAAATCGACTTCAGGCAGTGTCAATTCTAACTGTTCTACAATACCCTTGGCTCGCTCTACGAAATCTTTCCGCATATCTTCATTGGTGCGTTTTTTAAGGCCCCATTTCCGATAAATAGCATTATTCTTCGAGCCGGATTTTCCAAAGAAAGAAGGGAGATGCGGGAAGATATCATTAATTGCTTTCTGTATGGTTTTTCTGCCGTTTTCCTTTTCGCAAATATCAGTGCAAAAGTTTTTACCGAATTCACTATGAAAATGTTCTTCCGGCATGGTCATACGAGCGAGGTTCCTCAAAGGAAGGAAAGAGCATTGAACAAGATCCTCGACATGGAGGATCTCACCAAGATCGCCCAACATTTTAATTACACAGAATTCTTCCCAAGTTGACAAATCTAGTGTCATGATACTCAGGGGGGATTTACTTGTCATCTCCGGCAGCATCTCTTCCTCTGGAATATCCATTTCGAGGCCAAGTTCAAAAAACCTATAGTGATGGCCATATTCCTCCATGACTACGCGACAAGTCAGCCATTTTGCATAAGGAGTAGGAGCTAGTGCAATGGCTGGTTCATCATATACTCTTGAGCCGTATAGCTCGTTGATCGCGTGACTAATTACCAATTTTCGGCAAGCCTCTTTATATTCGTCTGGCTGCCCTTTCCATTGCTCAATATTTTCAACATGAGGATAGTCGGTCATATTCTGCGTTCCTAAACAATGGGATCAGTGTTAAAGGCTTCTAGATCCGTTGCCAAGTCTGTGAAATGACTACGGAGATTTACGTCCACGGCTTCTCCTAGTTTCTCAGGTGTCCAATTGGCATCAGTACTGGTGACTGTTGCCACTGGGCGAGGCTGACTGAAGATGAAGACCTCCCTTCCCCTAACCCCAAACACCTGGCCTGTCACATCATTTGCTTGGTCGCTGCAGAGATATGTCACTAAGTTGGCCACATGGTAGGGGGAAATGCGCATCGCCCGATCTTTGTATTGGGCTTGTTCTTGATTTGCAGGCTGGATCATATCGGTAACGCGGGAGTGGGCAAATGGGGCAACATAATTAGCGGTTACTTGGGAGCGGACCATTTCCATTGCCGTTATGCGAGTAAGGCCAAATAGTCCCGCCTTGGCGCTGCCATAATTAGCTTGTCCGAAGTTACCGTAGAGACCAGCGGTTGAACCAATGTTTATAATGCGGCCCCAGGTATAATTGTTGCCGTCGCCTCGGGCATTCTTGAATTGATCCCGCATCACAGGGGTTGCCGCATTGGTCAGGTAGTAGGCTGATGATAGGTTGTTTTTCACGACCGCGTCCCAATCCCGGGGAGAGCCTTTGAAAACAAGCCCGTCCCGCAGGATGGCTGCACAATTTATGACGATATCAATGCCGGCGAAGTGATCCATCGCGAGTTTGACCATTTCGGAAGCAGCCTTGGGTGAAGCGATATTTTTAGAATAGGGTAAAGCTCTAGCGCCACATTTTTTAGCTACTGTCGCAGCGAGAGCTGAATCTTCTCCGCTTCCGTCAATAGCTCCTCCTGTATCTGCAACGATGACAGAGGCGCCGGCGCTTGCCAGTTCCTCGCAAATAGCCTCCCCTATCCCTCGACCGCCACCGGTCACTATGGCGGAGCGTCCTTCTAGCAACATATCACTCATAAACTTTTCTCCAAGACTGCTTTCTCTGCCTCAGTATAAAAGGCGTCGGCATGGATGTCCTGTACGCGGATTTCCATATGCTTCAATTTCTTGACAGACGTTTCGACCATAATAGGTGGTCCGGCAAGATAGGCTTTAAACCCGTCTAAATCACTAAAATCCTGTGCCAATATGTCTGCAAGAAATCCAGTTCTGCGTTTAGTATCGGTTAACGGTTCTGACAGGATAGGAATGAAATTGAGATTGGAATGTTCTGAAGAAAGCGAATTGAAATAATTCTCCAAATAGATATCTCTCTCATCCCTGACGCCAAAATAAAGAAAAATATCCTGACTTGCGCCTTTCCCAAGCGCTGTCTCAACTATGGATTTGATAGGGGCAAGGCCAGATCCTCCAGCAACCGCTATTATGGGGCCCGTGTGTTTTTCTCGATAATAAGCGGTACCGAGGGGGCCGCTAACTTTTACCATCTCTCCTATATCCAGATTGTCATTAATGTAAGGGGATACCAAGCCATCTTGAACACGTCTAACGTGGAATTCCAATATTTTTTGCTCAGGTCGATTTGCCATTGAAAAGTCGCGAGCCGGTAAGTTGCCAAAAGTTACTTCGGCATACTGGCCAGCTGAAAAATCATAAGGACCACCCTGCTCAATGGCGAGGCGAACAATTTGTGTGTCATGAGTAACTTGTTCGAGTCCAGTCACCTTGCATATGAGCCGACGACTGGCATGAACTACCGTTTCATCCTGATCGACAGGGCTGACTGTGCAATCCGACCAAGGTACAGAGCGACAAGCCAAAATTAGACCGCGTGCTCTCTCCTCCTCAGTGAGAGCAAATTCCGAGTATGGAGACATTTCAACATCACCTTGGTGCAAAACCGATTTACAAGCCCCACAATTTCCTGAACGGCAGCCGTGTGGATAATCCATACCCTGGGCAATGGCTGATTCCAGAATGGTTCTGCCCACCTCGACGGTGATGATATTACTCTGATTTTGGATATGAATTAAATAAGCCAAGGTAGTCTTCGACTTCCGATTATCTGTCGATGTTTTGACCCAAACCATCACCTCTGATTTTTCAATTCTAAAGCTACCGGCAAGTAGATACCGTGTCTAGTACTTGCTCAAAACATCACAATTATATTAGGTTCTTTATCGGGAGGACACATGCTCATTGGAAGTATCCTTGCTGAAACAGCAACAAAATTTCCGGATAAACTAGCCATAATTTGTGGGGAAGATAGCCTTACATATGCCGAGCTTGAAAATGCCTCAAATTGTCTTGCTAACGGACTAATTCGGGAGGACCTAGCAAAAGGTCACAATATAGCTATCTATTCAGCCAACCAAACAGAATACCCTTCAATTTTTTTTGGTTCGGCCAAGTCGGGCGGGGTGCTTGCACACATGTCAGCGCGTTTTAGCTCCGAGGAACTAATCAGCGTAGTGAATAAAACTGAAATTGAAGCGTTATTTGTTCACTCGGCCTTAGCAGATAATGTTCTTTCCTCTAGAGATAAGCTTCCTAATTTGAAACGGGTCATTGTATTTGGTGCCGGTGTTAAAGCTAAAGATGGCGCCGAAACATTAGACCAGTTTTTAGGTGACGCAGACAACTCTTCACCACAAGTTGATATTAAGGAAACAGACGCGTTTGGCATCACCTACACGGGCGGGACTACGGGCTTTCCAAAGGGTGTGGTGGTGAGCCATGAGGCGAGAGTAATCGGCTCGATAAGAGCAGCGCGTGAAATGGAAATAGCTTTAACCGACATTATGTGTTGTTCGTCACCTTTTTTTCATATCGCGGGGCTTTTTATTTGGTATCAGACGGGCGTTATGATGGGTTTAACATCAGTAATCATGCCCGCTTGGGATCCAATTGAGTTTATGGACCTAGTGGAAAAACACAAAATCACCGCCGCCTTCATGGTGCCTACTCAAATCAACAGTGTGATCAGTCACGAAGCATTAGATCAGGGACGATTAAAGACACTGCGTTACGTTAATTATGGAGCTGCACCGACGAGTTTAGCCCAACTGAAGAAACAGATAGCTTCTCTACCGGATGTCATATGGCAGGAACAATATGGACAGTCAGAGGCCGGCAACTTAACCGTAAGATCACCAGAATATAATTTATCTAAATCGGGAAGCGTCGGCAGGCCTTATAGTGATCTTGAAATGGCGGTCTTCGACAGGAATGACCAACCCCTGCCTATTGGTGAAGCCGGCGAAGTAGTTACACGTGGAAGACAGGTTATGCTAGGCTACTATAAAGAACGGGACCAGACGAGAGAGGTGTTTACAAGGGACGGATGGATCAGAACCGGAGATATTGGTTATTTCGATGACGACGGCTTCTTGTTTCTTGTGGATAGATCTAAAGACATGATTATTTCGGGGGGTGAAAATATTTTTCCGACTGAAATTGAAGAGGCGCTTTATGGTCATGAAGCGGTGAATGAATGTGCTGTATTTGGTGTTCCCGATGATCACTGGGGGGAAGTTCCAGCGGCACATGTCGTATTGGAAGAAGGTAGTTCTCTTGGTGAAGATGATTTAGTAGAGTTTTGCATTGAAGTGATTGCGCGGCATAAACGTCCACGCCTCATCAAATTCGTGACTAGTCTCCCTAAATCGGCTGTTGGAAAAATCCAGAAGAATATCATTCGCGAACCCTATTGGGTTCAACGAGGTAAAATTATCTAGTGTTTACTGACGAATGTGATGGCAGAAATTCCAGAACCTTAAAATTAGGGAAAGCTTATTGATCAAAGAAATTTAGGTGTATCAACTGGGTCCAAGTATCCGTCTGATCAACGGATAACAAAATCTGCGTACTTCAGAACGGATCCAGGCGTCTATCAACGGTTTCATAATAGCAGTTTAAGGTGACGCATTTCTGTGTCGTTTATGAAAATATGTTATCAGCCATCTGTCCGCCAGATGACTTGGTATAGTTGCGGTCAACGTAGTTGCAAAGGTGATCTAGAAATTTGGTAGCTCGGAATTTAGGGGGGTTATCCGGTCCGACGCAACTGGGTAAGGGGTCAGAGATGACGTTCCAGTTAGGATTATAAAAGAATGCCGAAACGTATCGATCTTGTGCGGGGGCCAAAACACGGTGAGGGGTGGCAATAAACCGTCCGTTGGTCCACTTCGTCATGAATTCGCCACTGTTAACAATTAGAGCGTGTTTCACATATTTTGCCGAGATCCAGCCACTATCTTGCGATTTAACCTCAAGGCCCGGCACCTCCGATATGGGGATTAGGGTAATGAAGCCGTGGTCGGTGTGAGGTGAAATACCAAACTGGTTATCTTCAGGCTTCTCTGGGGGATAGTGTACATTGCGGGTTAGCCATGTGGGGTCTGTAAATAAATCGTCAAAATAATCTGGTGACAAATCCAAAGCGATTGCATATAGGGGCAAAAGGGAGTGCCCCAAAGCTTCCATAGCATTGTAATATTCGAGCATTACATTCTTGAAATCAGGCAAAATTGAAGGGTCGGGCCACTTGTTAGGTCCAGTGAACCGGCGGCCTGCTGTGATTGACGGATGATTGATTGTTCGCTCACGGACAATGCGAAAATTTGCGTTCAGATCCTTTTTTGTATTCTTATTGACATTTGAGGAGACATACACTGTGGATCTAATAGGCACGTATCCAGTCGTCTTGTCGTCGACCTTGAGATCCAGTTTTTTTTCTATGGGTAGATTGTGGAACAGTTTTACTTGTTCCAAAGCTTTTTGAATGAGGTTTGCGGAAATACCATGATTAATCAGGTAATAGAAGCCAATCTCTTCCTGTACCCATCTCAGCCTATCGGCTGTTTCTTCCGCAGCTCGAGGTGCGCCATTTAAAAATGGCCCGATGTCAATGATGGGAATTTCCGAGTGGTTTGTATGAGTGGTGGTCTCTGGTTTCATTGGTTCTATACTAGCAAAAACCGTTATTTGCGTAAATGCGTTAACGAAGGAAGGAATTCATACCGGTTTTACACCGGCTCTAAGACAAAACGCCTCCCACATTCGATCCATGGCTAGTGGCGAGAACTGTACGTTTGTCATATTTTCAATTTCACCAGCTGATAGATACACGGGGTTGCCCATAGCCATTGCAACTGTTTGAATTTTTGCGTTGATCATAAGATAAATTGACGTCACTACAGCTTCCTTGATCGTTTTCCCGGCTATTACTGCGCCGTGACCCCGCATTAGGAGACACGTGTTACCTTCCAATGCAACGGTCAGGTCACGACCCTGTTCCATGTTTCGAACCAGCATGTCAGTCGCATCCCCAAACTTGTCGCGTATATCCCATAGTGGAATGTATTCTCCAATAACCGATGCCGTATGGATTAAGGGCTTAAGGGGAGTGTCGGTAAGACCAAAAGGTAAAACGTCATAGGCGTGGTTGTGGACTACTGCATTTATCTCTGGACGTGCCTCCATCACTGCACCATGAATAAATCGTTCGCCGTAAGGCGTTCGGCCTTGGCCATTTAAGGGTCGGCCACCCAGTTCGAATTCCATAAGATCGTCAAGTTCAACCAACTCGGGTGCCCTCGAACGTGATAGTACGTAGTGGTGACGGTGTTCTGGATGGCGCAAGCTCACGTGCCCAAAAGCATCGACTACCTGCTCGTGTGCCAATATGCGGTTCGCTGCAACGAGCTATTCAAACTCCAATCTTGGTTTCATTAAAATACCTTATCTTCCTATAGCGATGTATTCTTACGGATTGATCTTCGGTTATTCACTGATATGAATAGCATCTCTCAGCGTCTCTAATGATTCAAGGTCGATGATGACAAGGAGCGCTTCCTAATTTTTTCTATTCTTATTTGACCCCATTGGAAACATATAAAAATATCTCATTAACGGCCTGGATTTACCTGACGTTATGTATTGTTACCTTGCTTGACGCACTTTTTCCGATATCTTTTTTATTAGAAATTAGTACCGCCCTGATATTCATATTTGTTGCCTTTGAATTCATGTCGGTACCCAGACCACAACAGATTGCTGGCAGCATTCTTATCTCTTTATCTCTAATAGCTGCCGCTGTTTCTCAAGACTGGCAGACGGTTATCGTAGAAGGGGTTGGTCGATCTCGAATATTTTTGCTCTTATTTTTTGCTATTTCGTGGTTGCAAGCTCCAGCAGAAGAAAGCCAATCCCTAGGAGCTGTAAGGGCCAATATTGTTTCCCAGCCGCCAGGTAGGCGATATTTATACTTGGCATTTGGTGCCCATATTTTGGGGACAGTGCTCAATATCGCGGGACTGAGTCTGCTCACTTCAATTGTTGAAAAACAAGAAAACATGTTGTTGAAGCGGAGGCTATCAGTTGCTCTCATGCAAGGATTTACGTCAGCGTCGTGTTGGTCCCCATTTTATATTGGTATGATCGTCGTTTTAGTGGCGCTTCCAAGTTTGACGTGGACTGACGTCGCACCAGCCGGTGCACTAATAGCTTTGTGTATAGTCTTATCCGGATGGGGTTTCGACAGAATAGCGCTAAGAGGTTCACGGGTTACCAGTACAAAGATCAATCTACAAGCAATAGGGCGTCGCGATGCTGGGAGGGCTATATTTATTTTGATCTCTCTTGTCGGTTTAGCCATGGTGGCAGTGGAATTGATAGATACTAACATTCCGGTGGCTTTGGCTCTAATTGCTCCATCCTATGCATTAATTTGGTATGGATCACAAAGCAAGCGAGATGAGAAAAGGGCGTATCGATGTAGTAAACTCATTAGGCATGTCATTCGCAACTTACCCAGGTTTAGAAACGAAAGTCTTGTTTTTGTTGCCGCCAATATGTTTGGTGTTGGTATAGCCGCGGTACTTCCTTCGGAGGACCTCAGTGCGACCTTGAATGTCCTCGTACCTTCGGCAGACGGTAAGTTGCTGTTATTGATTGCGACATTTCTTGTTTGCAGTGCTGTCGGTCTTCATCCCATTATCGTTGTGATTTCGGTAAGCGCAATATTTCCTCCTTCAGCATTAGGTTTAAGCGACTGGATCGTTGCTTTGACATTTCTTGGTAGTTGGGGAATTAGCACAATGGTGTCCCCATTCTCTGGTACCACGTTATTTATGTCTAGAGTGGCAGGCGTTCAGGGGCATGTTATTGGATGGTATTGGACCCCACCTACAGTTTTGTTAGGTGCAACCGTCGTGGGGGGAGGAGTTATTCTATTACGTCACCTTGTTATATAGCGGACGTTGCTAATCAGTGGGTCATCTAATTTTTAAGATAGAAATTGTCTATATCAGTTAAACTCAGGTTTTTTAATCCTCACCACGCGGTCCATCCACCATCCACTTTCAAACTATCACCTGTAATCATGGCGGCCTTGGAAGATGCAAGGAATACCACTGCCGAGGCAACATCTTCCAGTGTTCCAAGGTGACCCATAGCAATATTATTAAGTACCGTCTGCTTGAACTCTTTATTTTCAAACATAGGTCGGGTCATGGGGGTGTCAATAAATGTAGGTGCGACGGAATTAACCCGGATGCCTTTGGGGGCAAGTTCTACGGCTAGCGCTTTAGTTAGACCTTCTACAGCATGTTTTGTGGTGCAATAGAGGGTTCGATTTGGTGCGCCGATATGGCCCATCTGAGAGGACATAAACACGATTGAACCGAATTCATTTTTGAGCATGGCGCGAGCTGCACTTTGGGCACCGCGGAAAATAGCTCGTACGTTCAGGTCTAGCAGCCAACTGATATCTGAAAGGGAGAGTTCGGTGATGGGTAAAGGCTTGTTAGAGCCGGCGCATGCCACAAATATATCAAGCTTGTCCAAAGCCTCTATTCGTTGATAGAGGCTGTCTTCCAATACATCCTCCTTCCAGTATTCAACGCGTTCGGGGTAGTATGACTGGAGTTCCTTAAGGTCATCTTCTGTCCGGGCAACAGCAATCACCTGGGCGCCAGCTCCGGCTAGAGCTAGAGCAGACGCCCGGCCTAAACCCTTGCCCGCGCCAGTTACTAAGGCAACTTGCCCCGAAAAATCTGATGCTGCTGTAACTTGTCTTACATTTACCTCTTGGGTCATCACGCCAACCTTTCTTTATCTTTTAATTCCTACAAATATTGCCTAGCATTCAAGGCAAATCCTGTAAACAATTGGGAGACATCAAGTTTATGCTCGTCTATGACACCGCGGGCAAACTTCTCGACCCAATTGGCTAACTATCTTGTGAGGGTATAATAATCACTGAAGAAATTTACAGGATTTATTTCGAGTCAAAATTTGGAGGAAAAAAATGGCGCGCTGGCTAAAAGAGGGCTTATCCCAGGAAGCAAAAGATACAGCGGACGCTAAAGTTCGCAAAACTGTTGAAACTATTTTGGACGACATTAAGGCCAGGGGAGACGGCGCCCTTTCCGAATATTCCGCCAAGTTTGATAACTGGTCACCCATCAAATTCCGATTAACCAGGGAAGAGATTGATGCGTGTTATGAGCAGGTAACAGAGCAAAACATTGAAGACATTAAGTTCGCTCAAGCGCAGATCCGGAATTTTGCCGAAATACAAAAATCTGCGCTAACGGATGTGGAGGAGGAAACCTTTCCTGGCGTGATCCTCGGTCACAAGAATATCCCCGTTAATTCTGTGGGTTGCTATGTACCAGGTGGCAAGTATCCGATGGTGGCTTCAGCGCATATGAGTGTAGTGACGGCTAAAGTCGCTGGTGTAAAAAGGATTATTTCCTGTGCGCCACCCTACAATGGCGTGCCGAGCGCCGCCATCATTGTTGCCCAGGATATGGCAGGGGCTGATGAAATTTATTGTCTAGGCGGTGTGCAAGCCATGGGTGCCATGGCATTAGGTACGGAGGAAATCAGACCTGTGGACATGTTGGTCGGTCCTGGAAACGCATATGTAGCAGAAGCCAAACGACAATTATTCGGTCGGGTTGGCATTGATTTACTTGCAGGTCCTACGGAGACCCTGATCATTGCAGATGACACGGTAGATGGTGAACTCTGCGCCGCTGATTTACTGGGACAGGCGGAGCATGGCCCCACTAGTCCGGCAATCCTTTTGACAAATTCCGAAGATCTGGCCAACGAGACCATTACTGAAATTGAACGCCAACTGACGAGTTTGTCAACCGCTGAGATTGCTGGCGAGGCGTGGAAGGACCACGGCCAAGTTATCATCTGTGATGACTACGAGGAAATGCTACAAGTTGCAGATTTGATAGCTTCTGAACACGTCCAGGTGATGACGAGGGATCCTGATTATTTCCTGGCTAATATGACTAATTATGGTGCCTTATTCTTAGGTCCTGAGACCAACGTCTCGTATGGAGACAAGGTAATTGGGACTAACCACACATTGCCAACTAAAACCGCGGGCCGCTACACAGGGGGTCTATGGGTTGGGAAATTTATTAAAACGCATACCTATCAGAAAATAACCAAGGAGGCATCTGTGGCAATCGGAAAATACTGTTCACGCCTTTGTGCCTTGGAGGGCTTCGCTGGCCACAAGGAGCAGGCGGATATTCGGCTTCGCCGGTATGCGGGAATTAATGAAGGTTAAAAAAAGTATAGGGTTACTTTGATGGGCGGTATTGAAAATGGTACTGGCTCGACCATAGTAAGTACCTCCGAAAGTTGTCACTACAAAACACCTAAATAGATAAAAGAAAAGGGGCCATTACCTAATAGCCTTTAGGTAATGGCCACTAATCGTAGCTAGTAGCGTATCCGCTGGTCATATTATTGCCGGAATAATTAGAATACCCGTTTCTCTATATCTGAGAATGACCACCATCAACAACTAATTCAGAACCAACCATATAAGCCGCGTCATCGGACGCTAGAAAGACAGCTGCCTGACCAATCTCTTCGGGTTTGCCCATGCGTTTGAGTGGGATATCTTCCTCAATATGCAAAGAGAGTTGTTCAGGCGGAACGCCCATTTTTTTGAAGATTGGTGTATCCACAGGACCTGGGCTGAGTGTATTTACACGTATTTTGCGATCAATCAGCTCTGCGGAGAATGATCGCGCTAACGCCCGGATTGCTGCTTTAGTAGCACCATAAATGGATAATCCTTTGACCCCAAGTTGTCCGACTGCAGATGACATCAATATAATTGACGCTCCTTGGTTGAGGTATGGAAGTGATTTCTGAACGGTAAAGTAGGTGCCTTTAAGATTAGTCTCTACAATTTCGTCAAATAAATTTTCGCTAACAGAATCTATGGGTACAGGCGATGCTATTCCTGCATTAGCAACAATTATGTCAAGACCCTCAAAATGTCCGGACACTGTATCGAACAATGACTCAATATGTTTTACAGATTTAACATCGGCTTCAACAGCAATACAATTTGAACCTATAGTTTTGGTAGCCTCGTCCAAGGTACTTGCTGTACGTCCACTGATTACAACCTGGGCACCCTCATCAACAAAGGCTTGAGCGATAGCAAATCCAATACCGCTGCTACCGCCAGTTACTAATGCATTTTTACCTGATAAACGTAAATTATTACCCATAGAGCTTCCTTCTTTATCAAATAGGAATTTACCTCAAACCTGTTGCAATTAATTATCTCAAATCATCGTGAAAATATAGACACCTTTATGACAGCTACCAAAACAAAAAAAGGTGATTAAGTTATCCCCGATATCCTCTGGGATAATTGGTGGTTTCGATTTGGTGAAGGCAATTGAGGCTGAGTGTATAATTATAGAGGAACGATATAACTAAACCGGACCAAGCGACCTAACAAAATTCAATGCACGGATCGTGATGCGTTACTAAAAACCCAAACAAAATTTCACTATTCATCGAGCCGTCATACTGATTTCAAAATTATACTCCTAAATATGTTTCCGTAATGGTTTTGTCATTTCTGAGCTGCTCGGCGCTACCTTCAACAGTAATATTGCCGTTCTCTAAAAGATAGCCCCTCTCCGAAATACGCAAACTTCGCCGGGCGTTTTGCTCGACCAGCAGTATACTTACCCCACTGTCACTGATTTTCTCGAGCGTGTTGAACAGCTCTTTACTTAAAACCGGCGACAATCCCAAAGACGGCTCATCTAGAAGTAACAAACGAGGCTTTGCCATGAGAGCCCTTGCAATGGCAAGCATTTGCTGCTCGCCTCCGCTCATAGTCCTCGCAATTTGTTTGCGTCGCTCCAACAAACGCGGGAATAGATCAAATACATGATGCAACTGTTCTTTCTTATCTTTTTGTGCACGTCGAGGAAATGCGCCAAGGTTTAAATTATCCTTTACGG
>PTLH01000069.1 GCA_002938035.1 Alphaproteobacteria bacterium MarineAlpha3_Bin6
TTTCCAAATCACCTCTGATTGATTCCGCAATATCAAAGTATTCTTCTTTCCTGTCGGATTTTGGCTGAACTTCAAATATAACAGCATGCATAACAGTAACTTCCTCGCCTACTTAATATTCACCCAGATACTCAAACAAACAACTTTCAGACAATAATAATCTTAAGATTGCCCTGCTTCAAAAGTACTTTTACCATTTTATTTAATTTTTACACGCTCAATCTAAGTCACTTCATTTAAATTCTTAAACCCAATTAGTATTCTAATTAGAGGGTAAGTAAGTTAAGGTCCCAGTCAATATCGGTGTCAAAACCTCCTTCTGTGTGGGCTTTAGCATTAGGAGACGACGGAACACTATTAAATGCCAAATACACAAATTATGGATGATATTCCCGTTTCGTTTATGGAAGAAGATGCAATAGAGGAATTCATGACGCGCCCCTGTAAGGCTTTGATTGATGATCTAGCTGAGCTCGAAGGCGATATTATGATCTTGGGTGTTGGCGGAAAAATGGGACCAACCCTAGCACGCCTTGCCAAACGTGCTGCACCTAATAAGACAGTGTTCGGGGTTGCCAGGTTCACCGAGACAGGGCTCCAAGAAAAAATAGAGAATTGGGGCATCAAAACTGTTAAGGCCGATCTTCTGGATACGGTTGCCTTGAACAATCTCCCTAAACCGAAAAACATCGTTTTCATGGCCGGACGTAAATTCGGTTCAACTGGTTCCGAAGAACTCACCTGGGCAGCAAACGTCCTGTGCCCAGCATTAGTAGCGGAGGCATTCCGTGATCAGCGCGTTGTTGTCTTTTCAACAGCCTGTGTTTATCCCTTTGTTCCCGTGGCATCTGGCGGCGCGAAAGAGGATTTATCGTTAGATCCCCCCGGTGAATATGCCCAATCTTGCGTCGGTAGAGAGCGGATGTTTCAGTACTTTTCAAATAAATATGCCACACCAGGGTGTTTAATCCGCCTCAGTTATGCCATCGACTTGCGCTACGGTGTATTGTTTGATGTTGGTGATGCGGTTTTTCGCGGAAACGAAATTGATGTTTCCACTGGATACGCCAATGTCATCTGGCAGGGCGATGCAAATACCCAAATCTTGCGTGCTCTTCGTCACTGCGGAGTGCCCTCTACACCATTAAACATTAGTGGTGCCGAAGCGACGTCAATCCGATGGGTCGCCGAGGCATTTGGAAAACGATTTGATAAAACCCCTAAAATTACAGGTAGTGAAGCTACGACTGCGTGGCTTGTGAATACGGAGAAAGCTTCAGAATTATTTGGCGAAGTAAAAGTGCCGGTAGATTTAATGATTGATTGGATTGCCGATTGGATAATGAACGGCGGTAGAAGCCTTGGAAAACCAACCCACTTCGAAGCTCGTGACGGTGCCTACTAATACCCTGGACATCATTAAACTAGATGACCGTTTTTTAGCGGATGCCCTTGCATTATCCAACGAAGCTAACTGGAACCAGGTGGCAGACGACTGGGCCATGATGATCACTGCCGGGGAAGCGGTTGGTTTTCAAGATATCAGCGGCCGTTTAATAGCCAGCGCCCTAACCTTACCATACGGCGACCAATTCGGCTGGATCAGTATGGTATTAGTCACTCAATTGCGGCAGAAACAGGGTTTAGCGACCCAACTTCTCAATTCTTGTATCCAGCGCTTGGAAGATAAGCATCTTGTGCCACTACTGGATGCCACACCTGCAGGGGAAAATGTATACCGACCGCTAGGTTTTCTTCCTCATTTTGGATTTGAACGCTGGGAACATGAGGCGGTGGAAAATATTTTTCAAACAGCTACTCAAAGAAATAATAAAACAGGTATGCTTGAAAAATTTGACCCGTCAGAAATAATTGAGAAAGACCGAAAAATTTTTGGCGGTGACCGCCGGACCATAATTGAAAGTCTAATAGAACGTAGTTCCGAATTTGCTGCCGTTGCTGAAAACAACGGTGGATTTCTCCTGGGGCGTGACGGTAGAACTGCAACCCACATCGGCCCCATCTCAGCAAACTCGCCAAAAACGGCCATCGCACTTCTAAATCACGCCTTAACCACATTATCTGGAACAGTTTTTATCGATGCATGTAATCACCAAAATAAATTCATCGTACAATTAGAAAAATACGGTTTCCGCAGGCAGCGTCCATTCTTGCGCATGGCTAAAGGTTACACAAAAAAATTAGGACAACCTGAAAAAATGTTCGCCATGGCTGGCCCAGAGCTGGGATAATAATTTTGGTAGAAATGGAAACGTTAAAACATGGCATTTCATTGGTCTGACTGGCCGGATGACGTATTGGTACGTTTGCGAGAAGGCAGCGTCATACCGGCTTCCCCCCTTGCTCTAACTGCCGACCGTCAGTTTAATCCGCAACGCCAAAAGAGTTTGGTGCGTTATTATATTGATGCCGGGGCAGGTGGCATCGCCATTGGCGTCCATACTACGCAGTTCGAGATACGTGAAAAAGGTATCTATACTAGAGTTCTGGAAACTGTTGCAGATGAAATAAACAGTTGGGCAAAAACTGAAAAAGAAAAATATATTATCAAAATTGCCGGCTTATTAGGGAAAACCAATCAGGCTAAATTAGAAGCGGATGTCGCCCGCAATCTTGGATATCATGCCGGCTTGCTGAACCTCGCCACATATAAAGATGCAAACGAAGATGAAATTATCGAGCATTGTGAAGCCATTGCGGATATCATGCCTCTGATTGGATTTTATCTTCAACCGGCAGTTGGCGGGATCGTATTGTCATCCAACTTTTGGCAACAATTCTCTATGATAGAGAATGTTATAGCCATAAAAGTCGCGCCGTTTAATCGCTATCAAACTTTAGACGTTTTGCGGGGAATAGCCCTAGCGAAAGCTGAAAATAGAATCTCAGTTTATACCGGGAATGACGACAATATCGTGATGGATCTGATCACACCCTATGAGATTAGGAGGGATAACACCACCGTAACACTCCGTACCGTTGGCGGACTGCTTGGTCATTGGGCTATTTGGGTTAAAGGTGCAGTCGAGGTTCTAACAAAATGTAAGGAAGGTATATTGGATGAATCTTTGCTGGCGCTGCACGGCAACGTAACCGACTGTAATGCCGCAATTTTTGATGTAGCCAATAACTTTAAAGGCTGCATATCTGGCGTTCACGAGGTTCTGCGACGGCAAGGACTGTTCGAGGGCATTTGGTGTCTCAACCCAAATGAAACTCTTAGCCCGGGCCAGATGGCGGAGATTGACCGAGTATACCGGGACTACCCGGAGTTAAACGACGATGCTTTTGTCATGAAAAATTTGGATCGTTGGTTATCGGCTTAATTCTTACTCGTTGTCATCTACTTCAGCACCAGCACCGGAACGTGAACTTTCACTTGCCGGAACAAGTACCCGCTTTGCGGCTTCTAGCAACGTCTCTCGGGTCTCTCTAACAAGGAACAGACCTTCTTTTAAGGCCCGCATACGTCGCCGTTCGAGTTCTACAGAGTTTATAGTTACGTCAGAAATTATAGGAGGTGCACCCTTTCCGCAGGAGATTGTTAACTCGGTTGCGACGTCGGGGTTTGTGAGAGAGATCATAGTCTGCGCTTCAGCGGCCAATGCTTCACTATCGCCCCAAACAAGTCGAAACCATCGATCATTACGTGCACGCCTAACAGCATAGGCAAGCGCGGCAGACGGTGATCTGATATTCTCAACCCTCAATTCCAGGTCCATCACCATTGCCAGATCGATTGCCAATGGCCCCACAACTAGTGCTGACAAACCACCAGCATTGATTCTCTTTTCCGAATGTGTTGGTACGCCGGAAAGTGCATCAAGATCGCGAACCAAAATCGCCAAGCCGCCTAGTCCATGCGCCTCACACCAAGCTGCTGCAAATGCGCCGTCGCGGTCGAGGCCAGACGCAACACCGGCAGCTTCTAACGCCTTTCGTGCCATCCCCTCTAACTCGCTCATGGAGGTTCTTATGGTGACCGTCAAACCGCTGTCTCCCTTGGAAAAATGGGTGCAAACCAATCATCGGCTGCCGGCAAGGTAAGTTCGTCAGGAAGTGGTGCACCCTGGAAGAGCGTAATGCGGGTCCATAATTTTGATTTAGGGTCAAATTTAGTTGCCCCAAATATGGATAGCTTGCACCGCAAGATATTGACCGGTTCGCACCCGGAGCCAATAAGGTTGTCCCTGATTTCCGCGTAGGGTAACTCAGAAAGTGTCTGGATGCGACGCACCACACGCCGAAATTGCGGCCAAGCAATTAGAAATTCCGCGGTGTTTATTTCGTCATCGAGCTCGCCGAGTTTTTCATAGAGGCGAGTGACGTCACGGGCAATCCCTATTGGCATTTCCAGCTCTGCTCCTGGTTCCACATAGCGTTCACCGAGACGAGGCTCCTCCTTTTCCGCTGAACGGTACCAAAAGTATTTATCACCGTGAGGCTTGGTACAATCCAGGGCAAGTGCCCAGTCATAAGTTGTCTCGATTAGTGTTTTTAAATCACCCAAGAGCATCTCTGGCCAAGTTTCCTCTCGCTCATCGGAGGAATTAGTGGTTTCGAGATCATCAATCAATGCTCCATAAGGCTCCATTATAATGCTAACCAACAGCTCCTGCGTTTCGAGATGCAAATTCGATTCAGCCCACCGTATTAGTCGATCCCACGGGCGGGGCTCATTAAACCAAGCCTTATCAGCCAGCAGGGAACTCACGAGTTCAAGGTCCTCTCCCATTCGGGAAATATCGAGGTTCTGCTGATGATCGGTGGTCGGCCATTCTGTGATGTGTATTCGACACCTATCAATCAATGCACACATCTTGATAACCTCTTGACCGGCTGGGCGTTCGATAAGACGAACCCTGGCGAGTGCGGTTTCCCGCGCTACGATCCAGTTATTGAGAAGTTTTGGGTGGTTAATTAGATATGGCGCCATTCCAAGCCCAGTGGCATTGCCGATACCCAGCATTCGACGTATAGGTCTCGCCAAAGTTACTGCTCGCTTTCCACCACGCATGCCTGCACAGTGATCAATCAAGTCGATGGTGAACTGCCGTGTCATATAGACGCTCAACATTTCAGCATGAAACGGCAAAGTGAAATCTCTTTCTAGTCCTAGTTTTTCGAAGTCAGCCAAGCCAAACTTGCCATTGCCATAAACAGCGGTGGTACGCATCAGATAACCGACTTTGCTGATCTCATGGACATCTGGTTGGTTTCCTGAAGCAAGTGAATTTATTACCCCCTCGAACAGGCGGACTGATTTATTAGCTCGGCTAAGTACAATTTCATTGACACCAAACCTCCCCATTTCTTGGAGCGGAACCTCCATCTCTAGAGCGTCAATCTCAACGGTCTCGGGAGGGCCTAGGGACAAGGTAAAAGCTGCGTCCCACTTCTCGGCAATGACCCGATCAGTGCGCTCGGAGGGAGCTAAAGGATTGGAAAAACCGGAAAATGTTAATGGGCCACGAGGTGTGTCGATCCGATAGATGATCCGGCCAATGCCATTCCGATCGAGCCTCTTTTCGTGAGCAGTAATTTGCCATCCCTCTTGAGCCATACGCCGGATAAGCGTGCGCGCGAAGCTAATGCGTGTCTGATGAAACGAACCAATCCGGAAAAGCCGCATAACGTGCTTAGGGGCACGCAAGATAGAAGCAACGGTCGTGTCATTAATCCCTGGCGAAACGATCATGCCGGCCTAAACGCCGTTTCGATAAAACGAAGCCAATTACCACCCATGATTTGTTCGACTTCTTCTTTGGCAAAACCTTTTGCCAACAATCCCCCTGCGATGCCTGGAAAGTTAGAATTGTCTTTGAACCAGGTTGTTGGGACGGGCCATTTGAGGCTATTTAGGGTTTGCTTGGTCCATTTACCGCTACGCATCCAGTCTATTACCCAGTAGGGCTGGCCCTGAACGAGGTCGGAGCCAATGCCGATATGCTCCGTTCCAATAAGTTCGACAGTACGCGCCACCATATTGCAGAATTCCTCTAGTGTCGTATCTGAGCCATCCCTGAGATGATTGGGATAAAATGAAAAACCCAGCATACCACTACTTTCAGCCAGACTTTTCAGCACCGTATCGGATTTATTACGCCGGGTGTCACACCAAGAAATTGGGTTAGCGTGGGTAATCGCAATCGGTCGCTCAGAAATCTCAATCGCATCCAGTGTAGAGCGTTCGGCGCTATGAGACATGTCAATCACTACTCCAAGCCTATTCATTTCGCGGATTACCTCGCGGCCGAACCGGGTAATTCCAGGGTCCTCGCTCTCCAACCAACCAGTCGCCAATGTACTTTGGTTGTTATAACTCAACTGCATAAAACGTACTCCGAGATCATGCATGATCTCGACCATGTCAATCTCTTCCTCGATCGGCAGACAATGCTGGAGCGCCAATGTAATCCCCGTCCGGCCATCCTTTTTTGCTCGACGGATGTCTGTGAATGTTTTAACCGGCATAATGAGATCTGCATTAGCAGCGAAAAGACGTCGCCATTCAGCAATTCGTGTTAGAGTTTCACGGGTGTTTTCCCAATAAGCAATTGTAGCATTTACACAGGTTACTCCGCCCTCACGCATCTGCTCAAAAATAGTTCGGTTCCAGTTGGCATACTGACAGGCGTCGATGACATATTCAGCCCTATAGTCCTCAATTTTTTCTGTCATACTTCAGTCCGATGTAACCATTACATAACTAATGGATAACCTCTCTGGATCAGTACTGAAAAAGTAAAATTACCAAAATAATTTTGAGAAAATTTGATCAATGATAGCTTTAAGTTGAGTTGTGGTCGGGATGTAATTATTATTGTCATCTCACTTAACTTCGTCAGCAAGTGACAAGATTGTAGCGTGCAATTTCAAAGGAACTTCAATGCCTTCCACTAGAGATTTAGCCCGGTTATCATATCGCCTCGTGCCTGGAAGTCGCACACCCTCAATAGCTAGCATTTTGGCAAAAAATGCCTCCGTGTGATCAAGCCAATTTTCACCCCCAAGACGTCTTGGATCAATTACCAGGAGAAACTCGCCACCTTGTGGTGGGCCGCCATCTTTGTTGTCACACTCTGCGGCTTCAAAGCTAAAGCGTTCTCCAAGAAGACCCGCAGCCAGAAGTTCTACCATCATTGCAATGTTAGCGCCCTTGTAACCTCCAAAAGGCAACTGCACGCCCTCGTCGAGTATCACCTGTGGGTTAGATGTTTCTATTCCGTCTGCGTCGAGACCAACGCCAATAGGTACCTCGTGACCATCCCGAGCCGCAACCATCAATTCACCACGCGCCATCGCTGCTGAAGCCATATCGAAAATCATTGGCAATCCATTTTTACGTGGCCAACCGAATGCGAGAGGATTAGTTCCAAAAAAAGGTAATGCACCTCCTGCTGGAGGTATGGAAGGCATGTAAGCAGTGCACCCAATTGCACAAAGTTCAGCTGCGGCTAAATGTTCGATCTCGAACCAGAGTGCTGAAAAATGATGAACCCGTATTAAACCCATGACTGCCACACCTTGCTCGCGCGCGGCCTCAATAAGGGGCTCGCGGCCAATAGACAGGGGTAACGGCGCAAAGCCGTTTTGGGCGTCAACACGCAGCATGCTTGGCAAAACTCTCTCGAAAGTTGGTGAAGCGTTTCCATCAACTTTACCACTCTTGAGGGCCGCCACGTATCCAGGCAAACGGAACAGACCGTGGCCCGGGCAGCCATCCCTTTCAGCTGCCATAATTGTAGTTGATACAGCTTTCGCATTCTCATCATTACAACCATTGGCAACGAGACACGCCTGCGCGATGTCCTCAACTTCTTTTAGAGATATATTTATTTTGTCATTAGACATGTTTTTAAATAGACAGCTGAATATTTGTAATATTTTTTTCCCCTTAGAGAGGAATTTTAAAAAGTAATTTCCGGATCTACATTTGATGGAATAATGTTTTTTAAATACTACAACCCTAAAAAAGTTAGCAAAACCCTATTAAGTTATTTGTTCATAAAAGGCTTAACCTTTTTCTTATAGTCAGTCTTCGGAAAATCAATCCGGATTAGTAATTATGTAAAAGCTAAATTCTGAATATAATGCCGGAAAATCAATTAAAACAATAAAACATAAGCTCCGCCAACCGGTGACAACCTAACAGAGGTCTTGTTTATTCTGACTTACGGTTTTCATCATCTTTAGAAATTGTAACCCCACAACAAAAGCATAAGTTGATAGAAGTCGATGCAGCATCAAATTAAGAAGTCAGTTTTTTTCTGTTTGGTCGATAAAATTAAAATTGTTTTTTCATCAATGACCGTCAATCATAATTTGAAGCGAAGAAATACTTCTTTAATAGACAAAGAGAAAAACTAAATGAAATTCCAACTCGCCATAAATATGGAGCGTATTGCTCCGGATGTAGATATGCGCGACGTAGAGCGCCATACGCTGGAGATGGTGCAAATGGCGGAAGATGGAGGTTTTATTATAGTTTGGGCAGCTGAGCATCATGCTTTGGAGATGACAATTGCTCCAAATCCGTTCCAAATTCTAACTTGGTGGGCTGCGCACACCTCCCGCATTCGACTTGGTACGGCCGTGGTCGTAGCCCCCTACTGGCATCCGGTAAACGTCGCTGGCGAAGCTGCTTTACTCGATCTTTACAGTGGTGGCCGACTTGAATTTGGCATCGGTTCCGGCGCCTACCAAAGAGAGTTTGATATAATGCGCCCCGGACTTAAACAGACCGAAGGATATAAATTCATGCAGGAAATGTTGCCTGCGGTGAAGGCTTTATGGAAAGGCGACTACGCGCATGATGGGGAATTTTGGTCATTTCCAACTGCGACATCCGTGCCAAAGCCCCTGCAGCAACCGCACCCACCCATTTGGATCGCTGCCCGGGCGCCTGTCACTTATGACTATGCCGTCAAAAATAACTGCAACATTACTTCCTGGCCCATAACAAAACCGATGTCCGAAGTAGAAATCTATAAGGAAAGATTAGAGACCGCGCTATCTAATAACCCTGGTAACCCGCGGCCAATATTTGCGACTATGCGGCATACTGTAGTATACGACAACCAGAGGGATTGGGAAGTCCCAGTCAACGCTGCAATACGCCAACTTGGTCAATTCGAAAATCTATTTAAGAACCTAGGCAACGTGGAAAAAGGGTTTCCTTTGGCAATTGAATTTTCGCGGTTGGCCAATCGTGATGAGTACAACCCCAAAATGCTGCAGAAAAATTTAATGTTTGGAACACCAGAAGAAGTTATTACAAAACTTCGTCTCTACGAAGACATAGGTGTGGACCATTTTATTTACTATTCGAGCCTTGGCCTCGGTTTGAAGGAACAAAAGCGTTCACTTGAGTTGTTCGTCAACGAAGTGATCCCAGCATTTCCTTAAACGAATAGCTCAAAATTTTTACTTTCAATGATGTATTCACTCCAAACGTATTTTCAGGGTGTCTCTGTCTATTTGTACTTTCCTGATGACCCCCCAACCCGATCGGCGGTCGTCAATGATTTGTTAGTCGACGTAAGAATAGAAACAGAGGTTTTAGCCTATAAACCACTTTAAGATTCCCGGATGAAGCACTCTAGATGAAGCACTCTACAAGTGACGGTACTGTATATCAAAGGAATGGTTTTGGACCGACTGTTGTATTGATACACGGTCTGGGTATGAACCGGGCCATGTGGCAATGGCAGTTACCTTCGCTTACAAAGGATTTTGACGTTTTGACATACGATCTTTGGGGCCATGGAGAGAGCTCTAATCCGCCTTCGAGGCCCAGCCTTCGGTTATTCTCCAATCAACTTATCGGACTTCTCAATGAAGCAAACGTTACTACAACAGGTGTTGTTGGTTTTTCCATCGGTGGCATGATTGCCCGACGTTTTACCTATGACCATCCGTCCCGGTTATCTGCGTTAGCCATTTTGAATTCTGCCCATGACCGTACGCAAAAAGAAACTGAAGCTGTTCAAACGCGCGCTGATCAATCACGTGAAAGCGGGCCGAACGCAATGGTTGACGCAGCCCTAGAACGTTGGTTTACGCACCCCTTCCGATTGAATAATCCTAAAACTATTGCCTTAGTCCGGGGATGGTTGGAAGCCAACGATCCAATGGTCTATCCAAAAATTTACCAGGTCTTCGTCGAAGGTAATGCCGAATTAGTTGAGATGATCCAAAGTATTGAGTGCCCAACGCTAGTAATGACCAGCCAGAATGATCACGGAAACACTCCAGAAATGACCCACAGGATGGCAGACGCAATTCCAGGTGCCCGCTCTGTTATCCTTCCCAAACTTATGCACATGGCGCTTGCCGAGGATCCTGATCAAATTAATGGACATTTGCTAGCCTTTTTACGAAATGCCCTCAAAATCTAATTAACGCGTACTATGGATAAATTGCTGCAACTTTAGAAGACATTACTATCGCTATGAATGAATGACGTGGCCAGGGTGCGCCTATCAGGGGGCACAATCATTCTTCAACTCGATGGAGTACCGCCTATTTACCAATAATGCTTAAATAATTGCCATCCAATTTTTGTTGTAAGTTTTATTGCTGGACCAATGTATGATCGGCTAACAAATTACGTTTAATTCGTGCAATACAGCCTTAATAAAATGTCTCTCGGATTTGACAATGTAGAAGGATTTTCAAAATCGTTAAACTTTATGCAAACTGGAGTTATCCAACGGAAGTGAGGTTTGGCGCCGGGCGCATTGATGAGTTAGCGGATGCATGCAGGAGCCTAAAAACTGTTCGCCCACTTATTATAACCGATAATTTTATTGGTAAGCTCCCATTTACACAAAAGGCGCTGAGGAATTTAAAGGCGGCGGATCTTACTTCATCTATTTTTTATGATGCCCAGACAAATCCCAATGACACCCACCTGAAAAAAGCTATTGAGGCATTCCAAGAAGGGAAACACGACGGCGTAATCGCCCTCGGAGGAGGTTCAGTTATAGACCTTGCTAAATTGGTAGCCTTTATGTCCTTGCAGGTTAGACCTATCTGGGACTTTCAGGATATTGGTGACCAATGGATGCTAGCTGACCCCAATAAAATTTTTCCAATAATAGCTATTCCCACAACTGCTGGAACGGGATCAGAAGTCGGCAGAGCAGGTGTTCTTATAAATTCTGATACAAATACAAAAAATATAATTTTCCATCCCAAGATATTACCATCAATCGTGATAGGTGACCCGGAAGTCACGATGGGTATGCCGCCTCATATAACTGCAGGTACGGGTATGGATGCTTTATCTCACTGCCTAGAGGCCTACTGTGCAACATCATTCCATCCAATGTCAGAAGGGATAGCTTTGCAGGGTATGCTGCTTATAAAAGAGAATATTGAGCAAGTTTTCCAAGATGGCACCAACATTCATGCCAGAGGAAACATGCTCGCGGCCTCTATGATGGGCGCCACCGCTTTCCAACGCGGACTTGGCGCAATGCACGCACTTTCCCATCCAATTGGCGCGATATACAATACACACCATGGCATGACTAATGCCGTGCTTATGCCGTTCGTTCTGGATTGGAACCGAAGAACAATTGAAGATCGAATTAACAACCTATCCCGTCATTTGAATATCAAGGGTGGATTTGACGGTTTTCGAAATTGGATTATACAACTTCGAAAAAGCATGGGCGTTCCCGATGGATTGGCAGGGATAGGAGTTGACGCCAGTAAATTCAGTCTTATTGCGAAGATGTCCCTATTAGATCCGTCACAAAAAGGAAACCCACGTAAGTTGAATTTTGATGGTGCGCTTGAAATACTGAATTTAGCATTATGATAATTATTTGCCAGAATTTAAACCATCATTGCGATTTGCACCCTCATTGTTAATCCAAAGACTATTTCTTATAATTATGTGGTCAACGGAAATTGCGTCGATTAGAACACGGTCAACATTTCCTGAAACTCACGATTAAGTGGAAGCCCGTCCAGCCGCGTGCATAGCAACGCGATAACCAAATACAATTGCCGGACCAAGTGTTATGCCAGGTCCAGGATAACACCCCGCCATTATTGATGACATGTCGTTGCCACAGGCATACATGCCAACAATTTCCTTATCCTCTTGATTAAGAACCTGACCGTTTATATTTGTCTTGAGACCAATACTGCATCCAATTTCTGCTGGCCAAACGGTAACTGCTACAAATGGCGGCTTTTCAATATAGCCAAGACACGGGTTTGGTTGATTATCGGCATCCCCGTTAAAGCGATTAAGCTCCAAATCACCTTTACCAAAATCAGCATCAATTCCTGTTGCGGCAAATTCATTGTTACGCCTCACCGTGTTTCCGAGCTTATTTTCGTTAATTCCAAGCAATGTTGCGAGGTCACTGATTGTATTCGAAATTGTTGCATAACCAACCTCAGCATGTTTCCTCAATTTCTTTGTACCGGGGTGGATGGTCCCAATCCCATACTTGAGAACGAAAGTTGAATCGCAGATCAACCAAGCAGGCATAGTATTAATAACTTCATGTGAGCGGTACATCGCCTCGACAAAATCATGGTAGGAACAAGCTTCATTTACAAAACGTTGGCCTTCAGAATTAACGGC
>PTLH01000007.1 GCA_002938035.1 Alphaproteobacteria bacterium MarineAlpha3_Bin6
TGGTGGCACGCTATGGCGGCGAGGAATTTTCAGTCATACTACCGGAAACCCCCTCTTATTCGGCTTTCTCACTTGCCAAACGCATCTGGTCCGGTGTTGGTAATTTGAACATTGAACATACTGGTTCGGCCCGCGTTGGCCATCTAACAATCAGTACTGGCGCCGCAACAACAATTCCAGATGAAAATCAAAGTATTTCTCAATTCATAGAGATTTCAGATAAAAACCTTTATAAGTCCAAAAGTGAAGGTCGAAACCGTATCACGGGGTAACCCTTCTCGGGTATTTCGAAAACACCATCTATTTAGCAATTATTATAGGTCCGCATTCATTAATCGAGTAGCGACAGAAGAACAACCGCTGCAGTCACGCTTTTAATGACATATGTTGCTAGTTGATTTGCTTCTATCTTTCTATAATTAATAGTCGTATATTCTGTTCTACCAGACGACCGGATAGCCGCCCTTTGGATTTTAAGAGAAGGAGGGAGGAAAGTCCGGGCTCCATGGAAACACGGTGCCGGGTAACCCCCGGCGGGGGCAACCCCAGGGAAAGTGCCGCAGAAAGTAAACCGCCAGCGTATCCCGGTTCTAATTGGGATCTACGCAGGTAAGGGTGAAAGGGTGCGGTAAGAGCGCACCGCACCGATGGTAACATCGGTGGCAGGGTAAACCCCACCGGGAGCAAGACCAAATAGGGACGGCAGCCTTTCTGGTGCAAACCAATAATGGCAAGCGAGTTTCTGCGCCGCTGTCCGGGTAGGTCGCACGAGGCGCCCGGTAACGGTCGTCCCAGATGAATGGCTATCGCCCAGCTCTTTTCGGACAGCTGGGAACAGAACCCGGCTTATAGGTCGTCTGGACTTTTATTTTGAAACGCCCTGCCTAATACGCTGGGCAAAATACAAATTAAAAGACACGTCAAAAACTCACTACATAATTGACTCCGCCTGGTTAGGGCTTCATCTTCAAACCTCGACACACAGAAAATATTATCGCAATTTTCGGGAGGCTGTTATTATGGGACGGTTGATTGATCTAGCTGCCAGCGATGGACATAAATTTTCGGCATACCAAGCTGATCCTAGCGGCGCTCCTAAGGGTGGTTTGGTCGTGATCCAAGAAATCTTTGGTGTAAACTCCCATGTCCGAGAGGTATGTGATGGGTTTGCCGCAGACGGCTATTTGGCTATCGCCCCCGCGTTATTCGACCGAGCAGAGCGAGATGTCGAACTAGGCTATGAAGAGGAAGACCGCCAAAAAGGCCTGAAACTCCGGGGACAAGTCGACTGGGACGAAAACACAAAAGATGTCATCGCCGCACGGAAAGCTATTTCTAGCGCCGGAAAGATTGGCATCGTCGGTTATTGCTTCGGCGGCACAGTAGCGTGGCTCGGAGCATGTTCTGGTAGTTTCGACGCTGCCGTCGGTTATTACGGCGGCTTCATCCACACCTTCTTGGACCGTAATTCAACATGTCCGGTGCAACTCCATTTTGGTGCCGAGGACCAGGGTATTCCTCAAGAAAATGTGGAAAAAATCCGTGCCGCTAAACCGGACGCTGACATATACGTTTATGATGATGCGGGCCATGGGTTCATCTGCGACCACCGAGCGAGTTATCACGAGGGCGCAACAAAGACCAGTCGATCTCGAACTTTATCATTTTTTGAAGAACACTTGAACTAGTAAGTTGTTTAAAACTTTTCGTTACGCTCGGTTAAGAAGAAAGGTTTTCTATTGAGCATCTACATCAAAATTTTTGCCTCCAGACGTTGTAAGTAGTGTAATAAAAAATATTGATAGTCGATTTTAAGGGCTTACAAGTTTGTTGAGGTTAGAGCCGACGCTTGATATTTTTGTATCGTAAAGATCGTATTTCTGAGCCATGACGGGGTCTTGTAATGACCGACACTACCCAACTTCCCTTTAACGACCAACAACCAACCGCTTCCGCAATTAAAAAAGGAAACACAAAAGAACACACAACCGGTATCTTGCCATCTCAAGCCATAAGAAATCTCATAGCTGCTGGTGAAATTACCGCTCAAAACCCCATTCCAGAGCAACAAATTCAACCTGCTAGCATTGATCTCCGCTTGGGCGTTGTGGCCTACCGAGTGCGAGGTAGCTTTTTACCGGGTCCGCACTCTACGGTCCGTAAACGCCTCGCAGACTTCACTATGCACGAGATTGACGTAACCGATGGCGCGGTTTTGGAAAAGGGCTGCGTCTACGTGGTCCCGTTACAGGAAAACCTAAACCTGAGCAAGGATATATCAGGCCTAGCAAATCCTAAAAGTTCAACCGGACGGCTCGATATTTTTACCCGGGTTATCACGAATTATGCCGCGGAATTTGATCGAATACCACCGGGGTATAAAGGGGGGCTATTTGCGGAAATTTCTCCACTCACCTTCAGTGTTAAAATTCGCACAGGTACTTCTCTCAGCCAACTTCGCTTTCGTCGTGGCTCACCGCCATCCTTTGAAGCTGCAATGCGACGACTACATGAACGTACTCCTTTAATCACAACCAAAGATGCGGGTAAAGCAGATATAACCAAGACCGGCGTTGCGTTTACCGTGGATCTGATGGGTGACCCAGATACCGGCATAGTGGGTTACAAAGCTAAACGCCATGCTGATGTGGTAGATCTGGAAAAGATTTCTCACTACGAGGTGGACGATTTTTGGGACCCCGTCTACAGTCGTAACAGTAACAGCCTCATTTTGGATGTAGACAACTTCTATATATTGGCGTCAAAAGAAGCGGTTACCATACCCCCTGATCACGCTGCAGAGATGTGCCCTTATGACACCTATGTAGGGGAATTTAGAGTCCATTATGCAGGATTTTTTGATCCCGGGTTTGGTCTCGATAACGCAGGCGGTCACGGCAGCCGTGCCGTCCTTGAAGTACGCTCTCATGATGTGCCATTCGTGTTGGAAGACAGCCAACGGGTGGGCCGTTTAGTCTATCAGCGACTTACAGCAGTACCCAATCAACTTTACGGGCAAGAAATCGGTTCAAATTACCAAAAACAAGGTCTCAAACTTTCAAAACATTTTAAATAGCGTCGAATCCGCCAACTTTTGCTAGTTAGCCAATCCTACATGGTTCACACTCTCGTTATTCTAGGGCTTGCTCAGAACTTTTCCCATAAACTCTGTACCTGTGCTATTCTATGAGAAGTGGAACGAATCGGGATTCTTTGGGGAACATTTTATATAAAACATGGAATATATTTGTATTCAAGGAGCAAATATAATCCTGATAAGATTTCTAACCGTTTGATTTTACGCTTCGTTCCATCAAGCTAAATTTCCGGTTGTTGTTAATAAAGCAACGTAGATTATAAAAACTTCTCATCTTGTGCCTTTGCTATTTAACGGTACAGTGCCGGCGGAAAGTCTACCACCAAACGATACGGGATCCTTATTATGGCAGATAAAGATGATGTAAGGCTTGGAAAACATTTTTTTGAAGATATCCCTAGCAAAAACGAGGCCTTTTTCCTTAAAGGAGCTGGGGCTCTGGATTGGGGAATGCAAAATCGTCTTTCACGCATTTTTAATCCGGAAACCGGAAAAACCGTCATGCTTGCCTTTGACCATGGCTACTTTCAGGGTCCAACCACGGGCATTGAGCGGCTCGATCTTAATATCGCACCTCTAATCCCCTACTCGGATGTACTTATGTGCACTCGCGGGGCGCTAAGATCCTCAATCTCGCCAACAGTTTGCAAACCCATTGTATTAAGGGCCAGTGCTGGGCAGAGTATTCTCAGCGAATTATCTAATGAACTGATCGCAATAGATATTCAAGATGCTATTCGGCTGGATGCATCCGCACTGGCAGCGCAAGTGTACATTGGCGCAGAATATGAGCACAAATCTATTGGGAACGTAACCAAGTTAATCGATATGGGATCTAAATATGGAATACCCACTCTAGCCGTTACGGGCGTTGGTGAGAAAATGTCCCGGGACCAACGTTATTTCGGATTAGCCACCCGTATCTGCGCAGAAATTGGCGCTCATTATGTCAAAAGTTATTATTTTGAGCCTGGCTTCGAAAAAGTAGTTGCGGCTTGTCCTGTTCCTATTGTCATAGCCGGTGGCAAAAAGTTACCCGAAAAAAAGGCCTTGGAAATGGCTTATAAGGCTATTGACCAAGGGGCAGCGGGAGTTGACATGGGCCGCAATATATTTCAGTCCGACTGCCCCGTCGGTATGATCCAGGCGGTAGGTGCCGTCGTCCATAACAGCGTAAAACCAGATAAAGCCATTAAGATTTACGAAGAAATTAAGGTGCAAGAAAAAACTTAACTACATTACCTCAACGCTGCTTCGATATTCCCCCCATCAACCGTTAAAATCGCTCCTGTAGTACTAGGAGAAAGGGCTAGGTCAAGAAAAGCTTTTGCTACATCATTGGC
The DNA here is from genome assembly GCA_002938035.1 of Alphaproteobacteria bacterium MarineAlpha3_Bin6. Classification (GTDB taxonomy): domain Bacteria; phylum Pseudomonadota; class Alphaproteobacteria; order Rhodospirillales; family UBA2165. The sequence goes on from PTLH01000007.1 coordinate 4,441, forward strand.
GGTCACCTCCCGACCCAACAGGTTACCCCTTAAATACTCGTCTTCACTTAACTTTCGTGCTTTCGATCTCATAGCAATCATTTCATCGCTAAGTAAGCCAGAACGAACTCGGTCCGCATTAACCCCACTCGCGCGAATGCCATGTTTACCGTGGTCGAGCGCGTATTGTCTCACCAAGAATAAAGTTGCAGCTTTTGGAAGGCCATATGGACCAAAGTTTTTTCCAGGATTTACGGCCTGCTTAGACGTATTGAAAAGAATACAGCCACCTGAACCACCTGCCGAGTGTTGTGCTCGCATAACTCGAACCGCATTTTGGGCAATCGTCTGATGAGCAAAAAAGTTGAGCTCAAAACTTTTTCGCAAAACTGACTCTGAGACCGTCCCAATTTCTCCTTGCCATGCCCCTCCAGCGTTTGAAACAACAATATCCAGTCCACCAAAGGAAGAAATTACTCGCTTAAACGCTTGGCCTACGGCAATCGCATCCGTTACATCCACTACTAAACCTAGACCATCCAATTTCTCGGCAACTGACCTAGTTGCATTGGCATTGACATCCAAGACTACTACTTCCGCACCGGCGTCTCGGAAGATTTGAGCCGTGGCTTGACCAATGCCTGAACCGCCGCCCGTTATTAAAGCTACGCGTCCTTTAAGAGGTGGAGAAATTGCTACTTCTAATTTTGCTGATTCTGGAGACCAATACTCTATATCGAACATGTCTCTAGTTGATATAGATGAAAATTTACCTATCGATTCAGCCGCCGTTATAACCTCAATCCAGTTTTCTGCTAGATCTGCTATCATACTGGCGTTCTCGGCCGTATCGCCGGCTCCGTACAATCCTTGCCCCGGAACCAAAACCACCCGAGGCGAGGCTTCCCGCATAGTCTTAGTATTTCCAAATCGTTGATTGTTCTTTGTAAAGTACCGCTTGTACGCAACGGTAAATTTTTCTACCGCTCTACGAACGGTTATCGCATCAAACTCTGACGGCAGGATAAGTGGTTTAGGCTTGGTCCAAATCACATGATCAGGAGTGACTGGTCCAGTATTAGCATAACGAGTTAAATCCTTCCCATCTAAAAACTTTCGGATCAGTTGGTTCGTCCTAAATTCCAAAATCACACCGGAGGTTTCACCCGTGCTACTGATTAGCGCACCCCGTAGAAGGGGCGCTAGCTTCTGCCTGGAATAGGGTAAAAAAGGCTGAGAACGCCCCACAAAAACACGTTTGCGACTACGTTTGACACTCGCTTTGGCAAAATTAACTACCCTGATCATATTACCATAAGCTTCCTTAGCAGAGATGCCAAATGTGAATACGCCGTGTTTAATTACAACAAGTGCTGAAACATCTGGATATTTTCGAGCTGCAATAGCCGCTTTCTTTGCTAGCTCAAACCCAGACATTGCATAAGGTAAAACTATAACATTGGGTCCAAAAACCTTCGCTGCCTGCGTCTTACCATTTGGTTGGTTGGTTACCGCCAGTACTGAATTTGCATGCGTATGAAATATGTAGGGCGCCGGTAGAAAAACATGCATTAATGTTTCCACGGATGGCGAAGGCGATCTAAAATCCAGTTTTGCTTGGTTAAACACGGCTAACATGTGGTCGTCACTAAGCCTATTAAGGCCTTCAAGCTCTTTAAGTTTATCTAGATCAAGGGCGGTAAAACCATCAATATTGATCCCCGCCAGATCATGTCCGCTAGCTTTGATATATATCGTGTTTACCTCTCGGCCCAACACATCTCGTGTGGTTGTCTTCACGGACGTATTGCCCCCCCCGTGAACCACCAATGTCTTGCTAGCGCCGATAAGACGTGAAGCATGTATACATTGTGCTAGTGGCGCCGAGGCACCCTGGCGACCAAACATTTTAATAGCCGACACCTCCTCTTCATATAACCATTTGATAGTCATGAGCTAAGGAGTTTGCAGGTATTCAGCCGCGACACAATTACTTTTTTATCTTTAACAAATCTCGTAACCCGTATTTTTATAATTCATCTATTTAGCTCAGTTGACGGATTTCTGCTATAAGCTATTTGGATCTTAGCTAACAACTCTTAGCCTCTACCGACACCTCAATTAAATGAGTAGTCAAAGGTCAACCACACAAATGGTCTTGGAAAAGAAAATAATTTTAAGTCTATTTATAAACTTAACGATAAATCCTAATTTGAAGTAACGCCAGCCACTGTCGGCAAATCAAATGCAAGAATAGACATGTTAAAATCATAGGAAACGTCACCATCTTCATCATCTTTGTATATGATGCCGATGAATTCTTCACCGAGATACACCTCGACAGACCCATCCGATTGGGGACGCTCTTTTACATTAATGCTATCATTACCAAACTTGTCCTGCAGGTATCTTTGTACCCGTGCCATTTCTGACTCTTCCATAGACTTTTCCTTATTAATTAGCTTTCAAATACATTTTTTATAGTTGAATAACATCGTCGAACATCGGGATTAGAACAAGCTGTAAAGTTTGTGAATTCGTGTTTGTTAATTTAACTATTTTTTTGAAACAGAATAAAAAGTTTCTAGTTAATCTGTCGTAGATTTTTGTCCAAAATCTTGGCAGCGTAAGCATTCCTTTTGCGAAGATTGTTTTCGAAAACTTCCAAGAACTCCGGCACAACCGAGCCTTTTACTATATCATCATCGACCAGCGCTTGCCGCCAGGAATCAACCTTAGGAAAATCTTTCATAGTTCCTGTTTCACATAAATTTTCAATCAAAGTAAATCTCATGAGAAAGGGTGCATACGCAGCATCTACAATGCAAAGGTCCCTTCCGTTGAAATAGGGGCCCGCATTGCCCCGCTCTACGGTTAAGGCCTCTTCCAGCCTGGCAAGTGCCGGTCGTGCGTTCTCTGCCGCCTTTTCCTGAGTTTGCTTAGTTTCAGCATAGCTGACTGCTCCTAGTGATTTAGAGAAATCTGGTGTAAAGTCTGTCCAAGCGCGGTTGCGTGCTCGCTTAATAGGATCCATAGGATGCAACCTGGGTTTTACCGTCTCGTCGAGAAACTCAGTGATTGCACACGATTCAAATAGGACTTCGTCATCCACCCATAATACAGGCACTTTACCATGAGGCGATATTTCCAAAAACCACTCCGGCTTGGCGTCCGCAGTAATATGAGTTACTTCAAATTCAACACCCTTAGCCCGCAATACAATCACGGCACGCTGGACCCAGGGTCAAGTTTTAAAACTGATAATATGGTATTTTTTTAGCAAAGCTTCCGTACTTTCCTAATGTTGAAGTTCATTAATGCTCGCACAAGGGTCCAATATGATCAAACACCTTTGCATAAGACGTTGAAATCGGAGTAAAAGAGCTTCTATGAAACAAGTTATCCAAAGCGCACGGAACGGAAAACTGGAAGTAAAGGAAGTGCCCCCCCCTAAAGCAGGGACACGCGAGATCCTAGTTCGCACCACAGCTTCTCTTATTTCGGCAGGAACCGAGCGGATGGTAGTAGATTTTGCTAAAAAATCGATGCCAGCAAAGGCTAAAGCCCGGCCGGATTTGGTTAAAAAAATATTGACTAAAGCAAAGACTGACGGCGTAACCGCAACGTTCAAGGCGGTTATGTCCCGTCTCGACGAACCACTTCCGTTAGGGTATTCGGCCGCAGGGAGCGTAGTTGAAGTTGGCGAAGGGTTGGAAGGTTCTTTCCGAGTTGGCGATAGGGTTGCGATATCAGGTGCAGGCATTGCAAACCACGCCGAATTATGTGCCGTTCCCCGCAACCTTGCCGCCCCCATCCCAGAAGGCGTATCAGACCAACAAGCGTGTTACGGTACCTTATCAGCAATCGCGCTGCACGCTGTCCGCAATCTAGACCCCGGATTAGGTGACATGGTTGCGGTGTTAGGCCTTGGTTTAATCGGTCAACTTGCCTGCCAACTGCTTGGCGTGGCTGGTGCAAGAGCCATCGCCATGGACTATGACGACGAACGCCTCAAGACAGCCAAATCGAATGGCGCAGAACTCGCTATAAACCTTCAAGTGCCCGATTTAATCAATCGGGTAATGTCTCACACATCAGGACGAGGCTGTGACGGCATTCTGATAGCGGCAGCCACACCATCAAACCACCCTTTCGAAACTGCCGCAGATCTTGCCCGAGACCGCGCTAGAGTTTGTTTGGTTGGGTTCAGTGGCACTGAGTTTCCCTATGCACCATTCATGCAAAAAGAACTTTCCATCATAGTATCCCGGTCTTATGGCCCCGGCCGGTACGACGAGGACTACGAGAACCGTGACGTGAAGTATCCGGAAGGTTTTGTTCGCTGGACAGAAACTGAAAACCTTACCGAGTCATTACGCCTTATGTCGCCAACTATAAATCCGCGTCTAAATATAGCAGCGCTAACCACCCATACCTTTAAAATTTCTGAAGCAGAGAAAGCGTATAAACTCGTTATTGAAAAATCCGAGCCTCATCTGGGTATCGTTCTAACTTACCGAGACACTAAGCAAGTTCCCAATAAACCCTCCCAACATGTTCAAACCTCAGTAAAAAATGACGCGTGCGTACTTGGGGTGATTGGCGGTGGTAACTTTGCTCGTAATACGTTGCTACCAGAAATTTCAAAAGTGCCTGATGCCATACTCCATACACTAGTTACTAAAAGAGGCGCGTCCGCAGATTTCAGCCAAAACAAATTTGGTTTCACAAGAGCGTGTTGCGAAGAAAATGACATATTCGAGAACCCAAGCATCAATGCCGTACTTGTTGCTAGCCGCCATAACAGTCACGCACGTCTAACGGTGGAAGCTTTGTCCGCTGGCAAATCTGTTCTGGTAGAAAAACCACTTGGTCTTAATAAAGAAGAACTTCAAGCTATCCGTCTTGCCCGGAAGGACGCGAACGCTTTTTTCCAAGTTGGTTTTAATCGTCGATTTGCTCCTCTTGCTGTTAAAGCCAGAAATATGCTGGCAGCAATCAGCGGACCCAGATTTATGGTTTTCCGAATAAACGCTGGATCCGTACCAGTCGGGTCCTGGCTTCACTCACCGAATGAAGGTGGTGGGCGAATTATTGGTGAAATGTGCCATTTTATAGATCTTGCAAGATTCTTCGCTAATAAACCCATCGTATCGGTAATGGCAGACTCCCCTCGCTCAAATAATAACATTTGTGATGATGTAACAGCCACACTCCGGTTTGATGATGGTGGTTTGGGTGTTGTTGTCTATACCTCTCTTGGGGATAATGCATACCCTAAAGAAAATTATGAGATTTATGCTGGCGGTTCGGTTATTGCCCTCAATAATTTTAGAACCCTAACTGTAACTTCCGGAGGCACAACCCAGAAGTCTGGCGTCAACCAAGATAAAGGTTATAAGAGTTCACTGATTGCTTTTGTCGAAGCGGTCAAATCTGGTGGACCCGCACCTATCGATGAGGAAGAATTACTGGAAACAAGTCACGCTACCTTGGCCATCCTAGAATCATTAAGGACTGGTCGTCGGGTTAAGCTGTGAAAATCAAATAATAAGGCGTGTTATATGAGTGACGTTGCCCCATTGCTTTTATGTATCGAAAAACTCGAAAAAGGCCGCGTTTTGTGTATCGGTGACGTTATGCTGGATCGCTTTGTGTACGGAAATGTAGAGCGTATTTCGCCGGAAGCACCTATACCTGTGTTCCAAAAATTGAGTGAAGTGGTCATGCTAGGAGGGGCGGGTAATGTCGCGCGTAATATCGCGGGATTAGGTGGCAAAACTCATTTTATCTCGGTAGTTGGCAATGACCAAGCAGGTCGTGACCTTACAACCCAAATAGGAAGTCTTGAGAATTTAGATGCCCGACTAATCACTGATGCGTCTCGCAAGACTTCAATCAAGACCCGCTATATCGCATCGGGCCAGCAGATGATGCGAGCCGATGATGAAACAATTTCCCCGATCGACGAGAATATTAGGAAAATGGTATTGGATGCTGCCGCTCTTGGGCTAGAAGACTTCTCAGCTTTAGTTTTAGCAGACTATGGGAAGGGGGTCTTATCTGCAGGAATTGCTGGAGAGCTGATTCAAATAGCCCGCCTAAAGGGCATACCTGTCATCGTAGACCCACAGGGTAGTAATTACGATAACTATATGGGTGCAACGCTTGTAACCCCTAACCGCAAAGAATTAGCTGATGCTATTGGTCTTCCTGCTGATAGTACCGAGGAAGTCGTCTCCGCCGCCGCACAAATTGCTCGGCAATCAGGTATAGACGCCGTTCTTGCTACCCGTTCCCATGACGGGATGACCTTGGTGCGCAATGCTCACAATTACAAACATTTTCAAACGAACGCGAAAGAGGTTTTTGACGTCTCCGGCGCAGGTGATACTGTTGTTGCCTGCATAGCCACAGCTGTTTCGGCCGGTATTTCAATCGAAGATGCGGTTGCTCTCGCTAACGCAGCAGCTGGCATCGTCGTCGGCAAAGTCGGCACTGCTGTTGCCTACGTGGAGGATTTGACTGCGTACCTACAACAGCAAGAGCGTGCGACAGGAGAGGCAAAAATTCTTAACTTGGCGTCCGCACTAGACTGCGCAAGTGTCTGGCGTAACCGAGGATTAAAGCTCGGGTTTACAAATGGCTGTTTTGACCTTCTTCACCCAGGCCATCTCGCGGTTTTGAACCAAGCAAAAGCAGCCTGCGATAAGTTGATTGTTGGTCTAAATAGCGATGCATCGACCAAGCGGCTTAAAGGTGACGAACGCCCAATTCAAACGGCGTCTGCACGTGCTGCCGTCCTCGCTTCTCTAGAGATCGTGGATCTTGTGGTGATTTTTAAAGAGGATACTCCCGCCACATTAGTTGAAGCTCTACGGCCTGAAGTTTTCGTCAAAGGATCAGATTATAGCCTTGAACAAATACCGGAAGCTAAAGTAGTTCAAGGCTATGGAGGTGAAATTGTCCTAGCTAAACTTGCTCACGGTCACAGCACATCAGCCACAATAGCGAGGATTGTAGACTAATTGGGGAAAGGACCTGATCAGCGGCCGGTAAAATTATGTAAAATGCGACCCCAGAAAGAAGCATTCTCTCGAGAATTTCTCGGAGCAATGGAATGGTACTGATCGGAAAGCCCTAGTAGAGGATGCCGCGGAAGCCCTTCGTGAGCTTCCATCATAACCGATTTCCATAGCCCGGCAGGCAGACTGCCCCCTGAGACGCGTTTCATGGGCGATCGATTGTCGTTGCCCAGCCATACGCCGGCAATAAGATTACCAGTGTAGCCCACAAACCATGCATCCCGAAACTCTTGGCTTGTGCCCGTCTTTCCTGCTGCCGGTCTGTTTATTCGGGCTTTCTTACCGGTACCCCGTGTTATGACCCCAGATAACATTTTGTTCATCTGGCGCACATGCTTTTCAGCCACAACCTGTCCTACACCGGACCCACTCCGACGATATAAAAGATTACCCTCTGAATCATTTATTTCTTTAATTCCGTGAGCCCAAACACCTTTGCCGCCATTGGCAAATGGAACATAGCAAGTAGTCAAGTCGAGTAAAGTTACTTCACTTGATCCAAGCGCTATACTGAGATCAGCACGCATAGGTGATGACACACCAAGCCGCCTGGCAACGGAAATAGTTTTGTTTACCCCCGCCCTCTCCGCAACTTGGACAGCAATGCTATTCGAAGAGACTGCCAAGGCTTCCGATAAAGTAAGGGTTCCAAAATATTTTTCGTTATAGTTTTTAGGTTCCCATTTTCCATACTTGAGAGGTTTGTCGGATAATATTTTATCAGGCGACAATCCAACTTCTAGTCCAGCAAGGTATACAAAAGGTTTAAAAGCAGAACCAGGTTGACGTCGTGCTTGTGTTGCTCGATTAAATTGGCTTTTGGCATAACTCCGACCACCCACCAAGGCACGAATCGCACCATTTGGCGCCAGTACCAAGAATGCGCCTTCCGATACATTTAAAGACCCGCCATGCCGGGAAAGTATCCCTTCTAGTTTTTTTTCCGCGATTATTTGAATATGTGTGTCAAGTGTGGTTTTCACAGTAATATCGCCTGCAGAAGGACCTACATAGCTCGGCAACCGTTCCACAACCCAATCTATAAAATATTGTCCGTAACGTTTAGATTCATCCGCCCGCACTAAATCAAAACGGGGGTTTTTTGCAGTTAATACCCTTCCCTCTTTTAAATACCCCGCAGACACCATATTGGTTAGTACCTGTTGGGCCCGTTTAGTGGCTCCTTTTAGGTTTATTAGAGGATTTAGCCTAGACGGTGCTTTCAATAGCCCCGCTATCAGAGCAGATTGGTACAAATTAATCGATGTCGCCGATTTTCCAAAATATTTTTTAGAGGCGGCCTCAACCCCGTAGGTGCCAGCGCCTAGGTAAACACGATTTAGATAAATTGTGAAAATCTGATGTTTCGTAAAATTCCGTTCCAGCCATAGCGCTAATAGAATTTCTTGTACTTTTCGCTTTAACGTACGCTCTGGTGATAGAAATAAGTTCTTTGCTGCCTGCTGTGTGAGAGTACTTCCGCCTTGGATAATCCTTCCGGCTCGAATGTTAGCTATCGCAGCACGAGCTATCCCAACCAAGTCAATTCCAAGGTGATCAAAATATCGTCGATCCTCCGTTGCTATAATGGCTTGGGGCAAATAGACAGGTAGATCTTTGTATTGGACAATTGTTCCACGAACTTCTCCAATTTTGGCGATTTTTTTTCCATTGGCCGCCAATAATGTGATCACCGGCTTTCGGAACTCTGAAAGTGCTGTATCTATGCTAGGGAGATCATGAGCAAAGAATATTACCGCAACGCCCAGAACTAATGCACACCAAATGCTCGCAACTACGCTCCACTTAATAAAAAAACCTGCGGAACGTAAGAAAGCGGAGCGTTTTTGATGTTTTTTCCGACGTTTTCTATTAGCTATTTTAATTGGTTGCTTCACAGTGGCCTTACTATTGGCCAACTTTGTGATATTCAAATTGTCTTTTTAGCATTTGCCAATGATCAGCCCTAGACGGTTAGAAAAGTGTTAACTGGAACCAGATCTTTATTTACTTAAGTGTCACTATAAAATATCACCCGCAAAGCGTCTTGTACGATATGGCTATGTTTCATATTGATGCCAAAGACGAAAGTGCATAATGGGCTTTTTTTTGCAAATGTCAGCAGCTTTCAGATTGGACCAAAAACCCTGAATTCCGCAGCTGAACTATAAGCTAATCTTAGACTTTCCCGAATTGACACGCAGTTATTCTGACCTTTCCCACCCAAACGGCCATTCGCAATTGCTGGATTTTCTCAATCAGATAAAGGAGGTCAGGATTATGGTTAAAGAATGAAATTTGCGAGATATAAAACACTAGCTGTTAAGCATCTAGATTAGCTACTTTTAGGGCATTGGACTGGATGAATTCCCGTCGTGGCTCCACCACATCTCCCATAAGCGTGGAAAAAAGCGCCTTAGCAGTTTCGGTATGTTTTTCCATAACTCGTAATAATGTCCGAGCTTCAGGGTCCAGCGTAGTTTCCCACAACTGCTCAGGGTTCATTTCCCCTAGTCCCTTATAACGTTGCATGCTGACGCCTTTTCGGCCGAGGGTCATGACCGCATCAACCAAGGAGACTGGTCCGGTGATTTTGAATTGTTTGTCCTTTGCTGTAAGGTTTCCATGTCGGGAATATGATTGCTGCAGTTTTTCCCAGTGGCGACTTATAGCGTGTGCCTCCGCACTCTTTACTACAGCCCCATCAATGATATGAGGCCCATCGGGCACACCTCTGAGGTTACGGACAAAAGAAAGGCCACCATCGGCTAGGGCTTTTCCTTGCCAACCCCTATCCACTTCTACTTCTAGAGCGTCCAGGCGTTTTGCTATATATTGTGCCGTTTGATCTGCATGTTCCGACTCAGAGAGGATGGTCTTATCGAACGCGCCCAAAATTGCAGCCTGTTCTACAATGTCCAAAGGTACCCGCCCAGTCAGCCCCTGTGCCTGAACTTTAATCTGGCGAGCCTGTTCTACTAACTCACGAAGATCAGGACCAGCAACCTCACTATTGTCAGCTAAGGTAAAAACGCAGTCTTCAATTCCCGCATCGATCAAATAGTCCTCAAGCGCTTGGTCATCTTTAAGATAAACCTCAGAGTTAGCGCGTTTTGCCCGGTATAAGGGAGGTTGAGCTATGTACAGGTAGCCCCTTTCTATCATTTCCACCATCTGTCGGTAAAAGAAGGTGAGCAATAAAGTTCGTATATGGCTGCCGTCCACGTCTGCATCGGTCATAATGATGACTTTATGATAGCGAATTTTCTCAATATCGAAATCCTCAGGACCAATGCCGGTACCGAGCGCTGTTATTAATGTACCTATTTCTACAGAACCGAGCATTTTATCGAAACGGGCTCGCTCTACATTGAGAATTTTGCCCCGCAAGGGCAAAATAGCTTGATTAGAACGATTACGACCTTGCTTAGCTGATCCACCGGCTGAATCACCTTCAACGATAAAAAGTTCACTAAGCGCCGGGTCCTTTTCCTGGCAGTCAGCAAGTTTCCCCGGTAGGGAAGAAATATCTAATGCACCTTTACGCCGAGTTAGTTCTCTCGCTTTTCGCGCCGCTTCCCGAGCGGCGGCGGCCTCAACAATTTTACCTATTATACGTTTGGCGTCAGCAGGATGCTCCTCAAACCACTGGTTGAATTTATCGCCTAAAATGTTTTCCACAACAGGTCGCACCTCGGAAGACACTAGCTTTTCTTTTGTCTGAGACGAAAATTTGGGGTCCGGCGCCTTAACTGATAACACGCAGGTCACCCCCTCTCGTGCATCGTCTCCGGTGATAGAAACTTTAGCTTTTTTTGCTAAGCCCTCGCCATCACCATAGTTATTTATAGTCCGTGTGAGAGCTCCCCGAAAACCAGCCAAATGTGTCCCACCATCTCGTTGCGGGATATTATTAGTAAAACAAAGGGTTGATTCATGGTAGCTGTCATTCCATTGAAGTGCCGCCTCTACTGTGATGCCGTCCTTTTCACCAATTACAGAAATTGTGGAATGTAGAGCATTTTTAGAACGGTCCAGATATTGAACGAACGCCTCCAATCCCCCATCATATTGTAAATTTACGATATGTGGCTCAACATGCCGGGAGTCGATAATTTTAAGATGAAGCCCTGAGTTGAGGAAGGCTAATTCCCGAAGCCGGTGCTCCAGTGTCGCAAATTCATACTCCGTATTGGTAAACACCTCTGGTGACGCGAGAAAGGTTACTTGGGAACCCGTCTTTTTTTTTGTTTCTCCTACTACTTCCAATGATTTATCAACATCACCATCTTTAAAGGTAAGAAGGTACTCTTTCCCGTCTCGCCAAATTCTTAGATCGAGCCATGAGGAAAGCGCATTTACTACTGATACACCAACTCCATGAAGGCCGCCTGAAACCTTGTAGGAGTTGTGGTCAAACTTTCCGCCAGCATGAAGGTGTGTCATAATTACCTGGGCAGCTGGCACTCCCTCTTCTTTATGAATGTCTACTGGAATTCCGCGGCCGTTATCGGTTACGCTGACTGACCCATCCCCGTTCAATGCAACTTCGATTGTATCGCAGTATCCGGCCAAGGCTTCGTCAATCGCATTATCAACAACCTCGTAAATCATGTGATGGAGCCCTGAACCGTCATCGGTATCACCAATATACATCCCTGGTCGTTTGCGGACCGCCTCTAAACCCCTCAATACCGTAATAGAATGGGCGTCGTAATTCTCTTTTCCCAAGGCCTCTGCTTCATCATCTGCCGAATATTTAGAATCTTCGTTTTGGTTAGCCATTTATTAATCCTAATTATCTTCTAGGCTCTGTTGGATTTTAGTTTGTTCAATTTTTGCATCGCTAATACTAAAATGTTGGACCCGGGTTCCGAGAGACCTAAAAATCTGCTCATCCGTTCCCGTCATCCAAGCCTGGATCCCCATCTTACAAATAGTATCAAACAAAGCTTTCCGACGAGTAGTATCTAAATGTGCGGCAACTTCATCCAATAATAAAAGCGGAATCTGCCCTTTTTCCAGGGCATTAAGAGAGGTGGCCGCCAAGATAATCCGAACGAGCAAGGCCTTTTGTTCACCTGTAGAGCATTGGCTCGCTTCTAAGCCGCTGGTAACATTCAGGACTACCAAATCACTCCTGTGGGGACCTATCTTAGGACCTCTCATGTCATTATCAGTGGATCGTAAGGTTACCAATTCCGAGCGCACTCTTTCCTCTACTTCAAGAGCTGGAAACTCGTCCAGCAGTGATTCTATCAAACCGATAATAGTTATATGAGCACTTGGAAAGGTGCCTGGATCTGCCAGTGCCAATTGATTAAGTCGTTCTACCACGTCTTGGCGTTTAGCAGCCACCGCCACACCATACCGCGCTATATCTTCTTCTATTGAATCTAGCCACTTTTCGTCGCGCCTTTTTTCTTTCAAGAGCTTATTTCGGCTGCGCATACTGTGTTCATACGCAGAAACTAACCCTGCATGATCACGGTCAATCCCAATAATCAAGTTATCCAAAAACCGCCTTCGGCTAGAGCTTCCCCCTATAAACAGCTGATCCATTTGAGGGGTTAGCCACAAGGCACTCGCATATTTCCCGAGTTCAGATTGCCTCATGCGGTTTTTACCATCAATCTTGATGACCCGCCGTTCTCGATTTGGGTCTGAGTATCCGGTATCCAAACCGGTTCCGATATCAACAATTTTACCATCATGGCTAATCTGTGCCGCTACCGCCCAACCGCGCCTATTTTCACCTAATACGCTAACATTACGACCCACATCGCTTAATTTTGCGCCCCGGAGACCTCGACCTGGCACCAGATAAGAAATGGCCTCCAAAAGATTCGTTTTACCGGCGCCATTAGGTCCAGTAAGAACCACAGGCCGGTCATCTACCTCTAACCTCGCAAATTCATAACACCTATAATTCGTCAGTTTCAGGCGTTTGATTGACAACGCGCCATTAACAGTGCCTTCGTGCGATCCGAAAGTTACGGTCTCGGCCATTTGTGACAAAATATCCGATACGTCTATATTCTCTGAGATGATTTGGCCCTACTCCTCGTGGAAACCACGTTCCCAAATATTTTACCTGAGAATTTAATCTCTCACACTCTCATAGGCATCAAGACATAGAGCACGCTCTCATCTCCCACTTCCTGCACCAGGGTTGGCGAGGCCGCGTCGGCTAGGGTTAAGCGAGCAGAAGGACCAGAGATTTGTTGCGTAATGTCTTGAAGGTACCGAGAATTAAAACCTATTTCCATTTCCTCTGCTTTATAATTGACCGACAGCTCTTCCACAGCTAAATCATTTTCTGAGCTGCTAGCAGAGAGCGTTAAATTGTCATTTGCTAGTGCTAACTTGACAGTTCGGGATTTTTCCGTCGAGATGGCAGAAACACGCCCAATCGCGTCAGCAAAGCTTTTAGTATCGACCTCCAGAACCTTGTCGTTTGCCGTTGGTATTACGCGATCATAGTCAGGAAAGGTGCCATCAATAAGTTTAGACGTAAGCACGGTTCCCTCGAAGGAAAATCTGATTTTTGTATCAGACATCGCAATAGCAATGTCCTCACTTGTTTCTTCTATGAGTTTGCGCAACTCGGTCACCGTTTTTCTCGGAATAATAATACCGGGCATACCCTCAGCACCCTCGGGTCGTGGTACTTCCACACTTGCCAGTCTGTGACCATCCGTTGCAACAGCCCGCAATACCGGTTCTTTAACTTTAACCGCCTCATGAAGATAAATGCCGTTAAGGTAATAACGAGTTTCTTCCGTGGAGATTGCGAATCGCGTGCAGTCAATAACATCGCGAAGATTACCCGCCGAAATATTAAAATTATATGGTAGTTCACCACTAGAAAGAATGGGAAAATCTTCTGTTGGTAGGCAGGTCAACGTAAAACGAGAACGACCGGACGTTAGCACCAAGCTTCCGCTATCTCCTGTACTCTCCAACTTCACCTGGGACCCTTCGGGAAGCCTGCGAACAATATCAAAGAGGGTATGAGCAGGTGCTGTGGTAGTGCCATGGACCTCTACATCAGCTGGCACTGTTTCAACTATATCCAAGTCCATATCGGTCGCATTCAAGCTCAAATTTTCGTCCGGAGCATCAAATTTTACGTTAGAAAGAATTGGAATGGTGTTACGGCGCTCCACCACACTTTGAATGTGTGTCAGCATCTTCAAAAGCATTCCACGTTCTATAGTCAGTTTCATGGCAACCTATCGATCTTTCTTCCACATTAGCTTTTCCATTCCAATTTATATCAAACTGGCTTAAACACCCACGGAAAACTATCTGCTAATGCGTTAATATTATTGGCAGCGATACGATTCTCTTACACAATGCAGTTTAGTGTTTAAGGACACATAAATATAATAAAGAGGAGTATAACAAATAGAACCGCAATCCGAAGCCATTTTACGAAAAAAAACTTTCGTTACGTTTTCGTTCTGAAATGTACTCCTGTAAGTGAAATCCTAACAGACATATTTAGATTTTATCCTTCAAGCATTCGCCTCAATAGCTCCACGTCCTCTGAGAAGGAAGCATCAAGATCACGAAGCTCATCAACTTTCTTAACGGCATGCATTACTGTCGTATGGTCTCTACCGCCAAATTTTCGACCGATTTCTGGCAAAGAGCGGGCGGTCAGTTGCTTTGCCAAATACATGGCTACTTGCCGGGGACGTGCTACGGACCTCGCGCGCCGAGCTGAGTGCATATCGGCAATACGGATATTAAAGTGCTCCGCTACGCGTTTTTGTATCTCCTCGATAGTCACCCGCCGATTATTTGCTCGCAATAAATCATGTAGAATTTCCTGACAAGTTTCCAAAGTAAGTTCTCTACCCACAAGTTGCGTGTGAGCAGCTACGCGGTTTAGGGCACCTTCGAGTTCGCGAACATTCGCTGTAATTTTATGAGCGAGGAACTCCAGCACTTTGCTTGGCGCGTTCATACGCATTTTTTCAGCCTTCGATTCGAGAATAGCAAGCCGGAGTTCATAAGTTGTGGCGTGAATATCCGCTACCAAACCACAATTCAGTCGGGACTTCAGTCGGTCCTCGACCCCCTCAAGGTCAGACGGGGATTTATCAGCCGAGAGAACAATCTGGCGCCCTTGATCTACTAATGCATTAAACGTATGAAAAAACTCCTCTTGGGTTGCCTCTCGACCGCCGATAAACTGCACATCATCAATCATCAGAACGTCAACGGACCTAAACTGGTCTTTAAAATCAACGGTGTTTTGTTCTCGGAGAGCGCGAACGAAACGGTACATAAACTTCTCTGCGGATAAATACATAATAGTACGAGATGGGTCCCGTTCTACAATTTCCCAGGCGATCGCGTTCATTAAATGGGTCTTGCCAAGACCAACTCCACCATAAAGAAATAGCGGGTTGAACTGAACGGACAGTGCTTCCGCTACGCGCCGGGCCGCGGCGTAGGCAAATTCATTGGGCTTGCCGACAACAAATTGGTCGAATGTAAACTTGGGGTCGAGAGGTGCAGCTATGCGTCCATTTGAATGCCAATCATTCACAGGTTTAACGTTTGCTGTCCCTTGGGACGGAGCTAATCCTACCATCTCATCGACAACCCTTTCTCCGTTTTTGGCCGTTAAGGTTGAAGACGGTTGAATAGACAAAGCTATGGATTGAACGCTGCTATTTTCACCATTCCATAGTTCTTTCAGCCTATCCAGATAATTTGCCAGTACCCAATCGCGCATAAACCGGCTTGGCACAGCCAAGTTGACTTCAGATCCGTCAAATCCAAAAACTTTAATGGGCGTTACCCAATTTTCGAATGCCGAGTCCCCTATCTCGGCTCTTAGGCGGCTACAAACTCGATACCATTGGGTCTGCAGTTGGCGATCGTCCACCATTTTATAATTCCTCGATGGTTCCTCAGGAACCAAAACGACTTAGTACAAACGCCATATCGACGTGCGAGAAGCCGCCGATAACGACCCCAGTGTTACTCTACTTGAACCTTTAAAGAGACAAAACGACCCGCCTCCCTGAATGCTGTTGGCCCGAAGGCTAAACTCCAATGTCCAACTCTGCCTAAGCTATCGGCAAAAGTTGGCACCAATTTCTTGGAAATTTAAGCCTTCTCTTCCTGTAACTCTACTAGCGCAATATTTTTGATTCAAGCGGATCGAAAAGAGAACGTTTAAAATAATTTTCTTGACAGCTGGGTGAATATAGAATCCTGCACCAATAAAACTGTCTGAAAAGACAAGGCCTCGTCCAAAATCATTTGCCCTTACGATTGTAGAGTTTTAATACGTGCCGATAGACGTGATAGTTTCCGAGATGCGGTGTTGGGATGCAAGACACCTTTTTGTGCCCCTCTCATTATGACGGGCTGAGCAACACCAAGGGCCTCTTTAGCGATTTTTGGATCACCTTTCTCGATAGCTTGTTCAACTTTTTTTATGAAAGTTCGAACTCTACTCAATCGGCTACTATTTACGGCGTTGGAACGATTAGTTTGGCGAATGCGTTTTTTCGCCGAAGCATGATTAGCCATTGGGTTTACCTGTTGGTCTTGTTTCCAGAAAGTGCGGCGTTATATAGAGTGGTTTTTAGAGCCTCACAACCCCCAAGCGGACATGCTTTTCTAAAATAACTACTTTATCTTTGTTTGCGGGGACAATAAAACGTGCTTCGGCCAGCCTGAATAATACGTTTTATCCCGCCAGTAACTAGCCAATCACAATTGCAAGTTGGACAAGGCGCTCCCTCCCGACCATAAACTTGGAAACATTTCTGAAAATATCCTAGTTTGCCATTTGGTTGGATATGATCCCGAATGCTCGAACCCCCTGCCTCCAGGGCCTCTGTTAAAACACTCTGGACGGCTTGCATCAATTTGATTGCACGAATTCCTTGAACGTTTTTTGCCCTACGATTTGGTGAGATACCGGAGCGAAACAAGCTTTCACAAGCATAGATATTGCCGAGACCAGCTACTTTTCTCTGGTCCAGTAACGCAGACTTAATTGACGATTTGCATCCCTTTAAACGATCGGCTAATGCTGCGCCAGTAAAATCAGGATTGAGAGGTTCTGGTCCCAAGTTTTTTATAAGGGCATGTTCCTTTAAAATCCCAGCCTCCGTCAGGATCATTAAACCAAAGCGGCGTGGATCAGAAAACCGCACTAGATCACCACTAACAACTTTAAAGTCAATATGATCGTGTCGTCCCGGTAATGGCACATTGTCACCTACTCGGTAAATCGTCATCCTCCCAGACATGCCCAAATGTCCAATTATTACTCCTCCGTCATCCAGTTCAATTAACAAATATTTTGCCCGTCGTTGCACTTTTACTATTCTGCGCGACACAAGTTTCTCATGAAAGTTTGGGGGTACGGGAAAGCGTAAAGAAAATTGACGAATGACAACATCCTGAAGAATAGCCCCCTCGAGGACAGGTGAAAGGGCTCGGCAAACGGTTTCCACTTCTGGTAACTCCGGCATATCTCTACCGTAGCGGTTTATAGTGAGTTAGGCTATGGTCTCTCTAGAATTACAGGAAAATGGTTAGGAAAATTATTTTGAAACCAAATAAGAGTAGTCAGGCTAGCGTCGCAACGGCAGAAAAAAACACCCATTTTGGGTATACGGAAGTCACCGAAGATAAAAAGACTTCGATGGTTCGCGACGTATTCTCATCAGTAGCCTCTCATTATGATTTAATGAATGATTTAATGAGTGTCGGAATACACAGGCTTTGGAAGATGGACTTAATCCGCGCGATCAGTCCAGTAATTGGTTGCAATATTGTTGATGTGGGCGGGGGCACTGGCGACATTTCATTGGGTATTCTAAAAAAGAAAGAATGCCGGGTTACTGTATGTGATATTAATGAGAAAATGGTTTACGCGGGCCGGGACAAGGCCATAAACAAAGGAGTGCTCAACGCTCCAGAATGGATTTGTAGTGATGCCGCGGCCTTACCATTTCCGGAATGTTATGCTGATGTCTATGTAACGGCCTTTTGCCTGCGCAATGTGACTCGCCTGGAAGACGCTCTTATAGAAGCCCGACGTATATTAAAACCTGGAGGACATTTCTTGTGCCTAGAATTTAGCAAGGTAAACTTGCGACTTTTAGACGCTTTATACGACCTTTATTCGTTTCAAGTCCTCCCTTTTTTAGGTCAAATTATTGCGGGAGATAGAGAGGCATACCAATATTTGGTTGAAAGTATTCGCGGATTTCCCAACCAGGAAACATTTTCGGAGATGATATTTAAAGCCGGCCTCGATCAAGTTAGTTACCGCAATTTAAGTGGTGGAATTGCTGCCATCCATTCCGCTTGGCGTCTTTAGAATCAAAATTTAATGTTTTTATCTGCTAGAAATATTTATCGGCTCTTCCGAATTGCCCGTACGCTTGCCCGCCATGACGCGCTATTTCCCCTAGAGGGGTTGGGCGTCGCCAAAGGTGTGATTGTACCATTGCGCCTTCTAGCCCGTCGAAAAAGAGACGGCCGGCCGGGCCAAAGGCTCGCTCGAGCAATGCAAGAACTAGGGCCAAGCTTTATAAAACTTGGACAAGCTCTCTCCACAAGGTCCGACCTAGTAGGTGAGGAGGTTGCGTCCGATCTATCCCAACTGCAAGATCATTTGGCTCCCTTTCCTGCGTCATACGCCAAAGCAGCTATCGAGCAGGAACTAGAATTTAAATTAGAAGATTCGTTCAAGGAGTTTGAAGATCAACCACTCGCGGCGGCATCGATTGCCCAGGTCCATCTAGCTATTACCAGCGAAGGTCAAGAGGTTGCAGTAAAAATTCTAAGGCCAGGTATTGAAACGGCTTTTAAGAAAGATATTGAGCTATTCTTTTGGATTGCAGAACTGATTGAATATACTCATCCTGACCTGCGTCGCCTCAAGCCAGTTGAGGTGATAAGAACGTTTCAAGAAACCACCCAGGTGGAAATGGATTTGCGCTTGGAGGCAGCAGCCGCGGAAGAAATGAAAAAGAACTTTGCCGGGGACCCCACCTTTACGGTTCCTTCGGTTGATTGGCACCGAACTGCACAACGGGTTCTCACATTAGCACGCGTTCATGGTGTGCCGATCGATGAGCGAGAATTATTAATAAAACAGGGCTTTGATCCCAACGATATTGTTGCTCGTGCTGCTACCGCGTTATTTAAGCAGGTTTTTCGAGATGGTTTTTTTCATGCTGACCAACACCCAGGCAACTTGTTCGTTGGAGAGCAAGGTGAAATTATTGCTGTCGATTTTGGTATAATGGGTCGGCTTGATAAGCCGACCCGCCGATATTTAGGCGAAATGTTAATGAGTTTTTTGAACAGGGACTATAGCCGTGTAGCTGAAGTACATTTCGAAGCCGGATACGTTCCTTCCCATAAATCCGTTGAAGCCTTCACACAGGCTTGCCGGGCAATCGGTGAGCCCATCCTAGATAAACCACAGGCTGAGATATCAATAGCTCGACTTCTAGCCCAATTGTTCCAAATTACCAAAAATTTTGAAATGGAAACGCAGCCCCAACTTCTACTTTTGCAAAAAACCATGCTAGTTGCGGAGGGTGTCGGACGGAAAGTTGCTCCTGAATCAAATTTTTGGTTCCTCGCCCACCCCCTTATCGAGAAATGGATGGCCGACAATATGGGAACCGAAGTCCTCGTTGCAGAAACTATCGGAGAAGTGACCGAAGGTCTTAGAAAGATTCCACGAATGCTCTCAAACATGGAGCAAAATACGGCAGCTATGGCCCGGGATGGAATCAAGCTACATCCGAACACTATCCGGAACTTGAACCATTCAACTGAACCACATTGGTATGGGTCTCCACGTTTGTATATAGCAGCAATCACCATTCTTACTATTGCGCTAATCTTGGCCTGATACATCCTCAATCGATGCATTGGTCGGTATTGTAAAGAAATTCACCATAAGCTAAATTAACTACACTTAGCTTTCGTAAATTATACATTTTCCCCCAAACTTTAAAATTTCTTGAGTTTTGAATGTCTGTTGAAAAACGCGTACTTTTAATCGTCTCTGGTGGCATCGCCGCCTATAAATCTTTAGAACTCGTCAGAAACCTGAAGAACGCGGGGATTGCTATTCGTTGTATTCTTACCCCAGGGGGCGCCCGGTTTGTTACTACATTGTCTTTAGCGACGCTTAGCGAGGATAAAGTCTATGAAGACTTGTTCTCTGTCGCTGATCAGGGTGGAATTGGGCATATTGAATTATCTCGGGACGCAGACTTGTTGGTGGTTGCCCCCGCGACCGCTGATATTATAGCTAAAATGCGGGCGGGTATAGCTGACGACTTGGCCACCGCGGCGTTATTGGCAACGAATAAGCCTGTTCTGATCGCACCGGCTATGAATGTTCGTATGTGGGTACATGAAGCAACGCAGGAAAATATGGCGATCTTGAACGACCGGGGTGTGAACATAATCGGACCGGATGAGGGGGACATGGCCTGCGGTGAATACGGTATGGGTCGCATGTCCGAACCTGATGCTATAACAATTGCCATTAAAAAGTTATTTCAAGAGACAAATAGTCGGGACACCGCTCTAATTTGCAAAAGTAACCAAAAGCTGGCCGGGAAAAAAGCTCTGGTAACAAGCGGCCCCACACATGAACCGTTGGACCCGGTTCGTTACATTGCAAATCGATCTTCTGGCCGCCAAGGCCATGCAATTGCCGCAGCCTTGGCAAAGAAAGGTGCCGATACTGTTATGATTTCAGGGCCTACTAATCTATCCGACCCAATCGGCGTGACAGTTCGTAGGGTGGGCTCTGCTGTTGAAATGTTTGAAGCTTGTAAAAGAGAGCTCCCAGCCGACATTGTGGTGTGTGCTGCGGCGGTTGCTGATTGGCGGGCACTCCACCCAACTGACAAAAAAATAAAAAAGGATGGCGTGGTACCTACACTAGAGCTTACTCAAAATCCCGACATCCTATCGTTTCTTAGCCAATCAATATCAAACCGACCTCGTCTGGTAGTAGGTTTTGCGGCTGAGACCGGCTCTGTTGTTGACAAAGCACTCGACAAATTGGCAAGGAAAAAATGCGATTGGATGATTGCTAATGATGTCTCAGTCGGGACACAGACATTCGGTGGTACAAAAAATACGGTTCATATTGTTGATCAAAATGGGATCGAAAATTGGCCTGAAATGTCAAAAGAATCCATCGGGGATCGGCTAGCCGATCGAATTGCCAATCATTTGAATACAGATCATGACTAAAGTAACCGTCGCGGTAAAACGACTACCCCATGGTGCAGGGTTACCTCTGCCCACTTCAGCAACAAAACTAGCAGCTGGCGTTGACCTTTTAGCAGCGTTGGATGAGGATTTAACTTTGAACCCGGGTGAGCGGCAGATAATCCCTACCGGGATAGCTATTGCACTGCCATCCGGGTTTGAAGCGCAGGTGCGCCCTCGCTCCGGGCTAGCGGCAAAACACGGTATAACCTTGGTAAACAGTCCGGGCACGATTGATGCCGATTATCGAGGTGAGATAGGTGCCATTTTGATTAATCACGGAAGCAAGCCCTTTGTTATAGAACGTGGCATGCGAATCGCACAATTGATAGTTTCTCCCTTAACAAACTTTTCCTGGTTTGAGCAGGATGAACTTTCCCACACCACAAGAAGTGCTGGGGGTTTTGGCTCCACTGGTATTAAAAAGTAGGATCCCATAGTGTTAACGCTCTCCAACAAAATCATGTATTCCATAGAGGCTGTGGTAGACATTGCTTACTATTCAAACGGGCAGCCTGTGCAAAGTCAGCGGATATCTAGCCGCCAACGCACCCCTGGTCGTTACCTCGAACAGTCTTTACAGAAACTCGTGAAGGCTAACATTCTAACCGGGGTACGTGGACCGAGAGGCGGATACCAACTAGCTCGGGAACGCCGTCGTATTAGCGTTGGAGAAATAGTTTGCATTGTAACAGACTTAGAAACAGAAAATGCAGTAGAAAACAACTTAACTGACTCAGAGATTTCCGGAAAAGTGCTAAACCCCATGTGGGGGAAAATACAAAACACCATCTTGGAGCAGCTGGACAAAATCACTATCGAGGACCTATGTATTAAAGCTAACGAACGAGGTATCCAAAGCGAGGGTCGTCAGACCTTAGACTACGCAATTTAATAGAAATTTTCTGGTATGGCAGTAAACAGTGGAAAATAGCCTTGTGGCAAACCCCGTGGCCAAAGTGGCTGCCTTCAGGGGTAAAATTTATGATAGCATTTTAGATACCATAGGTATGACGCCCTTAGTTTGCCTCCATCAAATCACAGAAGAAGTCGGTCAGCGAACAGAAATGGCCGGTAAGATTATAGTCACAATTTGGCTTTCTCCGCCGAGCTATACTTATCAACAGCGTTATTTGACGGTCTTTCCGAAGGGAAATGATGCCTCGTCATCATGAAAATTTCTGATTTACAGATTGAACGTTATGCCCGACACATATTGTTGCCCGAAATTGGTGGTGCCGGACAAACAAAAATCATGGATGGGCGTGTTTTGGTTATTGGTGCAGGTGGACTGGGATCACCTGTTCTTCTCTACTTAGCCGCGGCGGGTGTCGGAACCATCGGCATAATTGATGATGACAAGATAGAGCTTAGCAATCTTCAGCGCCAAATCATACATACGACACCAAGGGTTGGTAAACCCAAGGTTGAGAGTGCCCGCGATGCCGTTGAAACAATTAACCCGGACGTTAAATTACAAATATATGAGGAGCGATTTACGGCTGACAATGCTTTCAAGTTGCTCAAACACTATGACATCGTAGCAGACGGTAGTGACAATTTTGAAACCCGCTTTTTGGTTAATGATGCCTGTTATCTAACAGGGACTACACTAGTTTCAGCAGCAATTTTAAGATTTGATGCCCAACTCGGCACCTACAAAGCCCATCTAAAAACAAGCCAAGAAGACCATCCATGTTACCGTTGTATATTTCCGGAAGCCCCCCCGGCGGATACAACCCCGTCCTGTGCCGAGGCCGGTGTTTTAGGTGCGCTATGTGGTGTTGTTGGTTCCCTGCAAGCTACAGAAATTTTAAAAGAACTTACCGGTGCTGGAACATCTCTGTCAGGCTACTTATTGATTATCGATGGACTTGGCTGTGAGTTCCGCAAGATAAAGGTTAACCCTGACCCCGATTGTGCTCTTTGCGGCATTCAACCGACAATTAAAGACCTTTCCTTACACACCTGATATCGTTTAGGCGTCTAGCCTGTCCAGGCGCCTGCTCTTACCATACGCTCGCATTCTCCAAAACGTCGAGAAGCCATTATAAATGAGCCCATTGCTAAATCAGCTGTATCCTCGGTAAGTACATCTGGCGTATTAGATACTTGAATTCCTTTGGCCTCGGCAGCCTCCAAATCTATGTGGTTAACACCAACACCAAAATTAGCGATGAGTTTAAGGTTCGGACCAGCAGCGTTTATAACCTTTGCATTTACTTGGTCGGTAACTGTTGGGATCAATATATCTGCCCAACTTACAGCCCTTATAAGCTGAGGTTCAGAATATGGCGTGTCATCAAGATTGAACTTGGCGTCAGATAATTCTTCCAACTGGGTTTCAACGGTAGCGGGTAATTTTTGCGTAACGGCAAATTTGCCTTTTTTTTGATGTGTTACTCCTTTATCATTTACCTATTGGCAAATAGCAATTTGGGAAATACCTAGCAGGGGTTTGCTTTTATTCTTCAACAAATATGAACAAAATTTTAAAGTTTTCGGTTATCTTGGTGTTATCATTGTTCGTTCTCCCAGATGTTGCCACTGCCCAAACTGAACGGGCTGCCAGTGGCTTACCGTTGCCGCGGTTTGTCTCTTTGCGCTCGGATAAAGTCCGTATGCGAACGGGTCCAGGTGTTCGTTACCCCATAGATTGGGTTTACAAAAGGCAGAACATGCCTATGGAGGTCGTTGCCGAATTTGGAACATGGAGAAAGGTTCGGGATTTCCAGGGAACGGAAGGTTGGATGCATCAAAGTATGCTTAGTAACAAACGAACTCTAGCGGTAACAGGCCAAACAAGAACACTCCGTTTTAACTCTGATAGTAAGTCCCCCGCAGTAGCCCGGATAGAGCCCAGTGTGACAGGAAAAATAACTCGATGCCGAAAAAACGCTGGCTGGTGTAAATTATCTTTTGGTAAATATGAAGGTTGGCTTCGAAGAGTAGAGTTCTGGGGGGCTTATCCGACGGAAAAGATCAATTAGAACACCTAATGGCAGGTATTTATTCGAGATCGTCCGACAATTCTCTTTTGATATAATCAGGTAAGACGGCCAGATGGCCGTAATTAGGGTGATCAATCCCAATAACCACTCTCGTGTCGGAACGTTTAAATGCGTTAACTTGAATTGGATTCATCAAAAAATGAATAAAATGAACCGAGGAGGTCTTGCCGGCAGAACTAGTTCGATCGACGTCATCTTCCGGTTTGGCGTAAATTGTCTCTTTCCCAATTTCCATCTTAATTGTCTGCTCGACGCCGCCTAAATCAGCCAGAATTTTAGCACGGGCTTGTGCATCTGGTATTTCAAACATAACTGTCGCAACAAGTTCAGTTCCCTTAGGAATCAACGAGTTATATACTTTAATTTCGTCCTGTATTTGACATTCCCCGCCCTTTTCAATGCGAAGCATTTCGTGGATTTGATACCACATGGTCTGGTAGCATTCAAAATAAAATGATGCGTGAGGTCCAACGGCTAAACGACGGTTTTTCTTAATTTTGGCTATTTCCGCGCGCCTTTTATCCCTAATTTGTTCATAATCTGACATATCTAGGATGTCGTCGCGGGTTATATTTGTTTTATTTATCATAACGGTGTTTTTGTTACTGAAGACCATAAGACTTGGCCAAAATTTCGATAGGATGGGAAACAACAGCGACATTTTTTCCCGACTTTGAACCTCCTAATTGTTTCATGCCCTGAACAATGTGCTCACGGGCCAGGGGACATTCTGATACCACGTTGCTGTGATTGGCTTCAACAGCCTTATTAGCAACAGGTCGACCCACCTTGAGCGCTGTTTCAAAGTTGCTTTTCATGATCCCCCAAGAACCACCATGGCCTGAACAACGATCCACAACAACCACCTCTGTATCTGGAATCAGGCGAAGCATATCTGCGGCTTTAGGCCCCATATTCTGAGCCCTAGAATGGCATGCTAAGTGAACGGTCACACCGCCCTCGATTTTTTTTAACCCGCCCCGCAATTGTTTTTGCCTCGCCATATCCATAATATATTCCGAAATATCGAATGTTGCATTGCTAAGTTTCTTGATATCTTGATTTTCCGGCAAAATAAGAGGCCATTCAAACTTCAGCATAAGCGAACAAGAAGGAACTAATGCAATGACATCATATCCATTATCTACCCATGGCAATAACTCGGCAGTGATTTTTATTGCATTGTCAGCTACCCGGCTAATATCACCTTGTTCTAATTGCGGCATGCCACAGCAAGAAGGATAAAGGATTTTTGTTTCAACGCCATGATTTGAAAGAACTTTTTGTGTAGCTTCACCTATACCTGGATTATTATAATTTATAAAGCAAGTGCTATAAAGAATGGCCTTGCGAGTTGTAGCGGGCCCGTTAATTTCGCGCTTCGAATGGTCGCGCTTCCCAAACGTCTTGTGATGGTACTTAGGGAGTTCGGAATTCCGATCAACACCCGTTAAAATTTCCATGATGAAACGGGTAATCTTATTCCTCCGGCTAGTGAACCAGTTGACAAAAGGTGCCAAAAAACTGGCAAGTTTTCCGTTTCGATCTGTCTCCGTTAACTGAATGAGTGAAGTGCTCACGTTACCCCGTTTGAATTCCATTGCACGGTAACGCAACATCAAATGCGGAAAATCCAAATCAAACTCATGAGGAGGGACATAAGGACATTTAGTCATAAAACACATATCACAAAGTGTACAAGCATCCGCAACGTGCCTAAAACTAGCACTGTCCACAGAATCTAGTTCCCCGGTCTCGGAGGAATCAATTAGATCAAATAAACGCGGGAAAGCATCGCAAAGATTGAAACAGCGTCGGCATCCGTGACAAATATCAAACACTCTGCGAAGTTCAACGTCCAAGTCCTCTGGATTTGTAAACGCCTCCTCTTGCCACTGGATCGGACGACGGATGGGCGCTTCGAGACTTCCTTCACTCATGCCTAATCGTCTTTCGATTTACTTATTTCTGCCTGGACCAAAATAGGGGACCTGCGATCGGGTCCCCTGTTAGTTTAACCTGTAAAAGTCTTGGGTCAGGTATCAAGTGTATCTAAGGCCTTTTGGAAACGTCCAGCGTGGGATCTTTCGGCTTTTGCCAAGGTCTCAAACCAGTCGGCGATTTCGTCAAAACCTTCATCGCGCGCCGTCTTTGCCATACCCGGATACATATCCGTATATTCATGGGTTTCACCAGCAACAGCAGCCTTAAGATTTGCAGCCGTTGGTCCTATGGGCTCCCCGGTTGCTGGATCACCCGTTTCTTCAAGATATTCCAGATGCCCGTGGGCATGGCCGGTTTCACCTTCCGCTGTAGAACGAAATACAGAAGAAACATCATTGTACCCTTCGACGTCAGCCTTTTGGGCAAAATATAAGTAACGGCGGTTGGCCTGAGATTCTCCCGCAAACGCGTCTTTAAGATTTTGTTCGGTCTCAGATCCTTTAAGCGCAGGCATATGTGTTCTCCATTCGATTGTTCATTTATCGAAAACGTCGGGGGAACATCCTAACGTTCAACTTTCCCCATCCTAAGAATTTAACTATGAGGGCTAACTCAAAAGATGTCAACAACTAACAATTGTTCTAAAAACCGCACTAATTCATTGATTTATCGTGATTTTTTCCCAACCTTAACCACAACGTCTACACGGGTGATTTGACTACCTTCTGGTGGGGTGGGCAAACGGTCAATTCGGATATCATTTTCATGAATGTCTATTAATTCTTGGGTATCTTCATGGTAGAAATGATAGTGGTTACTAGTGTTGGTATCAAAATAGGAACAATCTGAGGCAACAATGATTTCACGTAACAACCCCAATTCTGTAAATAGATGCAAAGTATTATATACTGTCGCAAGCGATACCTTTTTCTGAGACTTCAGAACTTCATAGTGCAGCATTTCCGCTGTAACGTGCTTGTCAGTGCCGTCAAACAGAATTTTTGCTATAATCATGCGTTGACTAGTCGGTCTCAAGCCCACTGAGTTCAACTGCTTTAAAGGCCTTGAATAAGGGCGTTCTAACGTCATCCGTACTCTCTAAAAACAGGGGGAATAAAAAGCGTTACAATTTAAAACTATTAAGCCTTGTACATAAAACTGTTAGTTGCGTCCAGTACCTAGGCTAGTCACAAATTAACGATTGAACACACTTTATTTCTTATTCTCTGATAAATAAGGAAGTCCTATGATATTGTAACCCGCGTCAACGTGATGAATTTCACCGGTTACTCCTTCGGACAAATCACTTAAAAGGTAAAGCGAGGCCATCCCCAACTGATCAAGTGTAACTGAACGGCGGAGAGGGGCATTTGCCTCACTCCACTTGTAAATCTTACGGGCGCTGCCAATGGCACTCCCCGCTAGTGTTCTTACGGGACCAGCTGACAAGGCGTTTACCCTTATATTATTTGGACCCAAGTCTGCCGCAAGATATTTGACACTGGTTTGAAGGGCTGCTTTTGCAACACCCATAATATTGTAATTAGGCATTATTCGCTCAGCGCCATAATAAGTGAGTGTAATCAGACTACCGCCATTATCTACCATTAGTGACTGGGCGAGGTTTGCCATTTCAGTAAACGAAAAACAAGAAATATGCATTGTCCGGACAAAATTGTTTACCGACGTGTCCAAATACCGACCGCTGAGTTCGTGTTTATCTGAATATGCAAGGGAATGAACAACAAAGTCCAGCGTCCCCCATTCATGATATAAAATTTCAAAGACGTTTTTTTGGCTCTCCTTATCTTCTACGTCGCACGGGATCACTAAAACTGAGCCTGCCTGCTCAGCTAAGGGCCTTACCCTTTTTTCAAATGTTTGATCTTGGAAAGTAAAAGCGAGTTCAGCACCGTGGTTTCGGAGGACCTCGGCGATGCCCCAAGCTATGGAGTGGTCATTCGCAACACCCATTACTAGACCACGCTTGCCTGACATTAGGTTCGTTTTTTCTATCATGGAAACTTGTGTATAATCGAGCTATTAAATTGATCTCAAAAACTATGATTCTACACGCTTAAAAACTAAACTTGCGTTGGTTCCACCAAAACCAAAACTATTGGAAAGCACGCAGTTAATTTCCACATTATTCATTTGTTCTTGAACGATAGGCATGCCCTGGGCGGCCGGTTCAAGTTCTTCTATATTCGCCGATGCGCAGATAAAGTTATTGTTCATCATTAGGAGACTGTATATCGATTCGTGCACCCCAGCTGCGCCCAAAGAATGGCCCGTCAAAGATTTAGTGGAATTAAAATGTGGGATTCTGTTTCTGTCTTTAAAGGCTTCTCGAATTGCTTCCAATTCCTTAACATCACCTACCGGCGTGCTAGTACCATGGGTATTGATATAGTCAATTGGTTCCTCAACACCCTCCATGGCCATTTTCATGCAGCGGACAGCACCTTCACCGGAAGGCTGAACCATATCAAACCCATCAGAGGTCGCGCCGTAGCCACCAATCTCGGCATAAATCCTAGCACCCCTCGCCTTAGCCCGCTCACATTCCTCAACGACTACAACTCCTCCACCGCCTGCTATAACAAAACCATCCCGATTTACATCAAATGCTCTGGAAGCCACACACGGTTTGTCATTATATCTTGAAGATAGTGCCGGCATTGCATCAAACAAAACTGACATACTCCAATGCAACTCCTCACCACCACCGGCAAAGACTATATCTTGCTTACCCCACTGCACAAGCTCCGCGGCATTGCCTATACAGTGTGCGCTTGTGGAGCATGCAGAACTAATTGAATAGTTGACGCCCTTTATTTGAAAGGGTGTCGCTAGGGTAGCGGAATTAGTACTCGACATGGTTCGGGGCACCATAAATGGGCCAATCTTTCTGGGGCCCTTTTCCCGGGCGGCATCTGCAGCCTGTATTAAATTTCGGGTTGAGGGACCACCCGAACCCATAATTAGTCCTGTACGTTCATGGGAAACCTCTTCTGCCAACAGCCCTGAATCTCTGATTGCCTCTACCATTGCTAAATAGTTATATGCAGCACCATCCCCCATAAATCGACGAAGTTTTCGATCGATAATATCATCCAAATTCACTTTAGGAAGACCATAAACGTGGCTTCGAAACCCCATTTTTGCGTATTCCTCGGCAAAAGAAATTCCGGAGCGACCGGCTTTAAGAGAGTTTAAAACTTCGTCTTTATTGTCCCCTATACTCGAAATAATGCCGATACCTGTGATGACCGCTCTTCTCACAATGACCTCGCTACATATCGTCCGTTGATAAAAACGTGCCAACCTTCATATTTTTTACACCATAGACTATTTCACCGTCCACCGACATTGTTCCATCAGCTATTGCCAAGGCCACTTGCCGGTTAATAACCCGACGAATATCAACATGATAACTGACCAACTTATTCTCTGGCGTAACCTGGCCAGTAAACTTGACCTCACCGACGCCAAGAGCACGGCCCCTTCCAAAAGCCCCTGTCCAGCCTAAGTAAAAACCTACTAATTGCCAAAGAGCGTCCAAACCAAGACATCCTGGCATTACGGGATCGTTAACAAAGTGGCACTCAAAAAACCACAAATCCGGCTTTATATCGAGCTCCGCGTCAAGCTGCCCTTTTCCGTAGGAACCTCCTTCACTATTGATATGAGTGATGCGGTTGAACATAAGCATGGGTGGGGCCGGTAATTGCGCATTACCTAGCCCAAATAACTTGCCGTTTGCACAGTTAATCAAATCTTCGAATACAAAGCTATTTTTATTTGTAACCCTCTTGGAGAGCGGCTCCGAAGTTGCTAACCCATTCATCATCTGTCCCCGTACAAAATTCTCGAGGCCGCTCAAAATAACGCTTTGAAGTTAGATTATTTCAGAACGACACCCTCCCAATACTATATATATGTACCGGGGAGATAAAAGACGAGTCGCCAGTTGTTTATTGTTCCGTAATAACCTTACCTGTTTCCTGATCAACGGCTTTCATGGACAACTTTACTTTGCCCCGGTCATCAATACCTATCAGCTTAACTTTTACCTCATCGCCAACATTAACAATATCTGTGGTCTTTTCGACACGCTCCGGTCGAAGTTCACTGATATGTACGAGACCGTCTTTAGAGCCCAAAAAATTGACAAAAGCCCCAAAATCAACGGTTTTTACCACCTTACCGTGATAAATTGTTCCGATTTCCGGCTCAGCCGTAATATTTTTAATTTCATTGATGGCTGCTTCAGATGCTGCTTCATCAACAGCCGAAACCTTCACGGTGCCATCATCTTCTATATCAATCTTCGCGCCAGTATTCTCACAAATTTCGCGAATCACCTTTCCACCTGGACCAATCACCTCGCGTATTTTGTCCTTTGGAATGCTAATTACAGTAATGCGCGGAGCATTTTGACTAACATCATCCCGAGCAGATGCGATCGCTTTTGTCATCTCATCTAGGATGTGGAGCCGGCCATTTTTTGCTTGTTCAAGCGCGACCTTCATTATTTCTTCCGTGATAGAAGTGATCTTTATGTCCATTTGTAGAGAGGTGATCCCTTTCTCTGTGCCAGCAACTTTAAAATCCATGTCACCGAGATGGTCCTCGTCGCCTAGAATATCCGAAAGCACGGCAACCCCTTCATCTTCTTTTATCAAGCCCATAGCTATTCCCGCCACAGGCCCAGACATTGGCACACCCGCATCCATCATGGAGAGAGAAGTGCCGCAAACGGTTGCCATCGACGATGAACCATTTGATTCTGTAACTTCTGAAACCACTCGAATTGTGTAGGGGAAATCTACTTTTTCTGGCAAAAGGGCTCGAATTGCTCGCCATGCCAATTTGCCATGGCCTATTTCCCTGCGACCCGGACCCATCATGCGACCTGCTTCACCGACTGAATAGGGGGGGAAATTATAGTGAAGCATGAAATGTTCACGGTAATCTCCATCCAGACCATCAATAATCTGTTCATCCTGTCCTGTACCCAGTGTGGTAACTACCAAAGCTTGGGTCTCACCACGGGTAAACAATGCACTACCGTGGGCTCTGGGAAGAACCCCGACTTCACAAGCTATAGGCCGGACTGTTTTAGTATCGCGGCCATCAATCCGCTGACCAGTGCGCAAGATATCCTGACGAACAATCTCTTTTTCCAAATTTTTGAATGCGTCAGAGACCAAAGATTCATCAACCTCTTCATCTGCCGCACAGGTGTCCAAAACATTCCTCTTTACGGCGGCAATCTTTTCCTGTCGAGAAGCTTTCTCCGTCTCCGCATAAGCTACCCTTAGATCCGACTCGGCCATTCCGTTCACCTTCGCAACAGCTGTTTCAATTCCTTCAGGCGGCGGCGGGATATCCCACGGTTCCTTAGCGCAAGCCTTTGCCAGGTCAATAATTCCGTCAATTACAGCTTGGTAGGCGGTATGCCCAAACATAACTGCACCGAGCATAATTTCTTCTGATAACTGGTTGGCCTCAGATTCCACCATCAACACTCCCTCATGGGTACCTGCTAAGACCAGATTCAGATCTGAAGACGTCAACTCGTCTACCTTTGGATTT
Source organism: Alphaproteobacteria bacterium MarineAlpha3_Bin6 (assembly GCA_002938035.1). GTDB lineage: Bacteria > Pseudomonadota > Alphaproteobacteria > Rhodospirillales > UBA2165. The sequence continues at coordinate 36,359 of PTLH01000007.1, forward strand.
ATGATATACTGCCCATCAATATAGCCAACACGGGCCGCCCCTATTGGTCCCATAAAGGGAATACCTGAAATTGTTAACGCAGCGGAAGCTCCTATCAAAGCCACTATATCTGGATCATTCTCTAGATCATGTGCCAGAACAGTGCAAATTACTTGGGTTTCATTCTTATATCCACCGGCAAACAAAGGTCTGATTGGCCGGTCGATCAGCCTCGAGGTTAGGGTATCTTTTTCAGTCGGACGGCCTTCTCTTTTAAAGAAACCACCCGGAATTTTACCAGCGGCAAAGGTCTTCTCTTGATAGTTTACCGTTAGCGGAAAAAAATCTATTCCTTTTTTTGGTGACCGGGCTCCCACCGCTGTACACAATACAACGGTCTGACCATAGGTTGCCATCACTGCACCATCTGCCTGGCGGGCAATTTTACCCGTTTCCAGGATCAAAGATCGCCCGCCGAAATCAATTTCTTTTTTAAACTCTTTAAACATATTTCTATCTTCCTTCCTTCATACAAAAAATATCTGCACCTAGTTCACAATCCTTTAAGTATCCGCAATCCAAATTCAACTAGCACACTAACTGAAGCGCCAATGGTAAAGTCTCCAAAATTCCGTGATAGAAGAATGTATGAATATACCCTCTCTACCCATAGTATGACGGCAAGCAATCGGGTTGCCTTAACAAATTAAAGGCAACTAACCCACGCAAGCCTGACCCTAACGGCGTAATCCCAACCGCTTAATTAGCCCATGATATCGTTGGGCATTCTTATTATTCAGGTAATCCAACAATCGTCGCCTTTGCCCAACCATCACCAGAAGGCCGCGCCGCGAATGAAAGTCCTTTTTGTGACTTTTCAAATGCTCAGTTAAATTAGTGATGCGTTCGCTCAGAATTGCAACTTGTACTTCTGGAGACCCAGTGTCGTTCTCTTGCGTGGAAAATTCTGCAATAAGATCTTGCTTGCGCTCTGCTGTAATCGACATCGCATTTTACTCCGTTAGTCATAGGTTAAGCACTCTAACGGGACGAATCACTCCATCTTCCACACAAGCTAAGGCCACTGGTTTCCCCCCCGCCATGGCAACCACAAAATCACCTTGGCTCAAAAAATTGAGGGGAACCCGCTCAGCTAACTTTAAGACGGAAAGTGGTTGCCCGCATCTAAGCCTTCGAGCTTCTTCTTCGATCAAGGTCAGTGCCGGGATGTCGTCCAGCGCAGTCTCAACCGGCCGAATTAACTTATCGGCGCGCGCGGTATGCCCTAATTCCACAAGTTTGTCCAGCGAAATAGAATCTTTCTCACCAAAGGAGCCTACACGGAGCCGTCGCAACTGTGCTATGTGTCCCCTAGTGCCGAGTGCAAGTGCAAGATCTCTAGCCAAAGCTCTCATATATACACCTTTACCCGAAACTACCCGGAAACTTGCGTGATCCCTATCCAATATCTCCAAAAGCTCAAATTCACTAATTTGAACCAGCCGAGCTTTAAGTTTGAACTTTTGCTTCTTCCTGGCTAAGTCATAAGCTCTACGCCCTTTAATTTTTACCGCTGAATATGCTGGAGGAACCTGATCTATTTTACCAATAAAACGCGGCAAAACTGATAAAACATCCTCCTCTTTCGGTCGATATTCCGACGTTTCTGTTACCATCCCCTCTGCATCATCAGTATCCCGGCTTTCACCCCAACGAACAGTGAACCGGTATTCTTTCACACCGTCAAAGACATACGAGATGGCTTTTGTAGCTTCTCCAAAAGCCAAAGGTAGAACACCGGTTGCCATTGGATCTAAGGTGCCACCGTGACCCACCTTGGCAGCTTTCAAGACAGATCGCGCAGTGTTTACTACACCGGTGGAGGTTATACCTACCGGTTTATCAATTATTAACCAGCCATGGAGAGGAAACCCTTTTTTTCTACGGCCCAAGATATTTATACCTTGTTTTCACCTCTTAGAACCGGAAACAGCAGATCTCAAAACTTCGCTAATGCGTTCAGCATAGTCAAATGAGTGATCGGCCTGAAAAGATATGGTCGGTACAAATTTGAGTGTCAACTCCTGACCTAGGCGGTGTCTAATGAATGGGGTTGCCCTGCCCATAGCCGTTATCAGAGGCTCAGC
>PTLH01000070.1 GCA_002938035.1 Alphaproteobacteria bacterium MarineAlpha3_Bin6
GTATGATTTTACTTCCTTTCCAATGCAGAAATAGCTGAATTTGAGTTAACAACCCAGCCAAATATACCTCCTTGGGCTTTAATCATCTCAATTCCTATACGTTGAAACTCGGGAAAATATGAACCCACGCAATCTTCCAACACTAAACATTCATAGCCCCGGTCGTTGGCCTCACGCACAGTGGTGTGAACGCATACTTCCGTAGTAACACCACATATAATAATAGTTTCAATGTTCTTATTCTGGAGTAAAAGTTGCAGATCTGTCTCGAAAAATGCACCTTTTCCCGGTTTATCGACAACAGGTTCGTTTGCAAGTGGTGCAAGCTCAGGAATGATGTTGTGGCCTTCCTCGCCTCTGACGAGGATACGACCCATTGGCCCCTCATCACCGATGCCTAAATCCAGGTTGCCGCGGGCAAGCTTACTGGATGGTGCATCCATTAAGTCTGGTCGGTGGCCTTCACGCGTATGGATGACAGTCAAGCCTGCAGAGCGGGCGGCTTCTAATACGTCCTTGGTTGGTTGAATGGTAGATCGCAAGAGTGATACGTCGTTACCTAACAATTCGCCAAAACCACCAGGCTCGAGAAAGTCGCGTTGCATATCAATAATTATTAATGCTGTTGTTGAAAGATCAAATGAAAGAGGATAAGGCTCAGCTTCGACTATTCGAGACGTTTCTGGATCAACATCTAAAGCATCTGGCCTCATGTCAGGCATTAACACTTTCTCACCCCAATTCAACTTTAGGCTAGCATGATTCTTATTAATTATACAAATATGTCCGACATAAATTGCCTATAATTCGTTTTTGTGTGCCATGTATTTCCGCCAGTCACCAAATGAGGAGATATCAATGTAACGGTACGTTGAGTTCTCCGCTAAATCGCGGGGAAACAGAATACCATCCATAGTGTTACCATTTACCAACTTAACTGGACCCTTATAAAGGTGAGGCGGTTCATTGGCCTCCACGCGGGTCCATATTTCATTGCTCATATTGTATATTTCACCAACCACTGATACTCCGCCTTCTTCACCATCATCTAATTCAAACATACCAGGGTGTATGTCATCAATGGAATAGATGCGGTATTGAGGTATGGTTAGAGCCTCTCCTAAGAATTCCGCTCCATCCAGATTGCTATGAAGCGCAAGACCCCGCATTAGGGTGCCATTAACGAAAAGCGTAACCGACATGGACGGGGAGCCCTTTGTTTAAAGTTGTGGTTGAGAAATTCTTAGAGAAGAGAAGAAGTGAGAGCAAGACGCAGGGTCCGTTAAATGGTCAACGCTATCAGAATTTGACCGCACTATGGTATTTATTTACCCTTTAACTATTAGCTAGAAGCACAGTCCTTTGTATCTGTAAGTTCTGTAATACCCAACTCGTTAAGCAACACAACATCAATAAGCTGTTGATCGTTTGTTTCAAATTTAAGTCCATTAGTTGACTTGCTTACTCAATGGTAATTTTGGGGGTCTGCTGGGCTTGGCGGGTTTCAACGTCTTCAACGCCACTTAAAACCTTTTTTGCAATCTCTACGTAGGCTTTAGCGAGGGGACTATCAGGTTGGGTGGCCACAATAGGATGCCCACTATCAGACGTCTCACGTATTTCAATATCCAGAGGGATGGCACCTAAAAACTCCACTTCTTGAGCGTCGGCAGTCTTGCGTGCTCCATCGTGGTGAAAAATGTTTGATTGTTCACCGCAATGGGGACAAATGAAGTAGCTCATGTTCTCGATTATACCCAAGATGGGGACAGAGACCTTGCGAAACATGTTTAGGCCTTTCCGGGCATCAAGAAGTGCGATGTCTTGAGGGGTTGAGACAATGACAGCGCCGGTTAGCTGTGTTTCTTGGGCGAGAGTCAATTGGGCGTCGCCTGTTCCCGGCGGCAAGTCAAGTACCAAAATATCGAGAGGGGCCCACTCTACTTCGCTCAACAGTTGTTTCAGTGCCCCCATGACCATAGGTCCGCGCCAGATCATCGGTTCTTCTTCATCTACTAGCATTCCCATCGACATACATTTAATTCCATAATTTTGTGGCGGAAGAAGACGTTTGTTTTGGGTTTGCTTTGGTTTTTCCTTGATACCCATCATTCGAGGTAGGGATGGTCCGTAGATATCCGCATCCATTAGGCCTACTTTCTTTCCCAGAGAAGCGAGCGCCAGCGCTAAATTCACGGATGTTGTTGACTTGCCAACACCCCCCTTACCTGAGGCCACGGCTATCAGCATGCTTACGCCTGGTACTGCCTGGCTTTGTTGGGTTTGGGGTATTGCTGTTTGCGGTGCAGGTTTTGCTTTGGGTCGTTCAGCCGTAAGTACAACGGTAACATTCAGAACACCCGGCACTCCGCGAATTTTTGTCTCACACGCCTGTCGGAATTCTTCCATCTCCGGAACTTTGTCCGGGGTTGTCTCAATAGAAAGTTGCACAAGTCCGTCTCGCACGACTAGGCCTGATACGAGACCAAGCTCTGCTACATCATGAGTTTCGCCAGGCACTGAAACCTGTTGTAGTGCATCCAGGATTTGTTCTTCGGTGACCGTCGCCATTGGCCCTCCTACCATTAATTGTTTAAATTAAATTGTGCATTCTGAAAGGTATTAATAGACGTCTGAAATCGTTTATCCAGCAATTTCTGCTCTCATTAAGAATGTAGGTTATATTTAGTCCACACCAAAAATATTCAAGGGTAGAAACGCGTTAGAGATACCTTAAATTGTTTTTGGAGGTTTTGATAAAGGCGTTCGAAGCTAATTTGCGGGGTTTACCCAGTTTAACATCAATAAAATTGTGCTTTGTTGCAGTAGCTTGGGCGTACCCCAGTTTGGGATTTAGCTATTATCATCAGTATTGTGGTTTAGTATCCGAGTGATGATAATTTAAATTATGTAACGACAACGTTTTTATCGAGGGCTTTGCCAATGATTTCTTACTTTATTAAGTATGAAAGCAGCCAAGGGATAACTTAGCATGGCCGGTACAATAATAGCGTGGCAATATATTTTGACCACCAATAATCTTTTAGTCATGAACTACCCTAACAATTAATTGATGGCACATTTAAGGAGCAGTTTGATGGGAATAGGAAAACCACATATAGAATTTATGAAGCTTGATATGGATGAGGGATGGGAAACTCCTCCAGGTTATCCGCCCGGGATGCAACAAAAGGTCCTGACTTCGGATCTAGATGAAGAAGGAAAGACGGGGAGCCGTTCCCGATTTTTAAGGATATTGCCTGGCACTTACTCGACTGAACCTTTTATCCATGATCATTGGGAGGAAGTTTACTTATGTGAAGGAGATTTGATAGTAGGAAATGACATCAATGGAGAAGGCGGTGAGAAGTTTTACGCCCCCACTTATGCCTGCCGGCCGCCGGGCGCTTATCATGGTCCATTCAAATCTGACGAAGGCTGCGTAATGTTCGAACTCCATTACTATTACAAACCTGACAAAGGATAATATTCCAACCATTTTAGGAGTTTTTTGCAATTTTGGTTTGGAACATGTTATGTTCGTAACGAATATAATTAACATAGAAAAAATGGATGGGATTTCTGTGAACGAACCTGTAAAAAGAAGCAATCAATCAGTATGCTGGCCGCCATTAAGTAGCTCACTTAAAAATGTTCTTGAAGATGGCAGCGATCGCAATTTGCGCCGTGTAATACACAACCTTTTCTCCGTAGGGAGCATTCTAGAAGAATTACGCAGCATCATGGGTATGCATATTGGACTGACCGGTGGCCAGTATCAAATACTCATGGTAATAGCTCGGCTGCAAAATGGTCATGGAATAGCAATAAAGAATGTGGCGACGCAGCTCCGGGTGGTTGCATCACATGTGACGGTTGAATTGGGCAAACTTGCTAAATGGGGTTTTGTTGAAAAGGTTCGCGATGTACATGACGGGCGGTCAATTTTAGTTGCCCTCACGAAAAAGGGTGTTTCCGCGATTGAAGCTGTTACGCCAGTAACCCAAAGTGTAAATGATGGTTTGTTTGACGGTTTTGCGAAGAGCGACTTTCAAAAACTTGATGGTCTCTTGGAACACTTTGTTTGCAATGCTGAAAACACCTTATCGACAGCCCTCTACGAGAAAGAGATGGCGGAGCGTCAAACAGCAGGTAAGCGTTAAAACCTGGGAGAGAGAAATGATCAAAACTGGTCAACAACATTTGGAAAGTCTGAAAGATGGTCGCACCATTTACATTGGTGACGAGCGTGTTGAAGATGTCACTACTCATCCGGCATTCGCCCGCGCCGCCAAGACGGTAGCTCGGCTTTACGACATCAAACACGACCCCGATTATCAGGACATGTTAACTTTTGAGGAGGATGGAGAGTGTTACTCTGCATGGTTTCTACAAGCGCAGAGCCGTGAAGATCTGCGTAAACGTATGAAAGCGCATAAAATCATTGCAGATCAAACGTGTGGAATGATGGGTCGGTCAATGGATCACGTATCAAGCTTTGTAACGGGGATGGCAATTAATCCGTCAGTGTTCAATACTGATGAGTATCAGCTTGGTGATAACCTAGTCGCCTATTATGACTATATGAAGAAAAACGATATTTTTGCTTCGTATGCGGTACTGCCACCGCAAGCTGCTAGAAATCCAGAGTTTTACCAAAAGAAAAACTTGCCCATACCAACATTAATGGTGGTCGATCAGGATGATGCTGGAATTACCATATCCGGTATGAAGATGTTGGCGACAAGTGCAGCATTTTGTAACGACATATGGATTGGCAATTTACTTCCGCTTGCTCCCGATCAAGTAAAGCAAGCGGTTACTTGTGCAATTCCCTGCAACGTCAGGGGATTGACCATGTGGATGCGTCAGCCAATTTCTCTGAATGCCGAAAACCAATTTGACTCCCCTCTAACCTGGAACATGGATGAAACCGATGTCCTGGTGATGTGTGACAACGTAAAGGTCCCGTGGGAGAAGGTTTTCGTTATGGATGATGCTATTCTGGCTAGGGAAATCTATATAAAAACGCCTGGACATTGCTATGGAAACCATCAGGCAAATGTGCGGTTTTGGTCAAAGATGGAGTTGATTACCGGGCTCTGTAGCAAAGTAACAAAGGCAACGGGTGCCGATCAGGTGCCTGCCGTTCGAGAAACCCTTGGACGGATAGCCGCGTTGGAATCAACTCTCTCCGGTATGGTTCACGGCCAAATCGAAGCGGCAGAAAGCTGGCCTGAGGGCTATATGACCTGCAATCGGCGTATGATGTATGCGGCTCTTAATTGGTGTACGGAGAACCATTCTGCCATAGTAGATCTTTTGCGGGAGCTCTGTGGCGGCGGGGTATTTCAGATGCCAGCAAGTATTACAGTGATGCACGACAAAAAATTACGAGAGGATTTTGAGGCCTATTTTCAGACACCACAAATGGAGGCACCGGACCGGATGAAACTATTCAAGTTGGCGTGGGATGTGGTCGGTTCAGAGTTTGCCGGACGGCAACAGCAGTATGAGAAGTTTTATGCTGGTGCATCCTTCATTATCCGAAATCATAGTTTTCGTGAGGCACCGTGGGAACATTTTGATGGAGTGGTCGACAACCTCATGTCTGGATACGATATTCCAGAGCCTAAAGGTGCCAGAGTTGCCGCAGAGTGAATCTGAAATAGCAGGTATTGCTGTTAGGAAAAAACTTTAAGTATTTTCGTTTTTATCCTGTTTGACAGGTCCCATGGTCAATAAACACTGAGTAGATATTGGAGCAGCTCATCAATGCCGATAATTGAGTTTCAACTTTTTACTGAGAATGAAATAAAAACCATCGAGGTTGGGATAACAAAAGTTGTTATAGCGGGTTGGACCGGTCGAAATAAGGAGGCCATGGAAGAGCACATGGCGGAGCTGGAAGCCATCGGCATAGCCCGGCCTAAGACTGCACCAATCTTTTATCGCGTTTCTGCAGATCTGTTGACCCAAAATAAAATAATCTCGGTTGTTGGGGAGGATAGCTCAGGGGAGGTCGAGTTTTTCGTCTTAAAAACTGGCGAAGGTTTGTGTCTTGGTGTTGGTTCCGATCATACAGACAGAAAAGTGGAAGCGTATAACGTCACCACCTCGAAGCAAGTATGCGCAAAACCAATGTCCAACTCTCTTTGGCGTTACGATGATGTTATAGACCATTGGGATGATTTAATCCTTCGGTCTCACGCGATAGAGAATGGGGAAAGAAACCTTTATCAGGAGGGTCCCATAACCACCATGCTACCGACCGAAGATCTTATCGCGCGCTACTACCCTGATCTGGGTACGCTTGAGGCTAATACTCTCATGTTCTGTGGCACCCTTGCGGTTATTGGGGGGGTCCGCCCCATGGAAGCATTTGAGGTGGAGTTGGAGGATCCGGTTTCAGGCAGGAAGATTTCTCACCAGTATGCTATTCAAACCCTTCCTAACGAAGGTTGATAGCCATCTCCACTTGTAATTATAATCCGGTGTATACGAACAGGCGCAGTCGTTATTCATATCGCGCTTCGCGCAAGCATATTAAAGTAATGTGATCAAATCGAATTGATCCCGACCTTATTTTGAAATTGTGCGGCTAATGAGTACTCACTCGCTAATTTTGTTGCCGCAATATGTCTAATGGATCATAGGTCTCAATTAGAATGCGGCTGATAACTTGATTGTTTTATTCGGGACCATCTGGAAAATAAGTATTAATCACAACTTACAAAGGGAACATTATCAAGGAAATAATCATGAACGATATTGTTACCGTAGAAGTTACAGATGACATTGCCTTAGTCATAATCTCAAATCCTCCGGTTAACGCCATTAATCAGAAAGTCAGATCGGGATTAATGACTGCATTCCAAACCGTCGATCAGGATAATAACGTGAGGGCTGTTGTTCTGAAGTGTGCCGGTCGTACGTTTATGGCTGGTGCAGACATTAAAGAGTTTGATGAGCCTATTGCCGAACCCGGATATCACGAGGTGTTTAGAGTTATTGAAAGTTGCTCAAAACCTGTGATTGCTGCAATGCATGGTACGGCCCTAGGTGCAGGGCTAGAAGCTGCATTGGCATGTCACTACCGGTGTGCTGTTGAAAATGCGCGTATGGGGTTACCCGAGGTTTCTCTTGGTATTATACCAGGTGCTGGTGGCTCGCAACGTTTGCCAAGATTGATCGGCGCCAAAGAAGCCCTTGAATTTATACTTGGTGGCGTAACTGTTAGTGCAACCGAGGCGTATAAAATCGGTATACTTGACCGCGTAATAAAGGAGGATCTGATGGAGGGGACGCTGGAATATATTGGATCTCTTCTGGCGGACGGCGTGGGACCGCGCAAGGTTTCAGAAATGCTTGTGGACAAGAGTGGTTACGGTGAAGAATTCTTGGTCGATGCGCGCAAGCTTTCTGCCCGACGTTTGCGGGGACAAAATGCGCCTAATTTAGTGATAGAAGCCATCAACAACGCAGTTAACCTGCCTTTTGAGGAGGGAATAAGGAAGGAAAAGATAATCGGAGATAAGGCGCTAGTGAGTAAAGAAGCCAAGGCTCTTCGCAATATCTTTTTCTCTGAGCGGGAAATCGGAAAAATACCAGGGATATCAAGTGATACCAAAAGGATGCAGATAAATAACGTCGCAATCCTTGGCTCAGGGACTATGGGTGGTGGGATCGCTATGAACTTCGCAAATGCTGGCATTCCTGCGGTAATTCTTGATGTGTCCGAGGCTGTGTTGCAACGGGGTATAGCTGTTGTTCGAGAGAACTACGAGAATACGGTAAAGCGTGGGCGTCTCTCTAAGTCAGATATGGTCGATCGAATGGAGCTAATCTCAGGAACAACAGACTATAATGCCATAGCAGAAAGCGACTTAGTTATTGAGGCGGTCTTTGAAGATATTGACCTAAAAAAGAAGGTGTTTAAGAAGATTGACGGAATTTGCAAGCCAGAGGCTATTATTGCTACTAACACTTCTACTCTCAACATTAACCAAATAGCCGCGGTTACTAAACGTCCCGAAAAGATCATAGGTCTCCATTTCTTTAGCCCCGCTAATGTTATGAAGCTGCTGGAAATTGTGCGAGCGGAAAAAACCTCGCCAGAGGTACTAGCGACAGCTATTGACACAGCTAAGCGTATAAAAAAAATTGGTGTGGTGGCCGGCGTCTGTTTTGGCTTTATCGGAAATCGTATGATGGCGGAAGGCTTTCACCGTGAGGCAGATCAAATGCTGTTGGAGGGGGCGTCACCTCAGCAGATCGATCAGGTTATGTACGGTTTCGGATTTCCGATGGGGCCTTTCGCCATGCACGATATGGCCGGCGTCGACATCATGCATAGCATCCTCAAGACAACGGGGAAAAAGGAGAACAATCGTGAGCCATACTTCAATGTACTCTACCAGGTGGGGGAGTTAGGTCGCTTCGGTCAAAAGACGGGTTCAGGTTTTTACCGCTATGACGAAGGCAGCAGGAGACCTTTGCATGATCCAGTGACCGATGCTTTAATATTACAAGAAGCGGAAAGGCTGGGGATCAAAAGGACGACAATAGAAAATTCCGAAATTGAACAACGATGCATGTATTCCTTAATCAATGAAGGTGCAAAAATACTAGAAGAGGGCATCGCTTACCGACCCGGTGACATCGATGTCATTTGGTCTTATGGATATGGGTTTCCGCGATTTCGAGGAGGACCGATGTATATGGCGGATCAGATCGGGCTTGAAACGATCTATGAAGCTGTTATGTCCTACCGGGATAAGTTTGGCGATTATTGGACACCGGCACCCCTATTGGAGACCCTCGCTAGGGACAAGAAAACTTTTGCCGATTGGAACATTGCATAGTAACAAAACAACTCCCGTATTCTTTATATTGAGTGCAAAGTTAGAGTGGTTAAACGGTGAAGCCCTCTCTAAGGAAGCAGATGATGGAAAAAGTAAATTTAGTATTTGTGCCGGGTCTATTATGCACCGATGTTCTTTGGCGCCGGCAGTTGGAAACTCTGGCCGATGTAGCCGATGTTCGTGTAACCCAACAGCATCTGCGTCATGGCTCATGTGACGAGATGGCTGATGCCATTTTGGCAGAATGCCCACCAAATTTTGCTATCGCTGGAAGTTCCATGGGTGGCTATGTTGCCTTATTGGTAAAAATAAAGGGTGGGGCACGGGTCACCCACATTTGCCTTGTGGGCAGTACGGCTAATCTTAATTTGGAGCAACAGTATGAGCGCCGCCAGATGTTATTGGAACAGGCTGATCGAGGAAACTTCGAGGAAATCAAGGAACAGATGGTACGGGTGTTCTTGAATGCGGATAATTTGAACAATGCTACTATGAAAAATTTAGTAGATACCATGGCTGAGACCGTTGGACTTGACTGTTTTACCCGGCAGTTAAAGGCACTGATACACGGTGGGGACTTGCGCAGGGAACTGCAAAAAATTGATTGTCCTACATTAGTCCTGTGCGGAGAAGAAGATAGGCTTTTGCCTGTGGAACTATCTCGTGAAATTTCCAGGGGTATCCGACAATCTAAACTTGTAACGCTTAAGGGTGCGGCTCACCTATTGCCTATGGAAAGGCCGGATACGGTCAGTGAACTTATGCAACAATGGTTGACAGGTACACTACCCATGGATGGTACAGAGTTAACAATTTGAATTTTTAGAGGTGTGGCTTTCGCTGTGGCAACGTTTTCTGTGTTTAGTGTTGTGGCGTATCGTGAAAAATAAATACATGAAGATCAAACCATGGTGAAAATACCTGTCAGGACAACGCATGCCTATGGTTTGATCGCGGCAACTGTGCTGACGTGGGCCATCGGCGTTGTCATTGCACGTGCCGTACACCAGGAAATTCCTCCCATAGGTCTATCATTTTGGCGTTGGATAATCGCAACGCTTATACTCTTACCATTTATTTGGCGTAGCCTGCGACAAAACATCCAATTGGTCATAAAAAATTTAGGATATTTCTGGGTGCAGGGAATATTTATGACGGGGGGTGGGATGTTTTTGTTCCTTGCGGTCAATTTTACTACAGCTATTAACGTTGCGCTTGTAAACGCCACACAACCGATACTGACCGTTCTTATCGCTTGGATATTAATTCGTGATGAAATTAAAAGTATACAAATATTGGGAATTGTAGCGGCCTTTATCGGCATTACAGTTATGGTGACAAAGGCCGATTTCAGGGTGCTAGTCAATTTGGATTTCAATGTAGGTGACTTTATTACCGTTCTAGCAACAGCCTTCTATGCTTGTTACGCCATTAACATTAGGAAGATGCCTAAAGAAATTGGCACTTTTACAGCCCTTTTTGTCATATTACTTATGGGTTCATTGACGCTGTTTCCTTTTTATATGGCCGAGGCGGTCTTTATCAGGCCAACGCCTTTTTCGGGTAAGTTAGTCATAGTTGTTTTGGTGTTGGCGCTATTAGTCTCTATTCTTTCTCTTGCCATGTGGAATACGGGTAATGCCGTGGTGGGACACAATAGAGCGGCTATATTCGTTAACTTGATGCCGGTTTATAGTGCTATCCTCGCGATATATTTTCTGGATGAAAGATTGTACTTTTTTCATGTAATTGGTGCGCTGTTTGTCTGCGCGGGAATATTTATGGTGGTTAGGAAGGATTGATCGGATAGCCAACATTCAGGATCTACGTGTAAGTTTGTGCTTTCCATTATTAAGGAGCCGCGATCAATCTGCGAACCGATATCCTTTGAAGTGCTCTCTTAGCGTTAATTTTTGTAGCTTACCAGTTGCCGTGTGAGGGAGTTCATCCAGAAATTCCACGGCGTTGGGTATACACCATTGGGCAACCTTGCCCTCATAAATTGACAAGATTTCTTCGCCACTTGCATTAATATCGTCCGCCTTGACGCAAACCAGTAAAGGTCGCTCTCCCCATTTTTCATGTTCAATGCCGATTACGGCAGCTTCTGCTACTGCGGCATGTCCTATAGCTATATTTTCAAGTTCAATTGAGCTAATCCATTCACCTCCGGACTTGATAACGTCTTTTGAGCGGTCAACGACTTCCATGTATCCATGTGGGTCGATGGTAGCGACATCCCCCGTACGAAACCAATTTTCGTTATCGAACGACGAAGCAGATGTAGGGTCATCTTCGAAATATCCGTTCGTGACCCAAGGCCCCCTAACACACAATTCACCAAAGGCTTCACCATCTTGGGGTAGAGGAGTTCCATCATCATTAACGATCTTCATATCCACGCCATAAAGAACACGGCCCTGCTTTACTTTATACCGCATCAAATCAGTATCCTGGTCCTCTAATAGTGCATGGGTCATATGCCCTACAGTTCCAAGGGGGCTCATTTCTGTCATACCCCAGGCGTGGATGCAGGCAACGTCATAGTCATTTTCAAAGGTTTCGATCATCGATTGTGGGAGCGCCGAGCCGCCGACAACTGTACGTTGCAGGTGTGGTAGTGTTTTACCTGTTTCCTTTAAGTGCTGAAGTAACATTAGCCAGACAGTCGGCACGCCACCAGTAAATGTAACCTTTTCATCAATCAATAATTCCGCTAGTGATTTGCCATCCATAGCCCCGCCCGGAAATACAAGCTTAGCCCCTGCCATGGTACTGGCATAGGGCATTCCCCAGGCGTTTACATGGAACATGGGTACTACAGGAAGAACAGTATCTCTGCCAGAAATTGCCAAGCCGTCAGCGCTGCAAACTGCGAATGAATGAAGGACGGTGGAACGATGACTATAGAGAACGCCTTTGGGACTACCAGTTGTACCCGAACTGTAGCAGAGAGATGAAGCCTGGAGCTCATCTATCTCTGGCCACTCAAATTCATCGGTTGTGCTGTCCATCAACTCTTCATAGCAATATATGTTGGAAAGTTGTGTTTCCGGCATATGTTCCATATCAGTCATGATGACTATGGCATGTACATCCACCAACTGCTCCGCCAGTGATTCAAGGACAGGTACAAAAGTCAGATCGCAGAAAATAACTTTATCATTTGCGTGATTTATTATGTAAGTGATTTGTTCAGGAAATAGGCGAGGGTTAATCGTGTGGCAGATCGAACCCATGCCAGAAACTGCGAAATATAATTCGAAATGCCGGTAGCCATTCCAGGCTAACGTACCGACCCGATCTCCTTCACTCACCCCCAAATTTTTCAATACATTTGCCAGTTGATTAACCCGACGATATGCCTCCCCATAGGTATAGCGGTGTATGGGACCTTCAACCGTACGTGAAACAATTTCCGTATTCTTATGAAACTTGGCGGCATGTTCAATCAGAGAACTGATTGTAAGAGCCCTTTCCATCATTAGGCCATGCATGAGGGTTCTCCCTTAAAAGACCGTGTCGAAGTTGCCGGTATTTTGCCGTGTCATACCCCATTGATGCAATAGGGTACGTTGCTACAGCAAACAGAAATTTACATAATATTAGTATAGTAATTTTTTAGCATTGGTATAACAATATGACTTTGGAATTGTATAACTTTCCCGCGTCTACATGCAGTTTAAAGGTTCGAATTTGCCTGGCAGAGAAAGAATTGGATTGGTTAGACCATTCCTTCAAACCTTATGAGAACAA
>PTLH01000071.1 GCA_002938035.1 Alphaproteobacteria bacterium MarineAlpha3_Bin6
AATTTGCAACGTACCGAGGATAAGCGCTAAGCCCAAAACGGGTAAGAGGAATTGCCATGCTGAAATACCAGACGCGCGCGCCACCACTAACTCATGGTTCCTTGTCATACGCAAAAACGCAATCATACTGCCGAATAACACGGCAAACGGAAACGCCTGTTGTCCTAGAAAGGGAAGTTTCAATAAGGACATTTTCAGGATTAAGCCAATACCTAACTCATCACGAGATGATGCCAGTCGAAGCAGTTCGATGATATCGAATAAAAATATCAGACTAAGAAATACGGCAAGTACGGATATAAAACATGTTAAAAAATTTCGACCGATATAAAAAGACAGAACCGTCGACATTGCGCTATTTCTATCCTTAGCGGGCCAATTTAGCCTCTAATTATTGTATCCAGAAAATTTCTGTTTGAACCAAATTTTCAATCGCAATGGTATTATCAGAATGACCAGAGAAAAGAAAATCGGCAAACTATTTGCTGCATAAATAAATGGAACCAAACTCAAATTCTTGGCACTTAGATTTATCATGCCAAGATTTAATGCAATCAATGTAACAAATATCACCACCGCAATTATTATCCGTTTTTGGTGACTACGTCTAGAATAATCACCGGTAAACAAGGTAACGAATGCGATTAATGCAAAACCTAATGCTGTCATAGGGAAGGCTAATCTTTGATGTCCTTCTACAATAAATTTCCCAAAGTCTTTCGGGTTACCAACGTCTTCTTTTTTTAAGTTTAGAAGTTCATCTACATCACGTTCTCGAGCTTCTCTAAACCGCAAGGCGGGTTTTTCAACAATATCTGTTAAATCTAAAATATGTCGGTCGAAATATACTACTCGGTTAACCCCAGGATTCTTTTTATCTACAACGATACTATTACCTTTTAGGAGAACAACTTTGGCAGAATTGTTAGATTCAACTAATGTTCCGCTTTCTGCGTGATAGGTAATTGGCTTTCCCTTATTTCTGGCATCGTGAACCAAAAGACCCCGAAGCTCCATTTCGCCGGCGCGTTCTCTAACATAGACCGTGATATCTTTAGCAAATGAATTAAAAACACCTTCCTTCAAGATTATGTGAGCAAGATTATATCTAATATCCCATTGTAGATTTCTGAAGGATTTGTACGTGAGTGGTGTTGCGTACAGCGTCAGGCTGTATACAAGCATTGTCGCAATTAGACCAAGTAGAAGTGCAGGTTTGGAAAGGGTAAAAGAACTCATGCCGGTTGCTCTCATGATCGTAATTTCTCGGTCTGAATCAAGGCGTGCATACACAAATAATACTGCTATAAAAACAGAAATAGGTAGGATTTGGGTTAGTAAGTTTGGCAATTGTAGGGCGGTAAGAGTAAGGAAAAGTTTTGCAGATAGTCCCCTATTAACGATGGATTCCACTGCCCTTACTGCAACGAAAAGCCACATTACCCCTGTAATTACGAAGGTGGTAAATAGTGTCGAAATTAAAAGCTGTTTTGTAATATAACGGAATATTTGGTTCATAAGGCTAAATTATACATCCAACAACGAATAACTGGCAGTATAAAATTTTAACGAGGTACAAAAAAGTTAATAGTTATGCCGCAAAACATAAACAAAGTTGGAATTTAAGGTGAGTCGAAGAGAACTATCTTGTTTGGGTTCATCTGGTTATGGGGATCAATTGCAACTTTGATTTGCCGCATAAGGTCAATCTCTATTTTAGATGCATAAAAACAGAGTTCATCGCGCTTGGATAAGCCGATCCCATGTTCAGCGCTGATACTGCCATTCATACCCACTACCAAATCGTGGACTATGTGATTAAAAACCTTTTGTTTTTTAAGAAAAGATTTCTTATCGATCCCTAGAGGTTGGGTCAAATTAAAGTGGATATTACCGTCACCGACGTGCCCGAATGCACAGACACGAACACCCGGCATTTCTGCCATTACTAATTGAGTTGCTTTTTTTATGAACTCGACAGATTTAGAGACGGGTACAGCTACGTCATGTTTTAGACTCCCTCCTTCTATACTCTGGGCTGCAGGAATTTCTTCTCTCATCTTCCACAGTTGACTCGCCTGAGCTTGGCTTGTTGCTATTAGAGCGTCTGAAATAACACCATTATTTAGGGCTTGCTCCAGCACGGTTTCTATTTCGCCTCGCAGGTCATCTTCTTGTCTTGGGGAGGTAAGTTCTAAAAGTGCATAATAGGCATGCTTTTCTGTAAATGGGTCTCTAATTCCAGGTATATGTGCTACTTCCAGTTCTAACGCTAATCGTGGGATCAATTCAAATGCTTTCAACTTGTCCCCGCATGTTGCTCTTGTTAGATCAAATAAAGAAAGAATTTCATCTAGTTCTTCTAATGCCACAAGTATCGTTGCAAACGCCCGCGGTCGAGGATAGAGTTTAAGGACAGCTTTGGTGATAATACCCAGTGTTCCTTCCGCCCCAATAAACAATTGCTTTAGATCGTAACCAGTGTTGTCTTTTCGCAGCGCCTTGAGGTTTTCATAAATAAGTCCATTCGGCAATACCACCTCAATCCCCAGAACTAAATCTCTTGCATTACCATAGTGGAGCACACCAACGCCACCAGCATTAGTGGAGAGATTGCCGCCAATTTGGCAACTTCCCTCGGCACCAAGGCTGAGTGGAAACAGGCACCCAGCTTCATCAGCTGCCTTTTGTATATTTGCTAGAATGCAACCCGCTTCAACGGTCATGGTATGATTTAAGGTATCAATATGGATGATCCTGTTTAGTTTTTCCAAACTAAGAATGACGCCACCTGAGGCAATTCCTCCGCCGACCAGTCCGGTGTTTCCTCCTAACGGTACAACTGGTACGCGGTGTTTGGCGCACAATCCGACGGTTTCTGAAATTTCTCCAGTCGTTTTAGGCCTGATAATTAATGAACAATCGCTCTCCAAGAGGCCGCGTTCATCCTTTAAATACGGTAATAGGTCTTCCGTTTCAGTCAGAACAGCGTTTCTGCCAAGTAGTTTTGTTAACTCTTTCAAAAATACTTTGGGAAGTTTTGTCATAATTTAATTCTAACATGATTTAGGGTGAGGGATTAATTACGAAGCAGCTAAGCGTCTGACGCCGCTCTTTTCAGTCGATCATTGATGGCAAATCCTAGGCCAGATGTTGGGATTGGCATGATAGCCAACTTTTTGTTACCTGCGCTATCGAGTTCTCTTAAGGTTGAAAAAAAATTTGTTGCAGCCTCCAGAAGATCGCCAGCTGGGCTTAAGTTTACGGCTCCATCAGGCGCTAAGGGCCCAAATCCAACCAAAACCTCCCCATCGACGGGTGCATTCACATTAAGTCGCAGCGAAGCTTTAGGGGCATAATGCCGATCTAACATGCCTGGCGATTTAATTTTTGAATGTTGCGTTGCTGTCGCTATAGGACCTATTACCGTGCCTATTTCTTCGTTTGTGATGCTACCGGGTCTTAAAAGTACGGGGCGCTTAGTCGTTAAATCAACGACGGTGGATTCGAGTCCTAATGCGCAGGGCCCCCCATCTAGAATAAGGGTGAGTTCTGGTCCAAATTCTTCGTCAACATGTAAAGCCGTAGTTGGGCTCATGCGCCCAAACTTGTTGGCGCTGGGAGCTGCTATCGGACAATCCGTACTTGATAAAAGTTTTCGGGCTAGATTATGGCTCGGTACCCGAATTGCCAGAGTATCAAGACCGGCGCTAGCTAAAAAGGAAACTTTGCACCCAGGCAGACGGGGCAAGACAAGTGTAAGGGGTCCAGGCCAAAACGCCCTTGATAATTTGTTGGCTGCGGTATTCCAAGAGACAAGATTTTTGGCATCATTTTCATTTAAAACATGGACAATTAGTGGGTTGAAGCGCGGTCTCCCTTTGGTTTTAAAGATTTTGGCGACAGCCTGGTTATTGGTAGCATCTGCGCCCAAGCCATAAACTGTCTCGGTTGAAAATGCCACGATGTCGCCTGCTTGTATTGCTAGTCTAGCACGTTGCAAGCCCTTGCTTCCGCTGATAACTCTTTGAGGTTTCTGGTCTGCTTGCATGTTATCAGGCCTTAATTGACTCAATCAGTTGTCCCCGGGCCACGAAGAATGGGTTCTTTATATCATTTTTTCCATACATAATTGGTGTACCATCCAAGCCGGTCATTTGACCGCCAGCGAAAGAGAGAATTGCGTGTCCCGCTGCCGTATCCCACTCCGAAGTTGTGCCCAGTCGTGGATACAAATCTGCCTTGCCTGCAGCGATAAAACAAAATTTTAACGAACTGCCAGAATGGGTTCTTTCCTTAATGTTATAGTCCTTAAGATACTCTTCCTCGTCTGCCCGATGGGAATGGCTCATCGTAACGGTCAAACCATTTTTGCTTGGAACCCGCGTCCGAATGGGACGACGTCCCTGATTTTTTTCTTCGAGATATGCCCCGGCACTGGACCCCCAATAGGTTTCCTGCTTCGCTGGGGCATGGACCACGCCCAAGATAGGATTTCCAAATTCCACAAGCGCAATGTTTACGGTAAACTCATCCCGACATTGGATAAACTCTTTAGTTCCATCAAGAGCATCCACAAGCCAAAAGAGTCCGCCGCTAAGATCTGGCCGATGCCCTTTTGCATAGGCTTCCTCCCCTACAAACGGAATGTCAGGATGTCGTTTGTTGAGTGCCAATCTAATAATACTCTCGGCTTTTTCGTCTGCCTCTGTTACTGGTGAATTATCGATCTTTTTTCGCACTAAAAATTCCGTATCGTAGAATTCCATAATTGCGTTTCCGGCTTGCTTAGAGATGGCGATCAAAAATTCAATCAGCGCATCATCAAGAGGATTTGTCATGTCAGATCCTTATTCTTTATTCAGATTGTGGCACTGTTTATAGAAACAAATTCATAGGCTTTTATGGATCTATTAAGATCAAGCGATTAAGCCAATGAACATTGGGAGTGGCCATAAAATACTTATTTTTCTTAATACATCCCACCGAGTTAGTTTGATAATCGTAATTCGTGATTCTACATTGTTTTAAAATCATATTGGCATAAGTGTCTTATCTCATTAGGTCACAACTTAACAAAGCCCAGTGATACTCGTGTGTAGTTAGGTCCAAATTGAATAATGTCCCAAATTGATTTCCGACCATATGTTCCGGCGCCAGAAAAATCTAAAATTGTTGGAGAAACATCCCGACAACATGCAAATAATATTGTTAAAAAAGACATAATCATTGGCTTATTTGATTATTGGAGAGGTTTGTTTGGTCAACAATTTAAAGGCATCACCACAAATGGACTTTGTCAAAAAAGACTTTTTTCTATCAGACCAGAGAAAGCGCCCACAGAGGCTGTAATTAACGCTTCAATCAACCTGTTGAATAAGCTGTCGGCGAACCAAAAGCAACGTGCCTGCTTTGACGTCCATTCCAAACAATGGAGAAACTGGCAAAATACGGAAATTTATATTGAGGAGCACGGTTTACGCTTAGATGAAGTCAAAAGTTCTTTGCGAAGTGCAGTTATGCAAGTGATAAAGGCTAGCCTTAGTGATGAAGGTTATGAAAAGACCCGCAACGTCATGCGGCTCAACCGCTTTTTGGGTGATCTTGTGGGTGGACCAGGCGTTATGGGGGAGTGGAGCTATATTTTCTGCCTGTTTGGATCACCTTCCATCAACAAGCCCTGGGGATGGCAGTTATTTGGTCACCATCTTGCTTTAAATTGTTTGTTTATAGATAGGCAAATGATACTCACACCGACCTTTATGGGGGCTGAACCCACTTATGCTGATGAAGGACCTTTCAAGGATGTTCGGGCGTTCCAGGATGAAGAGCGAATGGGACTTAAGTTTATGCAATCACTAACCCCTGAGCAGCAGGCTAAGGCCCTGATCGCAAATTCGATGATTGGTGGCGATTTACCAGAAGGTAGGCGTCAGGTAGGCGATGGCCTTCATTTGGGCGGAGCCTACCAGGATAACCGTATAATACCCTATGAAGGCGTTACTGGAGAGACGTTAACACCTAGGCAAAGGCAAAACTTACTTGATCTCAGCCGAGAATACCTTGGTACCCTTCCAGCCGGACCTCTGGCAGCCCGTATGAATGACATTGAACGCCATCTCGAGGCAACACACTTTTGTTGGATCGGCGGTCGTAAAGAAGGTGAGCCATTTTATTACCGAATCCAAAGCCCCGTTGTACTGATTGAGTTTGATCACCACGCGGGTGTCTATCTAACAAATACAGAACCCGCCAACTTTCATGTGCATACTTTGGTGCGGACACCTAATGGGAACGACTACGGTATTGATCTTATTCGCCAGCATTATAAGGAGTCGGATCATCATCGATTTGATGGTGATCAGTGACAAACTCTTGCGACGATACGATAAGTTCCGCATTTCTTTCTCACATTTACAATTAACCCACTGGGCTGGATTAAAAACCCTAAATTGAAACTCACTCTAACTTCAAATTTGCGTGGTATCCTTCTCATGGTTAGCGCGGCAACCCTGTTTGCGATGAAGGATGGATTTGCTAAGTATCTGGGCGGCATCTATCCCGTGATGCAACTGCTTTGGGTTCAATATAGCCTACTGCTGCTAATAGTTTTGCCTACCATTGTTGTGCGGCATGGGTGGCGGTCGCTTTGGCCTAGTCACATTATTCCTCAGATTGCTAGGGGTATGATGTCGATGTTAGCGGTGGGACTTTTTTATATAGCTATAACAGAAATTCCGCTAGCGGACGCAACCGCACTCATCTTTATATCACCGGTGGTCGTTACAGCCTTATCTCCATTTTTATTACATGAAAACGTTGGTATTCGACGCTGGTTAGCTGTGATAGTAGGGTTTATTGGTATTATATTTATCGTCCAACCCGGTTTCCAGGAATTCCGGTTAGGTACTCTTGCAAGTTTAGGGGCTGGGGTGATCTGGGCATTTTTCCAAATAATGACACGCTCCTTAGCGCAACAGGAAATACCTCTCGTTACTGTGCTTTATACAGCCCTGATAGGTGCGGCAACAATGAATATATTGTTGCCTTTTTATTGGGTTACACCGGTATTATCAGATGGGGTTATGCTGCTGCTGATGGCTGGTTTTGCTTCGGTTGGTCAGGCGCTCCTAATCTATGCTTTTGTTGCCGCACCAGCAGTCGTAGTTGCGCCATTCGTTTACGTCACCATAATTGTTGCAACAGCGACTGGATATATAGCTTTTGGGGACTTACCCGGTCTGATGACTTGGGTTGGGATTACAGTTATTATTGCCAGTGGCATTTACATTGCTCTCCGCGAAGCCAAGGTTAAAGAACCCGATTAGTGAGATACTAATTTAGGCGCCATAGATTTACATGATTGGGAAGAGCTTCGGAACTAATTGAGCGGGTTACATAGCGCCATGCTCGTATTTTTTCCGACCAGTGGTCTTCAGGTAGTCCAGCCTTTAACTTCAGATGATTAAGAAACTCTTTGGGTTCGGGGAGTTCTTGCCATACTACGGGTAGGAACACACCACGGTGTTTCCCATCAGCAAGGATTAAACCATCTACACCAGGACGGAGTTGGTGAATTAAATCAGCTTCATCCGCAAATATAAGATGCTCCATTGGGCTGAGGACTGAAATATGAATCGATATAATATGCTGGGACAATTCTTCGGTTGTTAACTTGGGGAAACGAGTGTCTTGGAAGGCTGCATTATAGGCATTATAGGCTACGTCCTTTACCAAAGGATGGGTAGGGTGAATGGTGCCGACACACCCCCGTAGCAATCTGTCTTTCTGAAGCGTGACAAAACAGGCACCGTGTTCCTGAAGCTCCCTGGGGAAGCCTTGCAGGTTGAGATTGACTGGCCCATCATTTGCGAAAACATTTAGGATCGACTTAGCCGCAATCGTCAACATTGTTTCGCCGTGTTTGTCTAAAATAGCTTGAGTAGCATCTTTAAAACCATCCTCGGTACTTCCCGACTTAACGACATTTTTATTTTTGGTCAAAACCCAAGAACCATACCCAACGACACTGTCCTTATTACCGGCTGTATCTCCGGAATTTCTTAAATCGACGGTCACAGCGGAAAGTCCCTTTTCGCGGGCTACCATCATAAGACCCTTAATCGAATTACGACCGCAGGCCTGCTCTTCACCCAAGGCAGTCGGGTCCAACTGCTCAATTGCCTTACAAGTGATGTTATCGATCTTTTGAGCTTCGTCATAGGGAAGATAGTGACTTAGGTCTGACGAAACTAGTATTAAGGTTTCATCGCCACCCCATAAAGTCTGAAGTACCTCCGCTACCTCGTTTATCGATGACTGTCCGACAATCATCGGGACAATAGAAAAGTTTTTCAATATTACCTGCAGAAATGGTAGATGGACTTCGATGGCGTGATCCTCCTTATGAGTGTCATCGAAGATATTTACCTGGTGTAGAGGTACAATTTTTGAGATTGCTTCGATATCCAACGGTATACGGCCAATTGGCGTGTCGAACGCATGGCTGGAAGGTAGTGCTATACCTGAAATGCCAATCCGGTGGCATGGCCCCATTATAACTACTCTATTAATGCTATTCGCAATCGGTTTGAGACTGTTATATGCCGCTGCAGCCGTGAGCCCAGAATATTTGTATCCGGCATGGGGAGCAATTATAGCCTTAGGGGTGATAATAGGTGTTGACGAAATCTTGCCCGCGGCCTCGGAGAGGTAAAACTGTACAGAGGCATGAAGCTCTTTTGGATTGCTTGGATAGAACGTGCCAGAGACAGCAGGTCTACGTACTTGGCTTACATCTAATTCGATTATATTCGAAGTCATGACAATTATATATTAAGCAAGCTAACCTCAACTGAACAGTGGAATGTCGGATATATTTGAGAAATTATATGTGAGCAGCAGAAAGTTTAACTTCAATTCCGGTTTTGCCGCTCACTAAATTTGTTTCTCTCGTTAGTACCAAAAGGTTGAATTTATGAAAAGATGGTTTGAACATGCTTTTTTTACTTAAAAAGTTGACTAAAATGCTCATTTAAATTCGGAGAAATAGGGGTTAGTTATGCCAGCACAAAAGCCTGTTATTCATCTTGTCGGCAGCATTCCGCTTGATAACACTGAGAAGGTATTCCTTAATGTCAGCAAAGTGTTGGGAGATAATCTGTGCCGATTACCAGATGGTGAAACGGGCAAACGTTTAGGCTGGATTAAGTTTTTACAAGATTATCTAAATAATCAACACCCGGACATGGAAACCGATGTAGAAACCCCACTCTTGCAGTGGCGGCAATGGGATGGGGTGCTGCTTCGTGAAGTTCCCATGGCAAAGTTTAAAGATGGTGTAGATCCGAAGGCTGTAACCTTTAATACGGGTTATGCTGACGATGGGATAGCGTCCTTTGCGACATTCGATCGACTTCAATCAGAAGGCACCATTCCAAAAAATATCAAGTTTCAGATCTGTCTACCTACACCCCTTGCACCCGGCTATAATTTTGTATCACCACGCGCACAAGACGATTTCATCCCCGCCTATACCGACCACATAATAAGCGAAGTGGCAAAGATTTCAGTGGCATTGCCGAATGATCGAATTTCAATCCAGTGGGATGTTTGCCAGGAAGTTTTGATGTGGGAGAATTATTACGATTATGAACGGCCCAATTATAAAGAGGAAATTTTCGAAGTGCTTGGTAAAATAGGAAATGGGGTTCCGGAACCCATCGAACTCGGCTACCATCTTTGCTACGGCAGTCCGAGGGATGAACATTTAGTCCAACCCAAGGATACTTCAAACATGGTGGATATGGTTGGGGGGATCGTATTAAATGTAGAACGTACTATTCAATTTATACACCTCCCAGTACCCAAAGAACGTGATGACAATGCCTACTTTGAGCCACTTAAAGAGTTAAAGTTACCAGGGGGAACCGACCTCTATCTGGGTCTTGTTCACTATGGTGATGAGGTCGGTGATAGATGCCGCCTCAGCAAGGCGCAAGAATATGTTCACGTGGATGGAATTGGCTCGGAATGCGGTTGGGGGAGAGGCGACCCAGGACGTGTGCCAAGCCTACTGAACTCTCATGCAAAACTGATAGAGCATTTTTAGGCGTAATAACACCGAATTCATAATCTAAAATAGGAGTATGAAATGGCAGCATATTTGATTGTCGATGAGTTGAACGTAAGTGATCCAGAAACTATAAAAGATTATATAAAAAAAGCCGGTGTAACTATAAAAGCCAACGGAGGCGAATTACTGGCAAGCGGTATTCCCGAAGCCTTGGAAGGGGACTGGCTTCCAAAGCGTTGCGTATTGGTCAAATTTGATACAATGGAGAGGCTCAAAACTTGGTGGAATTCAAATGAGTATCAAGCATTGATCCCAATCCGAACCAGTGTCTCTGAAAACAACATAATTGTCATTGACGGACTATAAATTTAATTGACAGGACGAATTTTTATGCCGTTGTGCTATAGTCGGGATCATGATTGAGGAATACCAAACAGAAGCAGTAGTTGGCCGTTACTGGCATCGGTTAGAAGACGGGCGCGTGCAGTGCGACGTCTGCCCGCGTTATTGCAAACTACGTGAGGGGCAAAGGGGACTGTGTTTTGTCCGTGCCCGCCAGGGTGACGCCGTAGTCCTTACAACCTATGGTCGTTCTTCTGGCTTCTGCATAGACCCTGTGGAAAAAAAACCGCTTAATCATTTTTTCCCAGGGACACCGGTATTATCTTTTGGAACTGCTGGCTGCAATCTTACATGCAAATTCTGTCAGAATTGGGATATATCCAAATCACGCGAATTTGACAAGCTTCAGGATAAGGCGAGCCCTCAAATGATCGCCGAGGCTGCGGTTATGACCAATTGCAAAAGCGTGGCATTTACCTATAACGATCCAACTATTTTTATTGAATATGCGGTAGATGTAGCCCAAGCCTGTCACGAACGAGGTGTCAATACTATAGCAGTTTCGGCTGGTTATATATGTTCAGAACCACGCGAAGAATTTTACCGGCATATGGATGCTGCAAATATTGATCTCAAGGCTTTTACTCAAGAATTTTATGGAAAGGTTTGCTCAGGACAATTAACGAATGTACTTGAGACATTAAAATACCTGAGGCACGAAACTGATGTTTGGTTGGAAATTACGACTCTTTTAATTCCCGGCGAAAATGACTCCGAAAAGGAAATTCGTTCGGAGGCAACTTGGATTATAGAGCATCTTGGACCTGATGTACCGTTGCACTTTTCTGCTTTTCACCCGGATTGGAAGATGCTGGATAAACCCAAGACACCTCCTGAAACATTGAAACGTGCAAGAAATATAGCAATGGAGTGCGGTCTTCGGTACGTCTATCTTGGTAATATACACAATCATGAAGCGTCTAGTACATATTGCCATAATTGTGGTGAGATTTTGATTGGTCGGGATTGGTATGAGCTTTCTGATTGGAACCTGGACGGTTACGGGACGTGTATTAGTTGCGGTATAAAGTGTACGGGGCAATTCGATGGCCCCCACGGTACCTGGGGTCGCAAACGGCAGCCTCTGGAAATTGGTACAAAGGGTTTAGCTTAAGTTTAGCTTTACCCCAAGTTGCAGTGTGCTAAAAGTACTTTGGTTTGTTGCCATCTCAAAGTTTAATATATCCCCCTCTAAATATGAGCCAAAAACCGCTACATTTTGTATTGAAACTGGCCGTTTCTATTCTATTGATCGGCTTTATCACCTGGAAATTTGACCTCAGTAGCTTTTATCTCCGGTTGACTAATTTGAAGACCGGTTATGTTCTTTTTGCAATTATAGTTTTAGTCATCGTACAATTTAATAATACAGCAAGATGGCGAGCTGTTTTAAACACTATTGAAGCCAAATTAAGTTTTTGGACTAGTTTTCGGCTTCTATACATCGGCGTGTTTTTTAATCTTACCTTACCCTCCTCAGTGGGCGGAGATGCAGTGCGAATGTATTTAGCCCGCAAGGAAGGATTGTCACTAACTGGGGCAATCAATAGTGTAATTCTTGAACGGGTAGCGGCTCTCAGCGGATTAATCTTACTCGTGCTCGTAACACAACCACTTTTGCTAAACCGCATAGGTGATAATCCGGCTAAGCTCATATTTCCTATTTTGGCTATTTTCGTGATTTTGGGTATCGTGATTCTGATATTTTTAGACAAGTTTCCAAGTCAGTTCCATAGGTTTAGAATTGTTAGGGGCTTAGGGCATTTAGCGTCAGATACAAAAAAGCTTTTTCTATCGCCAATCGGCACCATTCTTTCAGTTGGATTTGGTGTCAGCGGAAATATACTGGTTGCTTTTGCAGCCTATTTGTTATGCCTAGCTCTCAGAATTGATTTAAACATTATAGATTGTTTTGTATTGATACCGCCGGTGATATTAATAACCACGATTCCCTCGTACACATAAATAAAGGCAGCTTCATCCGAAC
>PTLH01000072.1 GCA_002938035.1 Alphaproteobacteria bacterium MarineAlpha3_Bin6
GTGATTGATCCGATCTATTGCAAAGGTCGGTAACCACAGAGAGATCACTCGTCTCATTATACCATTCCACCTGCCAGGATCTAGGTTGCCCAGCGCTTTCTAGTTTTCCCCCACTTGCCGCACTGAGACGACAGCGCTGTAGTTCTAAATGCCATTGGGGTACACCTAATCCCACACCATGTGCTGGCGTTATGCTGGGTGCCGAGGTAACACACCAGCGGGTGAGGGCCGAACTAGTTGGAGTTTGTCTAACCATATTGTTGGGTGCCGTGCGGAGTAGAAGGCCTGTAGTTTCATTTTCTTCTGCTGCTAAATGCAACCGCCGGCTGGCGATAGGCGGAATTTTGTGAAGTTTGCCTATGACAGCGGCAAGGCTGGAGCTCCTTAACCCTTCCTCCATGGCCCAGATAATTTCCCTGTCGTTTTTGCCATGTACCAAGATTATTTGATTTGGGTCAATTCCAAACTGAGCAAGACCCTGGCCACATAAATCCCTTCCCTGCTGGCACCAAAGCACCTGCGTACTGTGACGCGTCTGAGATAGAATTTCAGTTAGGCGGGTTATCAGGACAACCAAAAATCCGAGAGCGGCAGTATCACCAAAAATTTCGTGGAGTCCGTTAGTAGGGAAACCATTCCAGGGTAGGGCGGCATCTACTTCCGGTACTCCTAGAGGTACTATATTTTTTAGCTCAAATTGTCCGAATTTTCGACAGTTTAGGTTTGCCAGAGAACTCAATGGGGTCTTGTTTTCAATGGCTTGAATCTTTTGACGAAGCAAAGATATCATTTTTTGGTCTGGTCGGAAGGAATTCCGTATAACAGTGGCTAACATAGTTTTTATCTTCCCTGGCTGGATTTGTTTGTTTTCTTGAGGATTTAAGCGTAACCTAATGTTCTTCTTTTGTTCTAATTTAAAAAGGAATATGCGTCAAGGGGGGCACGAGCTCAAAAGCTGTGGTTTGACACTGAGAAATGGGTTTAAGAGTATCGGTAGTAGCCTTCAAAAACGCTCAATTCTAAAGCTACTTGCATCAATCTCAGGGGAGGTGCCGCTGATAAGGTCACTTATCACTTTTCCAGAGCCGGCGCACATTGTCCAGCCAAGGGTGCCGTGTCCTGTATTCAAATAGAGATTTTTTATTGAAGTTTTTCCGATGACCGGCATGCCGTCCGGGGTTAGAGGTCTTAGTCCGGTCCAAAAGGTGGCGTTATTGAAATCACCACCATTTGGAAATTGAGCTTGTGCTTTATTAAGAATTGCCCTTGCCCTGTTTTCATTTAATTTCGTGTCGTAACCAGCAAATTCTGCTGTTCCCGCTACCCGCAAACGGTTCCCGAGACGGCTATAAACGATTTTGTTGTCTTCATCTGTGATGCTGATACCCGGTGCGTTGTTTCGCCCGCTCGTAGGAATTGTTACGGAATATCCCTTAGTTGGATAAACGGGGAGTTTAATATTGAGGGGTTTCAAAAGAAGAGGGCTATAGCTACCAAGAGAGACCACAAAAATATCTGCGTAGCATTCTCCTTTGTCTGTTTTCACGCAGTGTATTTGTCCATTCTGTGATTTGAGGTGTTGGATGGTTTCATCATATCGAAAACTGACACCACTGTTTGAAGCAATACGAGCTATCTCGCAAGTGAAGGCATAGGCATCTCCACTTTCATCATCCGGTGTGTGGACCCCGCCGAGTATTTCCTTATCACTTTCTTTCAATGCCGGTTCTAATACAAAACATGAATTTTGGCTTAAAACTCTATTGCGGCACCCGAGTTGATCGAGCCGTGCAGCATGAGAGACAGCGCCATCCATGGTCTTCGTGTTTCGGTAAATTTGCAGGATACCGCGTGTATTAACGTCGTAATTAATTTCGGTTTCGAGCCTTATTTTTCGCAACAACTCCCGGCTATAAAGTGCTAGCTTGAGATTGTTAAGAGTATTTTGTCGCAAGCGGGCAGAAGTGCAGTTACTTAGGAAGCTTATACTCCATCGCCAAAGTATCGGATCGGCTTTTAAATGATAGAGAAGAGGTGCATCCTCTTTACCCAACCATTTCAGGATGAGAAATGGCACGGCTGGCGTTGCCCAAGGTGCTGATTGACTTGCGGATATTTGCCCGCCATTGGCGAAGCTCGTTTCGAGCCCGGGACCATTTTGGCGATCGATCACCGTTACATTGTAGCCGGTCCGGGACAGGTAATATGCTGCTGTAGTCCCTACGACACCGGCACCTAAAATGCAGACTTTCACAACGTGATTCCTAGGGTATTTTATGCTTGGAGGCGTTATAATGGTCAGAATGTTTTTTCGCCAGACTAAACAGAAATACAAGTCTATCTGAAGGGAGAAAACTGTGAACTTAGAAATAGGATCAGAAATACTGACTATAAAAGAAATGACAAAGGCGGATACGTTAGCTGTTGAAGCAGGAGTATCGAGCCTTGATCTAATGGAGAACGCCGGTGCAACAGTGGTCAGGGAAATTCGCAAACGATGGGTTCGCCGGTCAGTTGTTGTTCTTGCCGGACCTGGTAATAACGGGGGAGATGGGTTTGTCGTGGCGCGGCTATTACATCAGATAGGCTGGCCTGTTCGTCTTGGTTTGCTAGGTGATAAAACTTCTCTGCGTGGTGATTCAAAAGTTAACGCAGAACGCTGGGTTGGGAAAATTGAGGAATTTTCAGTTGCTCTTTTAGAAGGCGCAGGATTGGTTGTAGATGCACTTTTCGGGGCGGGGCTTTCTCGACCACTCGAAGGGATAGTACTTGACATTTTAAACGCTATGGAAGCACGAAAATTACCGTGTGTTGCAGTTGATGTGCCAACGGGTATCGATGGCAATACGGGAGAGGTGTTGGGTGGTGTGTTAAATGCTGACCTAACTGTTACCTTTTTTAGAAAAAAGCCAGGGCATTTGATTTTGCCAGGTCGTCAACATTGCGGCGAAGTGGAAGTAACGGATATTGGTATCCCGAGTGGGGTATTAAAGAAGATTTCACCAGTTATAGCTGAAAATTTACCCCAACTCTGGGTAGACAAACTGCCCGTTCCCGCACCAGATTTTCACAAGTATTCCAGAGGACACGTCGTCATCGTTGGGGGCAGTGAGATGACAGGCGCGGCGAGGCTTGCGGCGCGGG
The DNA here is from genome assembly GCA_002938035.1 of Alphaproteobacteria bacterium MarineAlpha3_Bin6. Lineage (GTDB taxonomy): Bacteria > Pseudomonadota > Alphaproteobacteria > Rhodospirillales > UBA2165. The sequence goes on from PTLH01000072.1 coordinate 3,145, forward strand.
CAGCGCGTAGAGCAGGGGCTGGTATTTTATCCATTGTTTCACCGGCCAATGCCAAGCACATATACGAAATTTCTGACGCGGGGAATCTAGTTTTAGAACTCCCGGCGAAGAAAGGACTTTCCGGTATTCTAGATAACAAACGCAGAAATGCCGTGCTGGTTGGGCCTGGGAATGGTGTCACAGAGTTGACACGAAAAAATGCCATCTCCGCCTTAACAAGCAAAAATGCGGTTGTGCTGGATGCCGACGCTTTAACGGCATTTGAAGGTGACCCTGAAACATTGTTTAGCAGCATAAAAGGTCGCTGCGTTCTTACGCCGCATCAAGGGGAATTCGACCGATTATTTAAGATCAACGGCGATAAATTATCTAGGTGTAGGGAAGCCGCAAAATTAGCTAATTCTGTTATCATACTAAAGGGATTTGATACCATAATTGCTGAACCAAATGGCCGGGTTGTGATCAACGCCAATGCACCGGCAGATCTCGCTACGGCTGGTGCTGGAGATGTACTTTCGGGGATCATTATTGGGCTTATGTCACAGGGAATGGAAGCGTTTGAGGCAGCCTGCGCCGCAGTGTGGCTTCATGGAGAAGCTGCCAAAGAGTTGGGCGCGGGGCTTATAGCAGAGGATTTATCGGAAGTTTTACCTTACGTCTTGGATGATATAAGGAAACAAACTACATCTAATCGATGATGGAACAAAGAAAATCAAGTTTCTGGGATCGGGCCGTTCGTAACCTTAGGAGTGTTTGGGGTAAAATTGGTGCGACGGATAATTATTTTTTAGAGGCGTCGTTTTCTCCTGAGCTCAATGAAATTGACCAGAGACGTTTGATTGAACATATGCGGGCTTGCCTAGAGGCGCGTGGCGGTGAGGTTTCAGCCCGTAGCCGCGCTGCAGCGTTGGGGCACGCTTACCTTGCCTTGAATGAAACAGGTCGAAAAAGATTTTTAGGGGTACTAGCTTCAGAATTTGGATCTGATACTGAAACCGTTAATAAAGCAATCTCCGACCTTCAGAATGCTACCAATACGGAAAATCGGATGGCAGCTGAAAAAAACTTAAGAAATGCATTGGTGTCGACGAGAACACGTCTTTTAACTCAATTTAATGCCCTGCCAGAAGGTGTAAAATTTTTAGTGGATATGCGGGCAGAACTCATACCTTGGGCTCGCAACGATCCTTTTCTAAATACGGTAGAATGTGATTTAAAAGCACTTCTGACTTCGTGGTTTGATGTTGGCTTCCTTGAGTTAAAGCAAATTACGTGGAAAGCGCCAGCTGCATTACTAGAAAAATTTTTCGGCTATGAGGCTGTTCATGAAATTACGGGTTGGGATGACTTGAAGAACCGCCTTGCTTCTGACCGTCGATGTTTTGCTTTCTTTCACCCCCGTATGCCAGAAGAGCCATTGGTTTTCGTCTGGGTAGCATTAGTCGAGGGTATGGCGAGTAACATACACGAACTACTAGATAAGGGAGCCCCAGACCAAGATGAAAAACATGCGGATACGGCAATTTTCTATTCAATTTCTAATGCTCAGGCTGGTTTGAGTGGCATTACCTTCGGTAATTTTCTGATAAAGCGGGTTGTCGATAATCTGAGCGCTGAACTGGATGGTTTAAAAAAATTTGCAACTTTGTCGCCTATTCCTGGTTTTATGCCATGGCTTCGCAGTAATCTCGAAAATAATCACCTAGAGTTCTTGACTATCGAACAACAAGAGAAGCTAAAACGCACGTCCTCAAAAGGGTCGCCTAAGGCCTCCCTTATTCATCTGCTATACGACACAAAATGGGTAAACAACACCGAAACGCAATCCATGTTAAAACCCATTTTGTTAAGATTAGCTGTTCATTACCTAGCCAATGAAAAGCGCAACGAAGGAACGGCACTAGATTCGGTGGCACACTTTCACCTTAATAACGGCGCTAGGATCGAACAGCTACATTGGGCTGCTGATTTGTCACCCAAGGGGATAAAGCAATCCGCTGGCATCATGCTAAACTATCTTTATTTACTTAAAGATATAGAAGTCAATCACGAATCCTATCGTAGCGGAAAGGCAATTATGACTTCTTCTGATGTCCGTGATCTCCTAAAAGATCAAAAACCTACTTGAGAAACGTGTATCGATTGTTTTCCTTGTCCGTTAAAGTCGGATTGACAGGGACTACAATTTTAATAGAGTGCGCGATCTGGAAAGGATTGCCGGTGTTTTTCAGGTTTTCTGCGGGTGTGGCGGAACTGGTAGACGCGCAAGGTTTAGGTCCTTGTTTTCTTTGGAAAGTGGGGGTTCAAGTCCCTTCACCCGCACCAACTTGAAACTGATATTATTGATTTATTGCAAAATAGCACCTTACGATGACGAACATTTTATGGATGAAATAAGTTATGGAAATAACGGAAACCAAGAACGAAAGCTTGAAGCGGGCATATAAAATTATAGTGCCAACAGCGGACATTGAATCACGCATGGCAAGTCGTCTGGGTGAGATAGCGAGAACCGCGCGCATGCCTGGATTTCGACCTGGTAAGGTACCGGTTCACTTGCTCCGTAAAACCCATGGAAATGCAGTAATGGGAGAGGTGCTAGAACAGACTGTCAGCGAGAGTTCGCAGTCGGCTATTAGTGAAAATGACCTTCGACCGGTGGCCCAGCCTAAAATTGAAATCGATAAGTTTGAAGACGGCGAAGACCTCGAATATACCATGGAGCTTGAAATTTTTCCTGAGATCACTCTCGCCGATTTCAGTTCCCTCAAGTTAGAACGTTTAAAGGTCTCTTCAAACGAAGAAAAAATTGATGCGACCATCCAGCAGATTGCAGCCAGTCAAAAAGAGTCAATACCCCTAGAAGTGAAACGGAATATAGAGGAGGGAGACGTTGTAGTTATTGATTTTCTTGGGCGGGTGAATGGTGAAGAGTTTGAGGGCGGAAAAGCGGAAGGTTACTCGTTAGAAATAGGTTCAGGTTCTTTCATTCCTGGTTTTGAGGAACAGATTACAGGGCATGGTTTGGACGAGGCTTTTGAAATAAACGTTACTTTTCCAGAGGATTATAAAGAAGAGTTTGCGGGTAAGGACGCAGTTTTTGAAGTTGTCGTAAAAGAGATCAGGGAGACAATTCCGGCTGAAATTAACGATGAGATGGCAAAAAAAATGGGTGTTGAGAGTGTCGATGAACTCCGAAAAAATATCCGTGAAAGCCAGGCGCAGGAACTTAATTCAATTTCTAGGATGCGATTGAAGCGCGACCTTTTGGACATTTTGGATAAGGAACACAAGTTTGAGCTACCGGAGGGGATTTACGAGGAACAGTTTGACGCCATATGGGCAGAATTCGAACGTCGACGTGAGGATAACCCCGACCAAATAGACGAGGACGATAAAGGCAAGTCTGATGAAGAACTTAAGGCACAATATAGAATAATTGCTGAACGCATGGTCCGCCTCGGGCTCTTGCTTTCAGAGATTGGCCGGGTCAATGAAGTTGTTGTTAGCCCTGAAGAACTGAACAGAGCCGTAATGCAAGAGGCACAGCGACACAAAGGAAAGGAAAAAGAAATTTTTGCATATTACAAGGACAACTCTCAGGCACTGCAGGCTCTCCAATCCCCGCTTCTAGAAGACAAAGTGGTCGACTTTATTTTGGAATTGGCTGACATTTCTGAACGTGAAGTGACATTAGAAGAATTGATGGAGTATCCCGAGCAATCGGAAATTAATACTGGAGATGCGAATCAACAAAAGTCTAAGAAGAGAAAATCTGTTAAGAAAATTTCATCAAAAAAAAATAAGTCTGATTAGCACAAGAATTAGAACGAATTTACGTACTAGTTGGAAAGGATGTTTGACCCGACACAAAAAGAAGCTAAATAAAGCTGTTGAACATTTAAACTAGGTAAACAGATATAGGTATATGGCTGATCCATTAGAAATTCTTAATAATACCCTTGTACCAATGGTGGTTGAGACCACAAATCGAGGAGAAAGGGCTTATGATATTTATTCACGCCTCCTTAAGGAGCGTATCATTTTCGTGACGGGCCCAATTGAAGATATGGTATCAAGCCTTGTTTGTGCTCAGCTTTTGTTTCTCGAGTCTGAAAACCCTAAAAAAGACATCGCCTTCTATATCAACTCCCCAGGCGGAATAGTCACCTCGGGTCTCGCAATTTACGATACCATGCAATATATCAAACCAAGCGTTTCTACCGTTTGCATCGGGCAGGCAGCATCTATGGGATCAATGCTTCTGGCAGCGGGTGAGAAACAAAAGCGTTATGCACTTCCAAATTCTAGAATTATGATCCATCAGCCATCGGGTGGTGCTCAGGGTCAGGCAACTGATATTGAAATTCAGGCTCGCGAAATTCTTGCCCTTCGAGAAAGGCTTAACAACATTTATGTTAAGCATACGGGACAGGAATTAGAAACAATCGAGCAGGCGCTGGAACGGGATAAATATATGTCTCCTGAGGAAGCCGCTGATTTTGGTTTAATTGATGAAGTGGTATTCCAGCGTCCAGAAAGTGAAGAGGATGAAGTTAAGAATTAGTTGGTATATTTTGATGGCTAATCATTTTAAAGACGTTGAAATTTGTTTGAGTAACTGTGAGACCAGCGTCTACAATTTTTGATAACCTTGGGTAAGGTGGTTTTTTTTGGAGGGTAAATGAATAAATCCACCGTTGACGGCGAGTCAAAGAATACGCTCTACTGTTCTTTTTGTGGAAAGAGCCAGCATGAGGTTCGCAAGCTTATAGCAGGCCCGACAGTGTTCATATGTGATGAATGCGTCGAGCTATGCATGGATATTATTAGAGAAGAAAATAAGACGCAGATAGTCAAATCTGGTGAAGGCGTGCCGACACCTCGTGAAATCTGCCAAGTTTTAGATGATTATGTTATTGGACAAGACTACGCCAAACGTGTTCTTTCGGTGGCAGTTCATAACCATTATAAAAGGCTGAGCCAGAGTGATAAAAACGATGATGTCGAACTGGCAAAATCGAATATCCTTCTAATTGGTCCAACAGGTTGTGGGAAAACACTTTTGGCGCAGACCCTTGCACGTATTCTTAATGTACCCTTCACGATGGCAGACGCAACCACGCTTACAGAAGCTGGTTATGTGGGAGAGGATGTGGAGAATATCATTCTTAAGCTACTTCAGTCGGCCGACTATAATGTAGAACGGGCACAACGGGGTATAGTCTATATTGATGAAGTTGATAAAATTTCGCGTAAATCAGATAACCCCTCAATTACTCGTGACGTATCAGGAGAAGGTGTCCAGCAGGCTTTGTTGAAGATAATGGAAGGAACTATTGCCAGTGTACCCCCGCAAGGTGGTCGCAAACATCCCCAACAGGAGTTTTTACAAGTTGATACAACCAACATACTTTTCATTTGCGGGGGAGCATTTTCCGGCCTCCAAAAAATAATTTCAGCTCGGGGTAGGGGGTCATCCATAGGTTTCGGTGCAGATATTCGCGCACCTGAAGATAAAGGAATCGGTGAGATTCTCCAGGAGATTGAGCCAGAAGATCTCCTTAAGTTTGGACTTATTCCTGAATTTGTTGGAAGATTGCCGGTAATAGCAACACTCAATGATCTCGATAAAGATGCACTGGTAACCATTCTTACCACACCCAAGAATGCCTTGGTTAAGCAATACCAACGTTTGTTTGATATGGAAGATGTCAGCCTTAAATTTATGGATAATGCTCTCGAAGCGATTGCAGAAAAGGCAGTGGATAGAAAGACTGGTGCTAGGGGATTGCGCTCAATATTGGAAGACATTCTGCTCGACACAATGTTTGAATTACCGAATTTGGATAGCGTTGAAGAGGTGGTAATTAATCGGGAGGTTGCACAGGACGGTACTAGACCAATATATATTTATGGAGAGCGCCGAGATGATTTAGATAGTAGTGCATAATAATAACCAATCTTTTTTAAGAGTAGACGTTTGAGGAGAAGTGAATTGGATCGTTCCGCAGGTGAAGTTTATCCAGTACTGCCATTGAGAGATATAGTTGTCTTTCCCCATATGATAGTGCCACTTTTTGTTGGCCGTGAGAAGTCAGTGCGTGCGTTGGAAGACGTCATGAAGGATGATAAGCAAATACTCTTAATTGCTCAGAGAAATGCGGCAGATGACGATCCTTCTTCGGATGACATTTATGAAGTTGGTACGATTTCAACGGTACTTCAATTATTGAAGTTACCCGACGGTACTGTCAAAGTGCTAGTTGAAGGTGTGGCTCGCGCTCGTGTTATCCGTTTTTCCGAAAACGATGAGTTTTTTGAAGTCTATGCCGACGTTATGCCTGAAAAGGAAAGTGAGGAGGCAGAGATAGAGGCTTTATCTCGGTCCGTCGTATCCCAATTCGAACAATATCTAAAGCTTAATAAGAAAGTTTCACCAGAAGTTCTTGTTTCAGTTAATCAAATAGAAGAATATGGAAAGTTAGTCGATACTATAGCATCCCATTTGGCACTAAAAATCCCGAAGAAGCAGGAACTTCTTGAAGTCGACGTGGTTTCGGAAAGGATGGAAAAGGTTATCTCCTTCATGGAAGGAGAAATTGGTGTGTTACAGGTGGAGAAAAAAATACGTAGTCGCGTGAAGCGTCAGATGGAAAAAACTCAAAGGGATTATTACCTAAATGAACAATTGAAGGCCATTCAAAAGGAATTGGGCGAGTCTGAGGAGGGCAAAGACGAATTACAAGAGCTCGAGGAGAAACTAGCAAAGCTAAAATTATCGAAAGAGGCACGCGAAAAGGCTAACAATGAGCTAAAAAAGCTTCGGAATATGAGCCCTATGTCGGCAGAAGCCACAGTTGTTAGAAACTACCTCGATTGGATAGCAAATATTCCATGGAAGAAGCGAAGCCGAATACAAAAGGATATTAGAGAAGCTGAAGCAATTCTCGAAGCGGATCATTATGGTCTCGAAAAAGTAAAGGAACGAATTCTCGAATACTTGGCGGTCCAACAAAGGACCAAAAAGATTAAAGGCCCCATTTTGTGTCTAGTTGGACCTCCTGGTGTTGGTAAAACGTCTCTCGGTAAGTCTATTGGGCGGGCAACCGGTCGGAACTTCGTTCGTATGTCTTTAGGTGGTGTTCGTGATGAAGCAGAAATACGTGGCCATCGTCGGACTTACATTGGTTCATTGCCTGGAAAGATTATTCAGGGAATGAAGAAAGCAAAATCTTCCAACCCTTTATTTTTGCTCGATGAAATTGACAAAATGGGCTCTGATTGGCGTGGTGACCCAGCTTCAGCCCTCCTAGAGGTTTTGGATCCAGAGCAGAACGATAGCTTTCAAGATCATTATTTGGAGGTTGATTACGATTTGTCGGACGTCTTATTTGTTACGACTGCCAATACCTTGAGAATTCCAGAGCCATTGATGGATCGCATGGAAATTATCCGTATTCACGGATATACCGAAGATGAGAAAATTGAAATTGCTCGACGTCATCTTATAGAAAAACAGCTAGATGCCCACGGTCTAAAATCTCAAGAGTGGTCAATTTCTGATCCAGCTCTTCGCGATGTAATCCGTTATTATACGCGTGAAGCTGGCGTGCGGAACCTTGAAAGAGAGATCGCAAACCTTACCCGTAAAGCGACCAAAGAAATCCTTATGACAGGCCTCGATAAGGTGACGGTTTCTCTTCGTAACTTAGAGAAATTTGCAGGTGTGCGAAAATTTCGTTTTGGTGAGATTGAGTCAATGGATCTTGTCGGTGTCACCAACGGTCTTGCATGGACCGAAGTTGGGGGGGAGATTTTAACTATTGAAGCTGTTATGGTGCCAGGAAAAGGAAAAATGATTATCACCGGTAAGTTGGGTGAGGTTATGCAGGAATCTATCCAGGCAGCGCGGTCATTTGTGCAATCGCGATCTCAGGAATTTGGAGTGAAGCCGACAATATTTGAAAAGAGAGATATACATGTCCATGTTCCTGAGGGAGCAACTCCAAAAGATGGACCGTCTGCAGGTGTTGGTATGGTGACCTCTATCGTTTCTATGTTAACCGGTATTCCTGTTAGTAGAGATGTGGCAATGACCGGGGAAATAACATTGAGGGGACGGGTATTACCTATTGGTGGTTTAAAAGAAAAACTATTAGCAGCATTACGTGGCGGTATTACCCGGGTATTGGTGCCAAAAGAAAATGAAAAAGACTTAGCGGATATTCCTGAAAATATAAAACGTAGCCTTGAAATTGTACCTGTCACGAGTGTCGAGGAAGTCCTAGAGTATGCATTAGTGAACCCGTTGGTGCCGATTGAGTGGAAGAATGAAGAAGAGGATCGGGCAGCCGTTACGGCTGGTCAAAATGATGATGACGGTGAGCATACGGGCTTGTTAAAACATTAATAGGTTGGCGTAAGCCAAATGCGATTCGCAAAACTTTGGTTCCCCGGATCTCTATTTTTACAGGAACATCAAAATATTTAACCTGTTGGCCCAAGAAAATAACCTAAAAAATCCCGGATCTTTGGGGTTTTTTTGATTGGAGATGTTACAAAGATTGACGAGATCAAGATATCGGACATAAACTGGCAAAGCATTGGTATGCTGTGGTTGAATATTTTTTCTACTCATTGAATTCGTTCTAGATAAATTAAAGGGAGCATCAAGATGAACAAAAATGATCTTGTTTCGGCAGTTGCCAGTAGTACTGGTATGTCAAAATCTGACAGCGCAGGAGCGGTGGAAGGTGTGTTTGATGCTATCTCCGGTGCTTTGAGTTCCGGAGGTGACGTTCGTATTGTTGGTTTTGGAACTTTTTCGGTTGTAAATAGAAAAGCCACGACTGGTCGCAATCCAAGGACTGGTCAGGCTATTCAAATACCAGCTTCTAAACAGCCAAAATTTAAGGCAGGTAAGGGCCTTAAAGATGCAGTGAATTAACCAAGGTTCATGATAATGAATTTGGATGCCGGCCGCGGTAACGTGGCCGGCATTGTACTTTTGGTAATTGGTTTTATTTGTATATTTGATGGCAAGAGTATACTCAGATATGATGGCTATATGGGCGATTAGCTCAGTTGGGAGAGCGCCACGTTTACACCGTGGATGTCGGCGGTTCGAGCCCGTCATCGCCCACCATCACTTTTTTCCCGTAAACGTAAGGGTTTCAAGACACTGGCAGCGG
>PTLH01000073.1 GCA_002938035.1 Alphaproteobacteria bacterium MarineAlpha3_Bin6
CGTCGGCGCGATTCCTAATCACCTTTGACTTTTAAAAATGATTTTGTGGTCAAGATTGATGGTAACGGTCTAGACGCGCAACTAATGCGGGAGTACTACGAAGCATTTAACGATCAAAATGCATACGCTGTTTCACACGTTGGATGGGGGATGAACCCGGCTGCCCGGTGGGATTCCCTTGTTATGTTCGATAAAGATCAAATTAACGGGACAGAATTACGCGCTCTTGCCGGAAGCTTTTTGCTCTCGACAGGTGCCAATGAATTCGCCAACCGCTTCACTAGGGGGCACTTCGATTTACCTATGCGCCATTGCAATATTTGGCTAGATGACCAACAAATAATTGAAGAAGGTAGATTACTGCCACCATTAGCCTACTAATTGATTTCAAACCTCACGTGAGATAACGGTGCGTAAAAAGCACCCAAAGGATATGCGATGGTACAACTTTTTGACGGCGACGTTCTGACACGTGAAGTGCTGGATTGGAAGGGCGTTCATTTATTTCATTTTCATGGTTCTTCTTGTTCACAGAAAACACGTGTTTGCCTCAACCTGAAGGGGATCGAGTGGAAACCGCATGAAATAGATTTAGGAAATGGCGAAAATTACACCAAATATTATCTGGGCATTAATCCACGAGGGCTTGTCCCCACATTAATAATTAACGGTGAGGTACACATAGAAAGTAACGACATCATCACGGTTTTAGACGAAAGGTTTCCAGACCATAATTTAATTCCAAAAGGAATGGCAACGGAGATCACAAAGCTTTTACACCACGAAGATGACCTGCATCTGGATTTACGTACGATTAGTTTTCGCTTTACCCAACCAAGGGGGAGGGTGCCACGCTCTGCAGAAACCCTTCAAAAGTATAGGGATTTTGGGTCGGGGAGGGTCCAAGGACAGGTAGATAAGCATAAGGACCGTGAATTAGAATTTTGGGAGACAACTGCTGATATCGGCATTACCGACGACGCTGTGAGAATTTCGGCAAATCGGTTCCGAGTGGCATTTGAGGAGTTAGATCAGAAGCTTGAGGTATCTAACTATTTATTAGGGGAAAGTATTACGGTTTTGGATGTAGCATGGATTATCTACGTAAATCGTCTCGTCCGCTGCGGATACCCATTGGAACGTCTGCATCCCAATTTAAATAGATGGTTTTGGCCACTTCGGGAAATAAATGAGTTTGATAAGGAATTAACAGTTTCTCCAGAGCTTCAAAAAGCAGTCAATGACCACCACCAACTTCAAAGAGAGACAGCTACAACACTAATAGATGTTGCCGGGTTATAGTAATCGCATTTTACAATAAACCTGTATTACAGCTCGTGTCTCAAATTACCAATCTTCCATCTGGAAATTTACGGGGGATAGCTTTTATGCTTCTCGCCGCCGCTTTAATGATAACTATGGCGACCCTCGTTCGATTTGTATCGGAAGGTATGCATCCATTCCAAGTGGCTTTTTGCAGAAATGTGATAGGGCTCTGCATGTTCATACCATTTTTACTGAGGGTTGGAACTGCACCCTTAAAGACCCAGAGAATTGGACAGATGGCTTTAAGGGGCGTGTTTAATGCCATTGCGATGCTCACATATTTCCTTTCTTTAGGGTTGTTGCCGTTGTCCGAAGTTTCTGCACTGACATTTACTGTTCCGTTATTCGTCGCTCTCATGGCTGTTATATTTTTGAAAGAAAGAATTGGGCCACGTCGAATAGCAGGCTTGGTTATCGGTTTCTCTGGGGCAATAATTATATTAAGGCCTGGCATAGAAATCATCGATATTGGGGCGTTATATGCCTTGATCTCAGCACTAACTTGGGCCGTCGCTATCATTATTATTAAACACATGTCGCAGACAGAATCTTCAGTGACTATCACAATCTACGGCCTATTCTTTTTAGCTATTTTTACTTTTCCTCCCGCAATCTTTGTTTGGGAGTGGCCTAATGCAGAACAGTATTTTTGGTTATTTGTCCTGTCCGCTATTGGTACGGTTGGACAACTCCTATTTGTCCAATCTTTAAAACTCGCCGATGCTACACTCGTAATCCCTTTTGATTTTACAAAACTCATTTGGGCTAGCGTGTTTGGTTTCTATATTTTTGCAGAAATACCCACGATATGGACGATTTGCGGGGGAGCAGTGATATTTGCGAGCTCAAGTTATCTGACTTACCGTGAGGGCAAGAACACGAAGCCACTTGATGTGGTCTGAGTAATAAATAAAACCGTTTATGATGGAATATTACATGAGCCGAGGACATAATCACGGTGAGCGATAACATGTGTTGTTACCGACTTGGTTAGGTAATACGGGATCAGTCTAAATCTGCGCTTACAAAATATTTTGCTTCAATAAATGTACAAGTAGTTCTTGTTTTGATGCTTAGGAAGGTAAATGTGGTTTTAATCCAAACATGAAGCTTGGTACGCCTCGATGATTTCGTTGGCTGTTGACTGAAGGGATTTTAAGTATTCCTGAGTTATCATTTCAACGCTTGCAGCCTGCCGTATCCATGCAATCGTTAAACATCCTATAACCAGGCCATCATAGGGAAGCGCTACTGCAATGGCTTCCAGTCCATCATCGTATTGTGAACGAAAAGGCGACTGTCCGCCACCAAAACTGGGATCCCGGACAGCGTAGCCCTGTTGACGAATTTTTTCTAATATAGCATCAAATTTTTCTCGATTCGGCAGAATTTGATTCTCTGGTAACCCGGTAGCTTGTAATTGCGCGATCAATTTTTCCAATTCGTTTTTACCGCAGTTCGCAAGGTAGGCACGTCCAACTGCCGAGAGAGTAAGGTTTACCTTGTGGCCAATTTGGTCATGATTAAGCAAAAATGGACTATTGGGGCGACTAGTTTCCTTGAGGGTCATGTAAGGACCCCTCTCACTCAGCACAGCTAAATCAGATGGCCAGGAAATCTTCCGGCAGAGCCTGTCGATTACCGGTGCGGCAATCTCCGCGAGACGATCACTTTCGTCCAGTTTGGCGATCATTTTTTCAAGGCGAAAACTATTACGATAGAGCCTATCACCAATGCCACGGCGAATAAGACCTTTGCCCTCAAGCGTGCGTAGGATGCGTAGGAGTGTTGGCCGAGCCAGGCCCGAATTTTGAAATATCTCCTTCAGGCTGGCCGGGCCGATCTCCTTCAGAATACTCATAACGTTCAACCCCCGCTCGAGGGAGCGGATAGTTTTAACTTTAGCTATTTTTGATTGGGACATGGTTGCTGTAACGCCACATTTCACCTAGTGAAAACATACTTGGTCTTTCGTTGTATTGGAACTTGAAAATGATTAACTCATGGCCGCTAATTAATATGCTGGAGTACATTTGAATGCCTGTAACAAATGCCAAAAAATATTTGTCTTCCCTTCAGGATGATCGGGAAATTTACATAGATGGTGAACGTATCAAAGATGTCACCAAGGATTATAGATTTATTGGTGCAGCTGAAACCATGGCGGAACTTTTGCAGATGCAACATGATCCCGACTTGACAGACACATTGACTTATTCGTCTCCCTCTAGCGGCGATAAAGTAGGCATGAGCCATATACAACCAAGATCAATGAAGGATGTGAAGGCTAGAGGCGACGCCATGAAAGTTTGGATGGATGCCACGTGCGGTATGCTGGGGCGTAGCCCTGATTATAAAAATGTAATGGTAGCTGCCTGGGCTGCTGCTGCAGAGGTGTTTGATCGACCATCCTTTAACGGAAGCGATAACATCCAAAACTTTTATGAATATGTTCGGGAAAATGACAGCACAATGACCCACGTGCTGGTCAATCCGCAGGTTGACCGTTCAAAACCGGCTCACCTTCAAGAATCTGAGATTGTGGCACAAATCGTCAAGGAAACCGATGCTGGTATTATCGTCCGCGGTGCACGGATGGTTGCAACACTTTGTGCGCTTGCCAATGAAATCGTCGTGATGCCTGCCGCGGTCACGTGGCATACAACTGAAACCCATAAAACAACGGACTATGCCTTTGGTTTTGCAATTCCAACTTCTACTCCAGGGTTGAAGTTCATTTGTCGACCACCCGTAGCACATTTTGATGCAGCTTCACCCATGGATGGCCCCTTGTCGCTTCGTTATGATGAATCTGACGGCATTGCCGTTTTTGACGACGTATTGGTCCCATGGGAACGTGTTTTCTTATTTAGAGATAAGGAGGCTGAAGCGGTAATTCGAGGCCAAACAGGAGCAGGCCCGCATGCATTGCATCAATCCGTCGTACGTGCAGCTTCCAAGGCTGAATTCATGATGGCGCTGGCCCTTGCTATCGCACAATCCACTAAAATTGATGAACATAACCCGGTGCAAGTCATGTTGGCTGAAACGATCTCCATCGCCGAGTTTGCCCGAACTTGCCGAATTGGCGCTGAAGCAGAGGCACACGAAACCAAGTTCGGCACCTTTTCGCCTGCCATGCGTCATATCTCTCTTTGGCAGAGTATGTTTTGGAAATTCTACAACCGCCAATGTGAGATAATTAATACACTCGGCGCTGGTGGCTTGGTGGGTGTGCCATCTTTTGCCGAATTGGCTGGTGGAGCGAAGAAGGATGTAGAGAAATATTTTCAATCTGTTAACGCAGACTCGTCAAAACGTATAAAACTCAATCGATTAGCCTATGATGCGGCTCTTTCCAGTTTTGCGGGCCGGCAACGTCTATACGAACAATATTACTCAGGTGATCCAATGCGGACCCAATCATTGATGTTCAGGATGTACCCTAAAGATGAACATATCCAGCGTGTCCACGACATGCTCGATGACCTGGAAGGGCGACAGAACCCAAATTGGCCGGATAAGGAAGGTGGCCCGGCATTTGAAAGAACGTGGGACTAAATGGTGGTTGATATATATGTTGATGCTGATGGATGTCCGGTAAGGGATGAATGTATTAAAGTTGCGCGACGCCATGACCTTAAGCTGTATATTGTAAGCGACGGCGGTATACGCCCGGTTAATGACAAAAGAATTGAATTGGTTATTGTCTCGCCAGGTATGGATGCGGCCGACCGTTGGATAGCAGACCATATAGGATGTAATGATATAGTTGTAACCGCGGATATTCCGCTAGCTGCTGATTGCATCAAATCCGGTGCCGTTGCGTTGAAACCAAATGGAGATACCTTGAACGAAACCAATATTGGACCCGCCCTGGGAACACGGGATCTAATGGCCAATCTCCGAGAAACAGGCGAGATCACCGGTGGTCCAAGTCCATTTAACAGGCAACATCGCTCCCGGTTTTTAAGTGCACTAGAAGTTGCTGTGCAAACAGCACTTCGATGCAGCAAAAATCTAAGTCTTTGATTTACTGAATGATTGTGTAAATTTAGCTTTATTGGTTACGGAAGACGTCTCCGTAACGATTAATAGGAAAATGAAAAAAGTATGGAGGAGAATAAAGATCATGCAGGGTAAAATCGTATTTGAAGAACATATGGCGATTGCCGAGACACTTGGAGAGACCCGAAATTTTGCTGGTGATTCCGGAAAATGGGATGAGTTCGAGCGGCAAATTTTGGATATGGGTGACGAGCGTCTCGAATTAATGGATAAGAATGGGATTGAACTCGCGATTCTCTCAAATAATGCGCCGGGTGTGCAGGCTATTTTGGATACCAAAGAAGCAATAGAGGTTTCCAAAAAAGCAAACGACGCCATGGCCGGCGCCGTTTCAAAACATCCAAAACATTATGCTGCTTTTGCTGCGCTCCCCATGCAAGATCCAGATGCTGCTTCCGAGGAGCTTAGGCGCTGTGTCAAAGAGATGGGTTTTAAGGGTGCCATGGTAAATGGGTTTACTCAAAAAGATGTTCCAGATTCTGCCATATACTACGATATTCCCGAGTATCGCTCTTTTTGGGCAACGGTTTCAGAACTCGATGTCCCATTTTACCTTCACCCCCGGATGCAAATTTCGTCTCGTGCACCAATTTACGATGGCCATCCCTGGTTAAAAAGTTCACCTTGGGGATTTGCGGTAGAAACATCAATCCATTCCCTCCGAATGTGTGGTTCGGGAATGTTTGATGACTATCCGAACTTAAAAATATTCATAGGGCATTTGGGTGAGCACATTCCCTATGACTTGTGGCGCATAGACGCGCGTATGCGATTTTCTCGGAGAGAATACCGAGGGAAGCGGCCTCTCGGAGACTATTTTCTGGATAATTTCATGATTACGACCAGCGGACACTTTTGTGATCCCTCGTTTAGGTGTGCTTTAGATGTCGTTGGCATCGACCGCATGTTTTTTTCCGCCGATTACCCATTTGAAACCATGGAGGACGCATGCGAGTGGTTTGATGCGACACAGGTCATCAACGATGAGGAGAGGCAAAAGATTGGACGCACAAATGCAGTTGATTATTTCAATTTAGATCTCGATTAACGATCTATATTTTACATTGAGCGGAATAGGGCTAGTGCTGCATCTCTAGAGGCCTTTGCTACGTCGGCATCAAATCCTTGGTTGCTCGGCATGGAAAAACTGTGGCCGGCATTATCGTATACAACAATATCAACATTTGTCTTGCCGGCGTATGCGGCCTTAATCGCATTCACTTCCTCCATAGGTACGACGGGGTCATTTTCACCAAAGTGAAGGCTCATGGGACAGGTTATTTTATTGGTTTCTTCAAGGTTTTTACCGATAGCTGTTCCATGAAAGGCGGCCCCCGCATCAATCCCAAGACGTGCGGCACTTAAGTGAACATAACGGCCACCAAAACAAAAGCCGAGCATACCTACTTTTCCATTGCATTCAGGACGGTTTTTAAGATCGGCAATAACATCTTCTATGTCTTTCATACCTTGTTCTACGTCAAATTTTCCCATGCGATCACGTCCAACAGCGTGGTCAGCCGTAGGACCCGGGAGAACCCGCCAAAAAATATCCGGAACCGAAACAATAAATCCATCTGACGCCCATCCATCGCTCAATTGAATCATGTCGTCATCAGTACCGAAGATGGCCGTAATTATGACGATACCGGGGAGTGGGTCATCGATGCCCGGTTTAGTAAGGTAGCCATCAAATTCCTCGCCATCACGGGTCCCATATTTTATTGTCTTGCCAGCCATAATATCCTCGTAATTGTAAGTGAATTAATAAGTTACATGCGATTTCTTCTACGATAATGAAAAGATAAGACAAGCCTATTTGTTCTTAGCCTCAAAAAATCAACGGTTCAGGTGTAGGTTCACCAGCATGAAGAAAATCAAAATCGCAACCCTCGTGCGCTTGGGTAACGTGTTTTGCGAATAAAGCTGTATAACCACGACTTGCAGGATATGGTGGCGGGGTCCATTTGCGTTTTCGTCGATTTAATTCTGCTTTGGAAACATCCATGTTAAGGGTTCGATTAGGGACATCAAGTTTAATGATATCGCCATCTTGGACGAGTGCTAAAGGTCCTCCCACGGCGGCTTCAGGTGAGACATGCAAAATACACGTACCGTAAGCTGTACCGCTCATTCGACAATCGGAAATACGGACCATATCCCTTACTCCTCTTTTAAGAAGTTTTTTGGGAATTGGGAGCATTCCCCACTCTGGCATGCCTGGTGCTCCGATTGGTCCGGCATTCTGCAAAACAAGAACTGAGTTCTCATCTACATCTAGGTTTGGATCGTCAATACGTGCCGATAGATCAACATAGTCTTTAAAAACAATAGCTTTACCTTGGTGTTGGTGAAACTTTGGATCAGCAGCTGTTTGTTTGATTACACAGCCATCTGGTGCCAAATTGCCTCGCAATATGGCGGTTCCCCCTTCATGGTAAAGTGGCGTGTCGAGAGGCAATATTACATCGTCATTATAAATTGTTGTTCCTTGTATGGAATCACCTAAAGTTCCTCCGGTAACAGTCTTAGCGGTAAGGTCTAGCCGCTCCTTCAATCGGACCATGAGGCCGCGAAGACCTCCCGCATAATAAAAATCTTCCATTAAATATTTACCCGAGGGCTTGATATTACCAAGTACCGGTGTTTTACGTGAGATAGTATCGAAGCGATCAAGATCCAGTTTTATGCCTGCGCGACCGGCGACAGCAATAAGATGGATCATTGCATTTGTGGACCCACCTAGTGCCATGTCGATAACAGTAGCGTTATCGAAAGATGCTTCCGTAATAATGAGAGAAGGTCTTAAGTCTTCCCATACCATGTCTACAATCCGCCGTCCGGTTGCCGTTGCCATTAGGGCATGACTTGAGTCTACGGCTGGGATAGAAGAAGAACCTGGTAGCGCCATTCCAAGTGTCTCAGCGAGCGACATCATCGTGGCTGCCGTTCCCATTACCATGCATGTACCAGCTGATCGCGACAACCCTCCGATAACGTTTTCGAAAGTTTCTTGGTCGATTAAACCTGCGCGTCGGTCTGCCCAATAGCGAAGCACGTCCGTGCCACTACCTAGGGTTTCACCGGCATAATATCCACGTAGCATTGGGCCGGCGGGCATATAGATAGCAGGGAGGTCCATGGTGAAGCTTGCCATCAAGAGCGCAGGCGTCGTCTTATCGCAACCTCCCATAAGGACCACACCGTCAATGGGGTGGCAGCGAATTAATTCCTCTGCTTCCATTGCTAGAAAATTTCGATAAAGCATCGTCGAGGGTTTTACCATGATTTCACCCAACGACATGGCTGGTAGTTCTATCGGGAACCCACCCGCCTCGTAAACACCTCGCTTTATTTCCTCAACCCTTTGCTTAAAATGAGAGTGACACGTATTCATGTCGCTCCATGTATTAATAATTCCGATGCGAGGTTTACCCGCAAAATCTTCTGTGGAATAACCCATTTGCCGGGAACGTGCACGGTGGCTGGAGGCTCTCATATCCTCGGGGCCGTACCAACGCTGACTGCGTAGGTCTTTCAATTTTTTCTTTCGTTTTGCCATTGGATCCTTCCTGAAAGTATTTTATCTATTTATCTAAAGCTTCCTGGACATAAAGATGCATTAATCCAATTTGCCCTTTACTGGCGTGGCCTTGTGCACCGAGGTAGCGATAGAGTTCGGTCGTTAATGCCGCGATTGGCATGGGTGAACCGGTGGTCCTACCCATCTCACAAACCGTATTTAGATCTTTGACAGTATTGCCTGGTGCAGTTTCCCAATAGTCTGCTCGAATCATGCGCCGGGCGTGGTCTTGTAATACTGTGGAGTCGGCCCATCCACCGGCAAGGGCATCAGGGATTTCTTTTACTTTTACACCGTAACGATTAGCGAACCCGAACATTTCCGCCAGAACAGCGACTTCTGCACCGATAACCGCTTGATTTACGAGTTTAGTCGCTTGCCCACAACCCACAGGCCCCATATGGGTTAGCCGTTGTGACGTGGCGCTTACTATTGGACGTAGTCGCTCTATGTTTTCCTTTTCACCTCCAGCCATCATGACAAGTGTTCCATCCCGAGCGCCATAACGGCCACCAGAAACAGGGCAATCCACCCAGCTTGCGCCTGTTTCATTTGTCAGTTTTTTTGCCATCTCTCGGGTATGTTCAGGATGGATGGAAGAATGATCAACAATCATTAAATTTTTTGAAGCTCCTTTTGCGATACCATCTCTGCCAAATACGACCTCATTTACAGCATTTGAGTCGAAGACACACAAAAAAATGACACCACAAATTTCCCCTAATTTTTCTGGGGTTGCCATTAATTCTCCACCTGCGGTGACGGCATCTTTTAGTTTATCAGGGTTGCGGCCCCATATCGCGAGATCGTTACCCGCTTTTAATAAATTTAATGACATGGGCAACCCCATGGTACCAAGTCCAATAAAACCAAGTTTTTCAGTTGTCATGTTTTCCGGCCTTTATAGAACTGCATTTGTCTTGTTTTGCCGCACACTGTCCTAATGTGCAATTGTCAAAAGTCGATCGGTAAAAGTTTATTTTTCTGACGTTAAGTTAGTTCCTAGTATATATCGTGCGATTGGGTAAGTTCTCAGACTTAATTGATACTGCAATATAACCAGAGTAACACGGTGTCATGTTTTTCTATCTTTCGAAGATCCTTTGGTTTTTTGTCGACCCAGGTAACATATTATTTATGGGTTTAGTCATTGGCGCCCTCCTTAGTTGGACACGTTGGCGCCGCGTAGCTCACTGGTGCTTGTCATTGACCGCGCTCTACGCTGTTCTACTTGCAACTATTCCTTTAGGCGAGACATTAATAACCAAACTTGAAAATAGGTTTCCCCCAAATAAATCTCTTCCCAAAGTAGTGGAGGGTATTATCGTTTTGGGAGGTGTGGTAGATCAGTTTATCTCAAAGGATCGAGGGTCACCCGCTATTAATGGAGCTGTTGAAAGGCTGACTGCGTTTGCTGATCTAGCAAAAAAATACCCCCAGGCTCGTTTAGTGTTCAGTGGCGGTTCGGGTGTTCTATTTGGGCAAAGCCTTAAGGAGGCGCATTTTGTGGGACCCATATTTCATAAGCTAGGAATATCGGCCGATCGAATTCATTACGAAGACCAGTCTCGCAATACTGCGGAGAACGCCGTGCTGACAAAACGTTTAGTGAAGCCTCGTGACGGAGGTCAGTGGATAGTTATTACCTCCGCCTTCCACATGCCTCGCGCAATTGGGACTTTCCGAAAGGCGGGCTGGCAAGTGATACCTTATCCGGTAGATTACCATACGACATTTAGCGGACAACGTGGTGTGAGATTTAATTTTCGTGGCGGAATGAACGGTCTAGCGGTGGGGTTGCATGAATGGTTAGGGTTAACGTTTTATTGGTTTACTGGCCGTACAAATGAGTTCTTTCCTGGTCCAAGGGCGGATACGGGTTGATTAAGGAATTGCCTAAAAATAGTGAGTAGAGAAAAATCGTGAAAAAATTAAAATTCCTGGCAGCAATGACACCGGGTATAACGGTAGCCGTGTGTTTATCAACTAGTGTTGTCGCACAAACAGTTGATATTGCTGATTGGTTAGAGGCACTGAAGGCTGAAGTAATTGAAAAGGAAATTAGGGTATCGACATTCGAACAAGCTCTGTCAAATTTTAAACCTATTCAAAGGGTGATTGATCTTGATCGCCGTCAACCTGAATTTACCCTAACCTTTGATCAGTACCTTAGGCGCGTGGTTCCTAAGCAAAGGGTAATAAGGGGCCGGGGAAAATTAACCAAGCACAAAATGCTACTAAATGAAATTGGGAAAAAGTATGGTGTTCAACCTCGCTTTATCGTTTCTCTGTGGGGTGTTGAAACCGATTTTGGCCGCATCGATGGCGGTTTTCCTGTTATTCATGCGTTGGCTACTCTTGCAATCGATGGGCGTCGGAGCAAGTTTTTTCGAGGGCAATTGATAACAGCAATTCGTATTCTTGATCAGGGGCATATCACATTAGATAAAATGCAAGGGTCATGGGCAGGAGCGATGGGGTATTTTCAATTTATGCCTTCCAGCTTCGTAAGCTTTGCAATCGACTATGACAATGATGGAAAACGTGATATTTGGCAAAATAAGAAAGACGCTTTTGCTTCTGCGGCTAATTACCTTTCGAAATCAGGTTGGCGAAATGATCAGACCTGGGGTAGAGAGGTAAGAATTCCAAAAGGATTTGACAAAAAATTGGTCGGATTAAAAATCCGTAAAGACATCTCAGAATGGCGTAATTTGGGTGTGTTACGGGTGGATGGCGGTGCCTTGCCTAAACGAAATTTAATGGGATCAATTGTTATGCTTAATGGACCCAATTCCCGTGTTTTCTTGACGTACTCTAATTATCAAACAATCTTGAAATGGAACCGCTCTAATTTTTTTGCTGTTGCTGTTGGAACTCTTGCTGAAAAGATAGGTAGAAAATAGTTTCATTGCTGGTTAAGAAGAAAAAAAGGAATAATTAAAACAATTATTGCCATGCTTTTGTTTAAAATTAGTGGAAACTTTATACGAGTAATTTGCTTTCTTTTAGGTGCTCTAT